>JAADCR010000078.1 GCA_013154375.1 Aquificota bacterium | reverse complement strand
CAAACCGTGCGCAGTCGCGCACACTTACCGACTACCTGCTTAACGAAGCGGGCACTACGGGCGGCTGCTTTTACCGGCCCGAAGACGCCGAAGGCTACAGGCTAAAAGGCGTTAAGCTCTTCGTCACGGCCGACGTTTTTACCGACGACGACGGGTTTACGCTCGACGGCTCTACGCTCGCGGTAGCTCCGCGCGACCCGCGCGAGCTCGACCGGACGGCCTCCCCACAAGAGCGGTGGTTCCGCGTGATAGCCTCGGGACCGTTAGTCGTGCGCGGCAGCGCCGTCTTTACTCCACACCTGAGGTTTGCCGACGACAGGCTCGTCAGGCTCCTCGACGCGCTGCTCTACCTGTACGCCCACGCCTGTCCGGGCTGCTCGCGCTCCGAGAGCGACTCTTCCTTACGAGCATGCTTTAACGACTACGACCGCTGCGGCTGGTTCGGCCGCGGCGTAAAACTCCTTATAGGCCGCGGGGCCGGCGGGGCACAGAGGCCGTCGCTTATAATTAGCAACAACACGAGCGTGCTTATAGAAGAGCCTCAGGGCACGGCGTACATCTGGGGCGCCTTCGTAGGACAAGACGTCACCTACCTGCTCTGGATAAACGCGGGCGAGCAGAGCTTCCGCGGCTTTTTAGTTAGGAACTTCCCTAAAGAGCTGACGCTACGGATTGACGTAGGCCGCGGCTTTAGGCTCGAGTTTAACAAAGAGCTGCTCGAGCTTTTAACGGAGAACTTCTGGTTCTTCCGGAGGATAAACTGCATCCGAGACGACGTCTCGGTCGAGACGCAGCTTATCCAGACGCGCTCTATATCTTACTGATGTAAGATAGTCTCGATGGGCAGAAAGCGGGCGGTGCTGGCGCTCGAGGACGGGTCGTACTTTATCGGTTACGCCTTCGGTGCGGAAGGGACGACGGGGGGCGAGCTCGTCTTTAACACCGCCATGACGGGCTATCAGGAGATTCTCACCGACCCGTCGTACAAAGGCCAGATAGTGGTCATGACTTACACGCAGATTGGCAACTACGGCGTGAACGCTCAAGACGTTGAGAGCGACGCGGTTCAGGTAAACGGGTTCGTCGTAAAAGAGGCCTTCTCGTTTTACTCCAACCCGAGGGCCGAGAAGAGCCTTCACGAGTATCTAAAAGAGTACGGCGTGGTGGGCATAGAGGGTATAGACACGCGGGCGCTCGTTAAAAAGATACGCGAGCGCGGTACGCTTAAAGGCGTTATATCCACCGAGGGCAGCCCTGAGGAGCTGGTAAAGGCCGCCCGGGCGCTGCCCGACATATCGGAGCTCTCGCTCGTAGACCAAGTGGCCACGGACCGCCTCTACTTCTGGAAGGACGGTAAGACGGACCGCCCGCCCGAGGGCGAAGGCCCCCTAATAGCCGTTATAGACTTCGGCGTTAAGTTTAACATCCTGAGACTCTTAGCCAGAGAGGGTGCGCGCGTGGCCGTAGTGCCGCCCTCGGAGGCCGAAGAGGCTATAAAAGAGCTCGAGCCCGACGCGCTCTTCTTCTCTAACGGTCCCGGCGACCCCGAGCGGGCCGTACAGGGCATACGGCTCGCGCGGAGAGAGCTCGGTAAGAGACCGCTTATGGGCATATGCTTAGGCTGCCAGATACTTGCGCTGGCGCTCGGCGGCAGGACTTACAAGCTTAAGTTCGGTCACCACGGGGCCAACCACCCGGTTAAGGACCTCCGGACGGGGAAGGTCGAGATAACCTCTCAGAACCACAACTTCGCCGTAGACCCTGCGAGCCTGCCTAAGGGCGTGGAGGTGACGCACCTAAACCTTCTGGACAACACCGTAGAAGGGATTAGGCTCGGCGAGGAGGTGTTTGCCGTACAGTACCACCCCGAGGACTCGCCCGGGCCCCACGACTCGTTTTACCTGTTTAAAGAGTTCGTACGGATGGCCGAGCGATGAAGGTGACGCTCTTCGGCGTTGAGTTTAAAAATCCCGTCTGGGTGGCCTCGGGCACCTTCGGCTACGGCTTGGAAGCCAACGAGCTGTTTCCGGTAGAGAGGCTCGGCGCCGTAGTTACTAAAGGCATATCCTTAAAGCCGCGCGAGGGCAACCCGCCGCCCCGCATAGCCGAGACCCCTTGCGGGATGCTAAACTCCATAGGCCTCCAGAACCCCGGCGTCGAGCGCTTCCTAAACGAGATATACCCGCGCATAGAGAGTATAGACACGCACTTTATCGCCAACGTCTTCGGCGAGACGCAAGAGGAGTACGAGGAGGTCTGCTTAGCCCTCGAGCAGGCCGACAAGATTGTCGCCTACGAGCTTAACGTCTCGTGTCCCAACGTCAAGAAAGGCGGGATAGCCTTCGGCCACGACCTTACGAGCCTCACGAGGCTCGTCGAAGGCGTAAAAAAACGCGTAAAAAAACCCGTTCTTGTAAAGCTCTCGCCCAACGTCACCGACCCGGTGGAGTTCGCCCGCGCGTGCGTAGAGAGCGGGGCCGACGCACTGGTGCTTATAAACACCTTAGTGGGTATGAAGATAAACGTAAAGCTAAAAAGGCCCGAGCTTGCCACCGTTACGGGCGGCCTCTCGGGCCCGGCCATACTGCCTATAGCCGTAAGAATCGTCTACCAAGTTTACGAGGCCCTCGGGGACCGGGTGCCCATCGTGGGCGTGGGCGGTATATCGGGCTACGAAGACGCGCTCGAGCACGTCATGGCGGGCGCGTCGGCCGTACAGGTGGGTACGGCTAACTTCTTCGACCCCTTGGCTCCCTTAAAAGTGCTCGAGGGTATAAAGGGCTACCTCGAGCGCGAAGGCGTAGAGTTCAACCGCTTGGTAGGTATAGCGCATGAGAGTAGCCCTCTACGTTAACCACCTGAGCTTCGTCTCCTCTACGGCCCGCATAGCCAAGGTGCTGGCTCAGGAGTTTAAAGCCCTCGGTCACGAGCCCTTCCTCGTCGTAAACCGGCCGCCCGTGGAGCTGGCCACCGAGTTTCCCGTCTTCGTCTTAAAAAGAAAAAGTGAGCCCTTACGGGCTTACGAGCTCGGGAAGCTGTTAAGAAACGCCGACGCCTGTCTGGCCTTCATGAGACCCCAGAGCGTGATAGCCGCCCAGACGCGGCTTTTATACCCTTCGCTAAAGACGGCCCTCGTGGGCTCGGTCCACAACGCCGACAACTACCTTAAGTACAACAAGACCTACCAGCTACCTTTCCGTCTACTTACGAAGTTTCTGCTCGAGCGGCTGGACCGCCTCGTGGTCATCTCGGAAGGCGTAAAAGAAGACCTACGCGAAGCGTTCTTTATTAAAGAGGAGAAACTTACCTACGTACCTAACCCCGTCGAGACGGAGTGGGTCCGCAGCCTCGCGGACGAGCCGCTTCCCGAGAAAGACGAAGAGCTCTTTAAGCGGCCCGTCGTTATAAACGTTGCCCGGCACGAGAGGCAGAAAGGCCTTTCTTACCTGCTTAAAGCTTTTGCCCGGGCTCTAAAAGAGGCCGAGCTTAACCTCGTTTTGGTAGGCGAGGGACGCGAGACGCCCTATCTTAAGCGTCTGGCCGAGGAGCTTAAGATAAAGCCTTTCGTACACTTTTTAGGCTGGCGTAAAAACCCCTTCCCGCTTATGAAGCGGGCGCGCGTCTTCGCGCTTACCTCCCTCTGGGAAGGCTTGGGAATGGTGCTTTTAGAGTCATTTACTTTAGGGCTGCCGACGCTGGCGTACGAGACGCGCGGGGGGCACGTGGAGCTTCTGCGCGGCGTAGCTCCTTTAATACCGTTTCCGGACGAGGAGGCTTACGCGCGGGAGCTTCTCGGGCTAGTTTTCGACGAAGGTAAACGGGCGCGCGTGATAGAGGCCCAGTACGGGAAGCTTAAAGCGTTCGAGCCCGAGCGCGTGGCCCGCGCCTACGAGGAGCTGTTTAAAGCGTTGACCCGTTAACGCCGCCGCTTAAATTTTATACTTTCGGAAGCTCTGCTATAATATCATCTCTGCCTTTAAAGAGAGGTGAAGGGCCATGATTCAGCGTCAGACTTACCTCAACGTAGCCGACAACTCGGGTGCTAAGCGCGTACAGGTTATAGGTATACCTTACGCGCCGAGGAAGTACGCCACCCTCGGCGACGTGGTTACCGTTACGGTAAAGGAAGCCCTGCCTCAGGGAAACGCTAAGAAGGGGAAGATATACCGCGCCGTTATCGTAAGGACGGCGAAAGAGGTACGCAGGCCCGACGGGAGCTACATAAAGTTTGACGACAACGCCTGCGTCCTTTTAAACCAGTACGGCGAGCCCTTAGGCACGCGCGTACTCGGCCCCATAGCCCGTGAGGTGAGAAACAAAGGCTTTACCAAGATAGCCTCCCTCGCGCCGGAGGTGGTGTGATGGCCTCTAAGATAAAGCGGGGCGACACGGTCCTCGTCGTAAGGGGTAAAGAGAAGGGCAAGCAAGGGAAGGTGCTGCGCGTCTACAAGCGCGTAAAGCGGAGGAACAAGCAGGGCGAGCCGGTTTACGTCAGGCACTTCGTCGTCGTCGAGGGCGTGAGGCTCATAAAGAAGCACGTAAAGCCTATAGAAGGCGTTAGGGAAGGCGGGATAGTGGAGGTCGAAGGGCCCATAGACGTCAGCAACGTTATGCTCGTCTGTCCTAACTGCAACAGCCCGACGCGCGTGGGCTTCCGCGTGGTGGAGGAGGAGGGCTTTAGGAGGAAGTACCGCTACTGTAAAAAGTGCGGCGAGAACATAGACCTCGTTACGGAGAAGCCGCTTAAGAAGGGAGGCGAGCAATGACGGCGACCGAGACCAAGTACGTACCCCGTCTTTACAAAAAGTACAAAGAGGAGGTGGTGCCCAAGCTTATACAGAAGTTTAACTACAAAAACCCCATGCAGGTGCCCCGCCTCCAGAAGATAGTGGTAAACATGGGCGTGGGCGAGGCGGTACAGGACATAAAGCAGCTCGAGCGGGCGGTGGAAGACCTAAGGGCCATAACGGGGCAGCAGCCCGTTATAACGCGTGCCCGTAAGTCCGAGGCGGGCTTTAAACTCCGTAAAGGCATGCCCATAGGCTGTAAGGTGACGCTCCGTAAGGAGCGTATGTGGGACTTTTTAGACAAGGTTATAAGCATAGCCCTGCCCCGGGTAAAAGACTTTAAGGGCTTAAGCCCCCGCTCGTTCGACGGCAGGGGTAACTACGCTTTCGGCATAGCCGAGCAGATAGTCTTTCCCGAGATTGACTACG
Organism: Aquificota bacterium; assembly: GCA_013154375.1. GTDB lineage: Bacteria > Aquificota > Aquificia > Aquificales > Aquificaceae > Aquifex. The sequence continues at coordinate 18,103 of JAADCR010000078.1, read as the reverse complement.
ACAAGGTGGACCGCATAAGGGGTATGGACGTAATCATTAACACCTCCGCCGAGACGGACGAGGAAGCCTACTGGCTATTGTCGCTGCTGGGCCTTCCCATAAGGGCCATGTGATAAAATAGGGAATTTCGGGAGGTAAGTATGCCGAGGAAAGGAAGGGTCGTTAAGGACCTCATGTACTACCCTAAGTGGAAGAGCCGTAAGAAGAACCGCTGTCCCGTCTGCGGGAGGCCCAGAGCGTTTATAAGGTACTTTAACATGTGCCGCATATGCTTCCGCGAGCACGCCCTCAGGGGCGACCTGCCGGGCGTTAGAAAGTCGAGCTGGTAAGGGGTTTAGAGCCCAACTGCCGGCTTGTGGAGGTGCGTAGATGAGCGCGGTCGACCCCATCGCCGACATGTTCTCGGCCATAAAGAACGCGATAATGCGTCAGGACGACTTTCTGTACGTCCCGTCTTCTAAGATGAAAGAGCGGATACTCGAGGTTTTAAAGCGCGAAGGCTTTATAAAAGACTACGAGCCGCTTAAAGGCGAGCGGTACGAAGAGGAGCTTAAGAAGATGGAAGAGCTCGCCCGCCGCTCGCCCGACCCGAAGATGAGACGCTACTACAAACAGCTCGTTGAGTACAAAAAAGGCACGCAGTACCCCATAAAGATATACCTAAAGTACTTAGACCCGAAAAAGCGCAGGAGTGCCATTACCAACATCGTCAGGGTCTCTAAGGGCGGTAAGCGCGTTTACGCCGGCGTAAGGACCATGCCCTACGTAAAAAGGGGGCTCGGGATAGCCATAGTCTCGACCGACGCGGGCGTCATGACGGACCACGAGGCGAGAAGGCGGAGAAAAGGCGGCGAGATTATCGCCTTCGTCTGGTAAGGAGGTAGCGCGATGTCCCGTCTGGCGAAAAAACCCATACCTTACCCCGAGAAGGTAAAAGTCACTTACGACGAGAAGAACCACCTCCTTACCTTCGAAGGGCCTAAAGGTAAGCTCCAGCTGCCCATCCATCCCGACATAAAGGTTACGCTTAACGCCCAAGAGCGGTGGATAAAGTTCGACCGCCCCACGGACCGCAGCTTTCACCGGGCTATACACGGCACCATGGCCGCACTCGTTAAAAACGCCATAAAGGGCGTCACCGACGGGTGGACTGAGATTTTAGAGATTCACGGTCTCGGCTACAGGGCACAGCTTAAGGGTAACGTGCTCGAGCTCCACCTCGGCTACTCGCATCCCATACACTACCCCGTCCCGCCCGACGTCAAGATAGAGGTAAAAGGTAACGAGATTTACGTCCACGGGATAGACAAGCAGCGCGTAGGACAGGTGGCGGCCGAGATTAGACACTTCCGCAAGCCCGACCCGTACAAGGGTAAAGGCATAAGGTACAAAGGTGAAGAGCTCAAGCTTAAGCCGGGTAAGCAGGCGGGTAAGAAGTAAGGGGGTAAGCCATGGCTAAGCTGAAAACGAGAAGAGAGAAACGGCTACGCCGTCACAAACGGATAAGGAAGAAGGTCTTCGGTACGCCCGAGCGGCCCCGTCTGGCCGTCTACCGGAGTCTTAACCACTTCTACGCCCAGATTATAGACGACACGATAGGCCACACCTTGGTAAGCGCCTCCACGCTCGACCCCGAGTTTGAGAAGATTACGGGCAAGCGCGGGGGCAAGTCCATAAAGGACGCGCAGGTGGTGGCCGAGATTATAGCCAAGCGTGCCCTCGAGAAGGGGATAAAGAAGGTGGTTTTCGACCGCGGAGGTTTTAAGTACCACGGTAAAATTAAAGCCTTCGCCGACAAGTGTCGGGAGATGGGGCTCGAGTTTTAGGAGGTAAGGCATGGGCGGAAAGGACGTCGACAGGCTTATAGAGGAGCGGCGGAAGAAGCAGAAGATAGACGAGATTATGCCCGAGCTTAAGGACCAGCTGGAGGAGAGGCTCATATACGCCAACCGGACGGCCCGCGTTACCAAGGGCGGTAGGCGTTTCTCGTTCAGCACGCTCGTGGTGGTAGGCGACCGCCGCGGGCACGTGGGCTTCGGTCACGGTAAGGCTAAAGAGGTAACCCTCGCTATAGCCAAGGGCATAGAGAAGGCTAAAAAGAACATCATCCGCGTCCCCATAGTAGACGGGACGGTACCGCACGACGTTATAGGCCGCTTCGGCGCTACGAAAATTATCGTTCTGCCCGCGCGGCGCGGTACGGGCGTCGTGGCCGGCGGTGCGGCTAAGCCCGTGTTCGAGCTGGCCGGCTATACGGACGTTCTTACCAAGATTATAGGAAGTACTAACCCGGACAACGTCGTAAGGGCCGTCTTCGACGCCCTACTCCAGCTCAAAACGCCCGAGCAGATTGCCGAAGAGCGGGGCATACCTTTAGAAGAGCTTATGAAGCGTTACAGGCGCTACGCCCTCCCGAAGATGAACATAAAGCACTACTACCCGTGGAGGGGTATATATGGCTAAGCTTAAGGTTAAGCTTCTTAGGGGTCTTGCGGGCGAGCGCGAGGAGCACGTACAGGCCGTAAAGTCTTTAGGGCTTAAAAAGCGCGGTCAGGAGCGGATTCTCGAGGACAACCCCTCCGTCTGGGGTAACATCCGTAAAGCTTGGCACCTCGTGGGCGTAGCTTACCGGATAGACTTCTCCAAAGAGGTGCCCGTGGTCGAGCGGGACCTCTCGGAAGAGCCCAACTACACCGTAATAAACAAAAAAGGCGTCTTTACCGACGGGAAGGGCGTTTACTACTTCTCGCGCGTTACGGACCTCGAGGACTTCCTTAAGAAGAAGGGCTACAAGAAGTACGTCAACTGGGAAGGGAGAGAGGTAGAGCTGTAAGGAGGTTAGGTTATGGCCGAGCTTCACGACCTTCAGCCTCACTGGGGAGCTACGCGGGAGCGGAAGCGCGTCGGTAGGGGTATAGGCTCGGGTAAGGGTAAGACCGCCGGCAGGGGTCACAAGGGCCAGAAGTCGCGCTCGGGCGACAAGAACCTGCCGCCGCACTTCGAGGGCGGCCAGACGCCCCTTTACATGCGCGTACCCAAGCGCGGCTTTAGAAACCCCTTTAAAAAGACCTACACGCCCGTTAACGTGGGCACGCTGAACGCCCTCTTTCCCGAGGGTACGCTCGTGACGCCCGAGCTGTTGGCCGAGCACGGCCTCTGCTCTAAAAAAGACCGCGTCAAGATTTTAGGCGACGGCGAGCTTACGAAAAAGCTTGTGGTTAAAGCCCACGCTTTCTCTAAGTCGGCCAAGGAGAAGATAGAGAAAGCCGGCGGCAGCTGGGAAGTTATAGGAGGTGAGTGATGTACGCGGTTATAAAGACCGGCGGTAAGCAGTACCGCGTAGAGAAAGGTACGCGGCTTAAAGTGGAGAAGCTGCCGATAGAGGAAGGTAAAGAGGTCGAGTTTCCCGCGCTTATGATAAAGACCGACGACGGCTCGGTCGTCTTTAACAAGGGCAAAGTCGTGGCGGTGGTAAGGGAGCACGGCCGGGGTAAAAAGCTTATCGTCTTTAAGTACAGGCCTAAGAAGAACTACCGCCGCTGGAAGGGCCACCGCCAGCCTTACACCGAGATAGAGATAAAAGAGATAAAGCTCTAAGCCTCGAGGACGGCTCCCCTCGAGGCCGAGCTTACCAGCTTGGCGTAACGCCTAAGCCACGGGCTTTTAACTTCTTTTCTCTTCGGCTTAAAGCTCTCCAGACGCTTCTTAAGCTCTCCTTCGGGCAGTAAAAGCTCGAGTCTGCGGTTGGGTATGTCGACGAGTATCTCGTCCCCGTCTTGAACGACGCCTATAGGCCCGCCCGCGGCCGCCTCGGGCGCTACGTGTCCTACGCAAGCGCCGCGCGTCCCGCCGGAGAACCGGCCGTCGGTAATAAGCGCCACCTTGTCGCCGAGCCCCATGCCCATTATGGCGGAGGTGGGCGAGAGCATCTCGCGCATGCCCGGCCCGCCTTTAGGCCCTTCGTAGCGGATTACCACCACGTGGCCCGGCTTTACCTTCCCGCCCATAATGCCCTCTATGGCCTCCTCTTCGCTGTCGAAGCAGATGGCTTTACCGCGGAAGGTAAGCATCTTCGGGTCTACGCCCGCGGTTTTGACCACGGCTCCCTCGGGCGCGAGGTTGCCGAAGAGTACCGCAAGCCCGCCGTCGGGCGAGTAAGGGTTCTCGAGCCGCCGTATGACCTCCCCGTCGGGCTCGGGAGCCTCTTTAAGCAGCTCCCCTAAGGTTTTCCCGGTTACGGTTATCCGCTCCTCGTGCAGAAGACCTTTACGAGCGAGCTCTCTCATTAAGGCCGGGATGCCGCCGGCCCGGTCGAGGTCCTCTATGTGGTACGAAGAGGCGGGGGATATCTTGGCGAGCGTGGGCGTGCGGCGCGATATCCGGTCTACCTTAGCAAGGTCGTACTCTATGCCCGCCTCGCGGGCGACGGCCAGAAGGTGCAGGACGGTGTTCGTCGAGCCGCCCATGGCTATGTCGACGGTAAACGCGTCGTCGATGGCCTCCTCCGTAACGATGTCGCGAGGCCTTATGCCCTTCTCGAGAAGCCTGAAGAGCGCCCTTACGGCCTCGCGGGCCAGAAGCTCCCTCCTCGGGTCTACCGCCAGTACGGTACCGTTGCCCGGTAAGGCTAGCCCGAGCACCTCCGTAAGGCAGTTCATGGAGTTGGCCGTAAACATGCCCGAGCAGCTGCCGCAGGTAGGGCAGGCGGCGCTCTCGATGAGCTTAAGCTGAGCCTCGTCTATCTCGCCCCGCTTTAGACGGCCTATCCCTTCGAACACCGAAATGAGGTCTACCTTCTGGCCCTCGAGCTCGCCCGCGAGCATGGGCCCACCGCTTATAAAGACGGTAGGTACGTTGACGCGGAGGGCGCCCATAAGCATGCCGGGCACTATCTTGTCGCAGTTAGGGACGCATATAAGCGCGTCGAGCTGGTGGGCGTTGACGACCGTCTCTATGCTGTCGGCGATAAGCTCGCGCGAGGGCAGCGAGTAGTGCATCCCCTCGTGCCCCATAGCTATCCCGTCGTCCACGCCTATGGTGTTAAACTCTACGGGTACGCCCCCCAGCCGTCTAATCTCGTCCTTAATAGGCTCGACGAACTCCCTGAGGTGGACGTGCCCGGGGATTATCTCTATAAACGAGTTGGCTATGCCTATAAGCGGCTTCTCGAGGTCCTCGTCCGAGAGGCCGCAGGCTCTTAAGAGCGCCCTGTGGGGCGCTCTCTCTATACCTTTTTTTACCTTGTCACTTCTTAAGCGCATACGAGTATTTTACTCCGCGCTCTTGCCGAAAACGGTTATAAACAGCAACACGGGTGCTAAAAAGGTAAATAGGGCGAGGTGCTTGTACTCCTTTAGCCGGTAGGCCACGCCCCACGCCACGGCGTTCTGGAGGAAGTAGTAAAAGGCGAAGGCCTTAGAAGCGTAAGCTATCGTCTCGAAGATGTTCGTGCTCCATATAAGCACGAGCGCCACGAGGCTTACCAAAAGGTAGCCCGTACGAGAGGATATCCTCCCGCGCGTCTCGCGCGCCAGCAGGCCGCCCGCGCCCACCGTGTCGGCCACGGAAGCGCTAAACTGGCTCATAAGCGGCCCTACGCGGATGAGCCAGCCCATGACCACCGAGAGGGCGCTGGCCAGCGCTATTATCGCCGTCTCGTCGAGGCCCGTCTCGTGAATCTTTTTAAACAGGGGCGTAACCAGCAGCATAAACGAGACGTATATAAAGCCCGATATAATCTGCGCCAGCTTCATACTCTTTACGCGCTCCTCGGGCGTGTACTTCTCCCACAGGTACTTAGAGGTCTCAAACCCTTGAACTATCAGAAGAACGCCCGCTAAAACGCGTAAGCTCTCAAAGGTTAAAGGCTTCACCACGCCCGTAAAGCTGAAGTGTTTAAGGTCGTAAACGAGAAGCCCCGTCAGGAAAGCGCCTATGGTAGACAGGTTAAGCGCCACCGCGTACTTCTCTAAAAACTCCAGAAAGTCCAGCCCCCTTAAAAAGCCCGAGACGCCTATAAACAGCACCAGCGCCGACGAGAGGAGCGACTCTAAAAAGGGGTTCCGCTCGAAAAAGCCCGAGAAGATAAAGGCCGAGAGGAGCCTGAGGTAGAAGGCCACGGCTATCATGTAGGCAAAGGCCAGAACGAGCGAGGAGAGCCGCTCCAGCTCGAGCAGAAAGCCTTGGCCCTCAAAGCGGTAACGGCCGTACAGAAGCGGCTCGGCCTTTAGTATGTTAAACCTTATGGCCTCGCCCACCAGATAAGCCAGCACCACTATGCCGAGCATGCCCAAAAACGCGTAGTCGCCGAGCACGAAGTACATAAGCGGGGCCGACACGAGGTACCCGCTACCTATAATGGAGGCCAGAGGCGTTACGGTAGCGCTCCAGAGACGGTTTTTACGGAGCTTAGGGTTAAGCAGAACGAACAGCCAGAAGAGAAACGAGAGCGTTACGACGAGGTCTATAAAACCCATGGTAGAATCTATTTTATGTACTACGCCCTCCTGACCCTCTTTATAGTAGTGGCGCTGCTGCTCATACTCGTTACGCTTATGCAGAAAGGCCGTTCGGACGTGGGAGCGGCCTTCGGCAGCGGCGTAGGCCAGTCTATCTTCGGCGTAGGGGGCGTCGACACGATACTTACGAAGGCCACCTACTGGCTGGGTGCGCTGTTTTTAGGCCTCGCGCTCCTGCTGTCGGTAGTACCTAAGGAAGAGGGCTCGGTGGTTGGGAAGCTCGACGAGCGTAAGGCAGCTCCTCAGCAGCCTGCCCGAGGAGCTGAGAAGGGATGCTGAGCTACTGCTCTCGCACCTTCTGTCGGTAAAGCCGTGGGAGCTGTACTTTCTTAACGAGCTGCCCCGCGAGGTTCTGGCGCGGTTTAACGAGCTTCTAAGAAGACGGCTCGAGGGCCAGCCGCTGGCTTACCTTATAGGCGAGTGGGACTGCATGGGACGGACTTTTAAGCTCGAGCCGGGCGTTCTGGTGCCCCGTCCCGAGACGGAGCTGCTTATAGAGAAGGTGCTTGAGAGAATAAAAGACGAGCCCCTTACGGGGCTGGAGATAGGCGTAGGCAGCGGCTGCATAGCCGTAAACCTGCTTTTAGAGCGGCCCGGGCTTAAGGTAACGGGCGTGGACGTAAGCGAGAAGGCGCTCCGCGTGGCGGCCCTTAACGCCGAACGCCACGGCGTTACCGGAAGGCTTAAGCTTTTAAAGGGCGACCTGTATAGGCCGGTAGAAGGCCAGAGGTTTGACTTTATCGTCTCAAACCCGCCGTACCTGCCCGAGGCCGCATGGCCCGAGCTGCCGCCCGAGGTAAGGGCGGAAGACAAGACGGCGCTCGTGGCCGGCAGAAAAGGGACGGAGGTTATAGAGCGGATAGTCCGCGGTGCGCCCGAACACCTTAAAAGGGGCGGCTGGCTGTTTCTCGAGATAGGGCACGACCAAGGGGCCTTCGTAGAGGAGCTTTTAAGACGGGCGGGCTTTACAGAAGTTAATATATTTAAGGACTACGCGGGGCAAGACCGCGTAGCCGTGGCACAATGGAGCTGATAGGCTTCGTCATAGGCATCGTTTTTTTTATCCTGCTTGAAGGCTTCTTCGCAGGCTCGGAGATAGCTCTCCTAAACGCCGACAAGGGGCTGCTTAAGGCCGTTTACCGTAAAAAGCGCTACCGCTTTATAAAGAACTTCCTCGAGAACCCCGAGGAGTACATAACGCTTACCATGCTCGGCTACACCGTCTCGATAGTTATGGCCTCTACGCTTTACACGCTCTTTCTTATGAACCTCGCCAAGTACTTCCCGGCCATAAGGGGTAAAGAGGTCCTGCTTGCCGAGACGCTCGTAGTCTTTACGCTCGTGTTCGGCGAGATAATACCCAAGAGCCTTTTCCAGCACTACGCAGACAAGCTTATAGTCCCGAGTCTGGCCGTCTTAGATAAGCTGAGGCTCTTCTTAAAACCCCTGCTCGTGCTTAGCAAGCTCATAAGCCGTGCCATCTCGAGCCGGTTTAAAAAGTCCGAGGAGGTGGTCCGCCGCGAAGACCTCATAGTGCTTCTGCGCGAGAAGAAGACCTTTCCCGAGCTTACGGGTCTTATAATCTCGAACATCCTCTCGTTTAAAGAGCGGCGGATAGGCGAGATAGTAAGGCCCCTCTACGAGGTGGTCATGATTCCCGAGACGGCCACCGTACGGCAGGCCGTCGAGCAGATAAAAAAGAGCGGCTACTCGCGCATACCCGTCTACCGCGAGCGCGTGGACGAGGTGGTGGGCTACGTGAGCGCTTACGACCTTATAGACGAGCCGCTCGACGCTCCCATAAAGAAACTCGTCCGTCCCATACTCGTCTTCTCCGAGTACACGCCCCTACCGGAGGTCCTTAAGGTCTTTAAAGAGAAGAAAGAGCACATAGCCGTGGTCGTCGACGAGCGGGGCGTCATACTCGGGATAGTTACGCTCGAGGACGTGTTTAAGGAGCTGCTCGGCGACGTTATAGCCGAAGACGGGGAGAAGCCGCTGGTAAAGGAGGTCAGTAAAGACACTTGGGTGGCCGAGGGAAAGATAGAGATAAACGAGCTTAAACGGATAACGGGGCTTAACATACCCGAAGGGCAGTACAACACCCTCGGCGGGTTTCTGGCTTATCTGCTCGGACGGGTGCCCAAAAAGGGCGAGAAGGTTAAGCACGACGGGCTCAGCTTTAAGGTCTTAGACGCGGACGAGCGGCGCGTCAAGCGCGTCCTTATAGAGAAGAGCGGTTAAAATTAACCCTTATGGTAAAAACGCGCTTTGCTCCCAGCCCCACCGGGTACCTGCACTTAGGAAACGCCCGTACGGCCATATTCAGCTACCTGTTTGCCCGTCACCACGGCGGGAGCTTCGTCTTGAGAATAGAAGACACCGACCGCGAGCGGTCTAAAAAAGAGTACGAGGAGATGCTTATAGAAGACCTCCGGTGGCTCGGCCTCGACTGGGACGAGTTTTACCGCCAGTCGGAGCGCTTCGAGATATACGACCAGTACGCTAAAAAGCTCCTCGAGACCGGCCACGCCTACCCGTGCTTCTGCACGCCCGAGGAGCTCGAGAGAGAGCGCCAAGAGGCCCAGAGAAGGGGCGTGGCGTACCGCTACTCGGGCCGGTGCCGCCACCTGAGCCCCGAAGAAGTAGAAAGGCTAAAGCGCGAAGGCAAGCCTTACACTATACGCTTCCGCGTACCCGACGGCCGCGTGGTCACCTTTAACGACCTTATAAAGGGGCCTATAGCCATAAGCGTGGACGACTTCGGGGACTTCGTGATAGTAAGAAGCGACGGCACGCCCACCTACAACTTCGTCGTCGTCGTCGACGACGCGCTTACGGGCATTACGCACGTCATACGCGGCGAGGACCACATACCCAATACCCCCAAGCAGATACTTATATACGAGGCGCTCGGCTTTAAGGTGCCCGAGTTTGCCCACCTACCGGTCATTCTCGGCGAGGACCGGAGTAAGCTCTCCAAGCGCCACGGCGCCGTCTCGGTAAGGGCTTACCGCGAGGAGGGCTACCTGCCCGAGGCACTCTTTAACTACCTCTGTCTCTTAGGCTGGTCACCGCCCGAGGAGGGACGGGAGGTCTTCTCTAAAGAGGAGCTTATAAAGCTCTTCGACCTTAAAGACGTAAACGACTCGCCCGCCGTCTTTAACAAGGAGAAGCTTAAGTGGCTAAACGGCGTGTACGTAAGGGAGGTGCTCCCGCTCGAAGAGCTGACGGAGCGGGCGCTGCCGTTTCTAAAGCGGGCTAACTACGAGCTCGTAGAACCCTCTTACGTTAAGCGCGTTCTCGAGTACGCGCGTGACGCGTTCGACACGCTTACCGAGATGGTCGAGCGGCTGAGACCCTTCTTCGTCAGAGAGGTCGAGATAGACGACGAGCTCTGGAGCTTTCTCGAAGACGAGAAGGCGATAGCCGCCCTCTCGGCCCTTTACGACGAGCTTCTTAACAGAAAGCCCGAGACGCCCGAGGAGGCGCGCAAGCTCGTAAAGGAAGTACAGAAAAAGCTTAAGCTTAAGCCTCCTCAGGTCTGGAAGCCGCTCCGGATAGCCCTTACGGGTGAGACGGAGGGCGTAGGCGTGGACCTTCTGCTGGCTTTACTGCCTAAAGAGGTTTTACTTACGCGCCTACGGCGCGTCCTCGAACGCCTTACATGATAAAGCTCCGCTTTTTAAAGCGCTTCCCCGGCGCTACGGTGGGCGGGTACTTCGAGTTTTACGAGGGGTTTAACGTCCTTCTGGGCCCTTCGGGCTGCGGTAAGACCACGACGGTACGCGTAGCTTGCGGGCTCGAGAGGCCCGACGAGGGCTTTATGGAGTGCTGCGGTAAGACCTACTTCGACCTCTCTAAAGGCCTGTTCTTACCGCCTCAGAAAAGACGGCTGGGCTTGGTCTTTCAAGAGCCGCGGCTGTTTCCGCACATGACGGTGGAGCAGAACGTAAGGTTCGCCTTTAACAAGTCCGGACGGCGGGGCGGGCTAGAGGAGCTGCTTAAAGCCTTCGGGCTCTGGGAGCTTAAAGACCGCTACCCGGACGAGCTTTCCGGTGGGCAGAAGCAGCGCGTGGCGCTGGCGCGGGCGCTGGCCTACGGGCCTAAAGCGCTTTTTTTAGACGAGCCGTTCTCCTCGCTCGACTTTGCCTCTAAGCTTGAGCTTATGCAGCTGATAAAAGAGCGCGTGAGGGGCTTAACGGTTGTCTTCGTCACGCACGACCCGTTTGAGGCGCTATTTTTAGGCGAGCACTTTACGCTCATGCGCGACGGCCGGCCGGTAGAGCGCGGCGGGAAGGAGGTGGTGAGCCGCTACGTCGAGCTTGAAAAGCTGAAGGAGGTGCTCCCGTGAGGCCCGAGGCTCTGCCGGAGGTGTTAAAGAGGCTGCGGTCACTCTACCCTAAAGCGCCCGTTGCGCTTATGGAGAAGGTGCACCGTCGCGAGCCGTTTAAGCTCCTCGTCTGCGCCCTGCTTTCAACGCGTACGAAAGACGAGCTTACGCACCGCGTCTGCGAGAGGCTGTTTAAGCAGGCGGGAACGCCCGAGGAGCTTGCCCGTCTCCCGGTAGAGGAGATAGAGAGGCTTATATACCCGGTGGGTTTTTACCGCGTTAAGGCCCGTCAGTTGAAAAAGCTCGCCGAGACGCTCTCGGAGCGCTACGGCGGTAAGGTGCCGCTAAAAGAGGAGGAGCTTCTTAAGCTCCCGGGCGTGGGTAGGAAGGTGGCGGGGGTGGTGCTCGGGAGCTTGGGCAGACGGGCCGTGGGCGTGGACACGCACGTCCAGCGGATAGTAAACCGCTGGGGGCTTTTAGAGACGAGAACGCCTTTAGAGACGGAGCGGGAGCTTCTTAGACTGCTGCCGGACGAGCTGGTGCCCGAGTTTAACCGTCTGGTGGTGGCGCTGGGCCAGACGGTATGTAAGCCCCGCAGACCCGACTGCGGAGCCTGTCCGGTGGAGCCGTTCTGTAAAAAGCGGTTTACTCTTTAGGGGCGTCGCGGCCGAAGTCTTCGGGCTTTATGCTCTCGAGCCACTCGCGGAGCTTCTTCTTCTCTTCGTCCTCTTTAGGCCGCGTGAAGCCCGAGGACTCCATGACGTGACGCGAGGCGTATATGGGTGCGCCGAGACGGAGGGCCAGATTTATAGCGTCGCTGGGCCTCGAGTCGACCACGTGCGTGGTCCCGCCGTGGTTTAGGTGCAGCTGGGCGTAGAAGGTCTCCCCGCGGATGTCGTTTATAACCACTTTCTCGAGCTTACCGCCTAAAAGCGAGAGCACGTTCGTAAACAGCTCGTACGTCATAGGCCGCGGAGGCGTTATCCCTTGCAGCCTCATGGCTATGGCGTTAGCCTCCCACGCCCCTATCCATATAGGCAGAAACCAGTCCTCGTCCTCCTTTGCCCGTAGCAGAACTATAGGCAGCTGCTGCGTCGGGTCCACCGTAACGTTAAACACCTCCAGCTCTATAAGGTCGCTCATTTTACCACCTCCACCAGCTCGCACTCGAGGTTAAACGGCGAGGCTTTTACCACGCGCGCCTTTACTATCTTCCCGAGAAGCTCCTTCCCGCCTTTAAGCGTGGCCCACTTGTTCGTGGTGGTCCTGCCTATAACCTTCCCGTCTTTCTCCTCTTCTACGAGCACCTCCTGCAGGGTGCCCTCGTAACGCTTGGCCACGCGGGAGAGAATCTCTTTCTGGAGCTCTAAGAGTCTCCTCATCCTGTCGGTCTTTACCTCGTCGGGCAGCTGGCCCTCCATGCTAGCCGCGGGCGTGCCCGGCCGGGGCGAGAACTTAAACGAGAAGACCTGCTCGAACTCTACGCGCCTTAAAACGTCGAGCGTCTCTTCAAAGTCCTCCTCCGTCTCGGTAGGAAAGCCGACGATAACGTCGGTAGAGAGCGCTATGCCCTTAACTTTCTCTTTAAGCTTGGCCACCTTCTCGAGGTACTCCTCTTTAGTGTAGCCGCGGTCCATAAGCGCCAGAATGCGGTTAGAGCCGGCCTGAAAAGGAAGGTGCAGAGCGTTACAGACCTGCGGTATCTCCGCCATAGCCTCTATAACGTCGTCCGTGAGGTCTTTAGGGTGGCCCGTGGTGAAGCGGATGCGCTCTACCCCTTCTACCTCGGCAACCCTGTAGAGCAGCTCGGAGAAAGGTACGGGCTTCTCGAGGTCCTTACCCCAAGCCGTGACGTTCTGCCCCAGCAGGTGTATCTCGCGCACGCCCTCGTCGACAAGCCTTTTAACCTCGTCGAGTATGCTCTCGAGGCTGCGCGAGCGCTCCCTGCCGCGCGTAAGGGGTACGACGCAGTAAGTGCAGAACTTGTCGCAGCCCTTTATTACGGTAACGTAGGCACAGTAAGGGTTGTCGCGCTCGGTGGGGAACTCCCATATCTTGTCCTCGTCCTCGGGCGGGGCCTCGAGGATGGCTACGGCCTTGTAGCCCGCCTGAGCTTGATTTATAAGCTCGGGCAGCTGGTGCATGTTAAACGACGAGAACATGATGTCTATAACGGGGGCCTTCTGTACCAGCTCCCAGCCTGCCCGCTGGGCCAGACAGCCCGCCACGGCTATAAGAGCGTTAGGGTTCTTCTCTTTAATCTTTTTGTACTCGCCTAAGTGAGAGAGAACCTTCTGGTCCGGCTTCTCGCGGACGGTACAGGTGTTTAGTATAATAAGGTCGGCCTCTTCCCAGCTTTTAGCCGGCTCGTAGCCGATGGAGCGGAGTATCCCCCTTATTCTCTCCGTGTCGTTAAAGTTCATCTGGCAGCCGAAAGTTTTTATGTAAAACTTTTTTCCCATAGTAATTTAATTTAGTGTTGAGATGAGAGTATTGCTTCTGGCGCTTCTGCTCACGCTCTCCTGTGCTACGAAAGAGCCTCAGTACGCCTCTTCCGTCCGCGTCAGGGAGCCCGAGCTCCCTAAGTGCGACGAACCCCTAGCCACTTTAGCGGTAAAGAGCTTTAGCTGTAAGGCCGCCGCGTGCTTTAGGAGCTTACGCGTTTACGGCAGAACGCTCCCGCCCAAGGTCGTGGGCGAAGGCATAAAGGACATGCTCGTGACGGCACTCGTTAAGACGGGCTGTTTTAAAGTACTCGAGCGCGAGCACCTTAGCGCGGTAAAAGAAGAGCGGAGGATGCGCGGCAAGAGCGGGAAGTTACCCGGGGCCGAGTTCGTGCTCGTGGGAGCGGTTACGGCGCTCGAGCTCGACGGCTCGGGCAGGAAGGCCACGCTCTTTGCCGTACCCGTCCCCTTTGCCGGTGCCGTGGGCGTTAAGACGGAGACCGGTAAGGCTCACGTTGCTTTAGACGTAAGACTTATAAGCACCGAGGACGGGAGCGTGGTTCTGGCCGAGACGGTGGAGGGCAAGTCGGAGCGCTGGAAGGTAGGCCTCGGCGGCGCGGGCCTTATAGGTCGGGTAGTCTCGGGCGGATGGCTGGAGGGCTTCGAGAACACGCCCCTAGAGGAGGCCGTAAGGGACCTGATATACCGCACCGTCTGGACGCTCGTGGAAGGCGTTAAAAAGACGCGTTAAAATCCTCCCTATGAAGCCCTTAGTAGGCGTTATTATGGGCAGTATCTCCGACTGGGCTTACCTTAAAGAGGCGGCGGAGCTTCTGGAGCAGTTCGGCGTCCCTTACGAGAAAAAAGTCGTCTCGGCGCACAGGACGCCCGAGCTTATGTACGAGTACGCGAAAACCGCCCGTAAAAGGGGTCTCGAGGTCATCATCGCGGGCGCGGGCGGAGCGGCCCACCTGCCGGGCATGGTAGCCTCCTTAACGACGCTCCCCGTCATCGGCGTGCCCGTTCCTACTAAGCACTTAGGCGGCCTCGACTCGCTGTACTCTATAGTACAGATGCCCGCCGGCGTCCCCGTAGCCACCGTAGCCATAGGGAACGCCAGAAACGCCGCTCTGCTGGCAGTCAGGATACTCTCTATAAAGTACCCTAAGTACGCCAAAAAGCTCGAGCTCTACAGACGGGAGCTCCGGAGAAAGGTAGAAAAGATGAACGAGGAGCTAAAAGAGAGTTAAAGGCCTTAAAATATTAAACGCGGAGGTGAGCGGATGAACATAACGCAGTACCTAACCGAGGAGCACCGGAAGTGCGACACCTACTACGCGGAGGCCGAGAAGGCGGTAAACGCGGGCGACTGGGAGAAGGCGAAAGAGCTTTTTAACACCTTTAAAGAGAAAACGCTTCTGCACTTCCAGAAGGAGGAAGACGTTCTGTTTCCCGAGTTTGAGCGCGTTACGGGCATAGTTATGGGCCCGACGCAGGTTATGAGGATGGAGCACGACCAAGCCCGTCAGCTTATGGAGGAGATGGAGCGGGCGCTCGAGCAGAAGGACAAGGACACCTTCCTCTCGGCCGGCGAGTCGCTGATGGTGCTTCTCCAGCAGCACAACATGAAAGAGGAGCAGATACTTTATCCTATGTCCGACCAACACCTCGACGCCGACAGAATGGTCGAGGCTATGGGTAAGCTGGGAGAGGTATGACGCCGCAAGGCCTACAGCTACTCTACCTTCCTCCTTTCAGCATAATAGCCCGCTTCTTCGTAACGGCCGTTTTCTTTGCCTTTATAGGCTCTACATACCTTACCTATCAGGCCGTTAAGGGCGAGCTTCTCTTACCGCCCGCGGTCCACCTGTTTACCTTAGGCTTTATGGCCATGACGATGATAGGGGCGCTGTTTCAGATGCTACCGGTGGTCGCGGGCGTCACGCTCGAGAGGCCCCTCGAGCTTGCCTTTGCCGTTCACGTAAGCTCGTTAGGCGGCGTTCTGCTTCTCGTCTTAGGCTTTATAACCGGCGGGAAGGCCTCCGCCCTTACGGGCCTTCTGCTGCTACTTGCCTCTTTCGGCGGCACGGCGGCTTACATGCTTTACAAGCTTCTTAAGGCGGAGAACCTGCGCGACGCTCCGCGCGGCTTTATCTTCGCCCTCACGGCCTTTCTCTTAGGTCTGCTTACGGGTAGCTCGGCTCTGTTAACGCTCGCGGGCTTTCTTAAGCTCGACTACGCGCGCCTGTTTGACGCACACGTCGGGTTTATGCTCTGGGGATGGACGGCTCTGCTCGTGGCCAGCGTCTCGTTTCAGGTTATAGAGATGTTCTTCGTCACGCCGCCTTACCCGCGGTACCTGACGCGTTACCTGCCCCCCGCCGTCTTAGCCCTGACGGTTCTAAGAGCCCTTATCCCCTTTGTCCTCTGGGACCTGCTTCTGTCGGCGCTCTTCGTAGCGTACGCCGCCGTTACGGCTCACCGGCTCAGCTTAAGGCGGCGCCGCGTGCCCGACCCGCTGGTCTACCTGTGGTACTACGCGGTCTTCTTCCTCGCCGTCTCGGCTCTCCTCTACCCGTTTAAAGAGCGGCTCTTCGCGTGGTTTCTGCTCTCGTTCGGTCTGTTCGTGCTGAGCGTTATAAGCTCGATGATGATGCGGATAGTGGCCTTTTTAGTCTGGATGCACCTTACCTCTCAGGGCGTGCCCAACGCGCCGACGATGTTTAAGGTTATAGAGCCTTCGGACGCGTGGACCCTCTTCTCGGTCCACACGGCGCTTATAGCCTCGCTCGTGCTTTTGGTAGAAGGCTTCCCCCTCTTTACGGCGTTGTTTCTGTCGGCCGAGACCTTTCTTCTCTGCTGCTTCGTTCTTAAAGGCGTTTTAACCTACGCGCGCCTTAGGCGCGCGTAAAATACCTTTTCTATGGAGCGGTTCGAGCTTCTCGTAAAGTCCGCCCGCTTGCCCGACGGCAGAACCGTAGACCTCGCGGTAAAAGACGGCAAGATTGCCCGTCTGGCCCCTTCGGTAGAAGGCGAGGCCGAGTACGTCGTCAACGCCGACGGGAAGCTGCTTTTTCCCTCTTTCGTAAACGCCCACACGCACTTGTCTATGACGCTCTTTAGAGGCATAGGCGCCGACCTACCGCTTATGGACTGGCTCCAGAAGGTTATATGGCCGCTCGAGCAGAGGTTCGTCTCGCCCGAGTTCGTCTACGACGGAGCTCTGTTGGGCATACTCGAGCTTATAAAAAGCGGCTGCACCCTCTTTTTAGACATGTACTTCTTTGAAGAGAGCGTGGCCCGCGCGTGCGAAGAGACGGGCGTGCGCGGAGCGCTGGGCGTGGGCATTCTCGACTTTCCTACGAAAGTAGCCTCTTCCGCCGACGAGTACTTAGAGAAGGTAAGACGCTTCGCGTCCAAGTTTAAAAACTCTCCTTACGTTATGCCCGTCGTAGCCCCTCACGCCCCCTACACCTGCTCGCCCGAGACGCTAAGGAGAACAAGGGAGCTGGCCGACGAGCTGGGTCTTTACCTCCACATCCACCTCTCGGAGACCGAGAACGAGGTTAAGCAGATACTAAGTAAGTACGGCAAAAGGCCCGTGGAGCTTCTCGACGAGATAGGCTTTTTGGACGAACGGGTTATAGCCGCACACGTAGTCTGGACCGACGAGCGCGAGCGGGAGATTCTCAGAGAGCGGAAAGTCTCCGTCGCCCACTGCCCGGAGAGTAACCTAAAGCTCGGCTCGGGCGTAGCTCCCGTACCGGACTACCTTAAGCGGGGCATAAACGTCTGCTTGGGAACCGACGGAGCGGCTTCCAACGACAACCTCAACCTGCTCGAAGAGGCCTCTACCTGTGCAAAGCTCCACAAAGGCTACCTTAAAGACCCCACCGCCTTAACGGCACCGCAGGTGCTTAAGATGGCCACCGAGAACGGCTTTAAAGCTTTGGGCCTAAAGGCGGGCCGCATAGAGGAAGGCTACGAAGCCGACTTTATACTTATAAACCCCGACGTGCCGGAGATGCAGCCGCTCTACGACCCGGTGGCCCAGCTTATCTACAGTGCCACGAGTGAGGCGGTGGACACGGTAGTCTGCAAAGGCAAAGTACTCATGGAGAAGAGGGAGGTTAAGGTCTTAGACGAGGAAGAGGTGTTTAAAAAGGCAAGGGCGTGGAGGGAGAAGATTCTCCGCGCCCTTTAGGGTTTTACTCTTCAACTATCTGAGGCGTTAAGAAGATAAGAAGCTCGCGGTCGCGGAGCTCTTTCGTCTGCGTCTTAAACAGCCAGCCGAGTAAGGGTATACGCCTGAGGCCGGGCACGCCCTCCTCGCCTAAGGAGGTGTTCCTCTCTACTATGCCGCCGATGACCACCGTCTCGCCCTCTTTTACGGGCAGCTTTATCTCTATCCGCGAGGCCGAGATTACGGGGATGTCTTGCGTAAGGTCCTGCGTTACGGGTACGCGGAGCACCTCAACTATCTGCTTACGGGCGAGGCTTATGTCGAGAAGGATGTTCCCGTCGGGCAGAACCAGAGGCGTGGCTTGAAGGATGAGGGGTATGGTCTTGTACTGCCACGTGACGTTAGTCGTCGTCTGGGAGTAAGTGAGACGCGTAATAGGCCACTCGAGACCCGAGGCTATAAGCGCCGGCTCGCCGTTAAGCGTGTCCACGTAAGGCTCGGCAAGGCTGCGGGCCTTGTTCTCGCGCTCGTAAGCCCTTAGCCAGAACTCTAAGGCGTTTAGCTTGGCGTTACTGAGCTTAAAGGTTAAAAGGCCGGCCCTGTCGCCGTTGGCGTTAAACGAGAG
>JAADCR010000045.1 GCA_013154375.1 Aquificota bacterium | reverse complement strand
GACCTCGTTATGGCGGCCGAGAAGGTAACGCCCGAGGCGATAAACTTTATGGCCAAGCACGGCAGGGGTCTTATATGTCTGGCCCTTACGCCCGAGAGGTGTGACGAGCTCGGGCTCGAGCCCATGACGCGCACTAACACCGACCCCAAGGGTACGGCCTTCTGCGTCTCTATAGACGCCCACCCTAAGCACGGGACCACCACGGGCATCTCCGCCCGCGACAGGGCCATAACCATAAAGCTGGCCGTCTCGCCCGAGGCAAAGCCCTCCGACTTCGTCCGTCCCGGGCACGTCTTCCCGTTGAGGGCGCGGCCGGGCGGCGTGCTCGAGAGGGCGGGACACACGGAGGCCAGCGTGGACCTCGCGCGTCTGGCGGGCCTCTACCCCGCAGGGGTCATCTGCGAAATTATGAAAGACGACGGGACCATGGCCCGCGTACCCGACCTTATGGAGTTTGCGAAAAAGCACGGGCTTAAGATTATCACCATCGCGGACCTTATAAAGTACCGGCTCAAGCGCGAGACGCTGGTCGAGCGCGTGGCCACCGCCCACCTGCCCACGCCGTGGGGCACCTTTAAGATTCACGCCTACAGGCACAAGCTCACGGGCGAGGAGCAGGTGGCCCTTACCATGGGCGAGTGGAAGGAGGACGAGCCCGTGCTGGTGCGCGTACACTCCGAGTGTCTTACGGGCGACGTCTTTAGGTCCCTAAGGTGCGACTGCAGGCCCCAGCTGGAGAAGGCTCTCGAGATGATAGCGAAGGAGGGTAAAGGGGTTCTGGTTTACATCCTCGGGCACGAGGGTAGGGGGATAGGGATAGCGGACAAGATAAAGGCCTACGAGCTTCAGGAGAAGGGTCTCGACACGGTGGAGGCTAACGAGAGGCTCGGCTACCCGGCGGACCTGCGCGACTACGGCGTGGGCGCGCAGATTTTAAGGGACCTCGGCGTTAGGAAGATGAGGCTTATGACGAACAACCCGAGGAAAATCGTGGCGCTCGAGGGCTTCGGGCTCGAGGTGGTCGAGAGGGTGCCCATAAAGATAGAGCCGAACCGTCACAACGCGTTCTACCTGAAGGTGAAAAAGGACAAGCTGGGGCACATGTTTTAGGTTACGATACTACTATGTACGCCCTGAGGATGGCCGAGTCCGTCACGGAGGGCCACCCGGACAAGGTAGCCGACCAGCTTGCCGACGCCCTTTTAGACGAGTTTATTAAGCGCGACCCGTACAGCCGCGTCTCGTTTGAGATACTCGTCACGACGGGGCTGGTTATGGTGGGGGGAGAGCTGTCGTCGGAGGCCTTCGTCGACATCCAGCGGGTGGTCCGCAGCGTCATAAAAGAGATAGGCTACACGCGTCCCGAGCTGGGCTTTGACGCCGACACCTGCGCCGTCATCCAGTCTATAGACGAGCAGAGCCCCGAGATAGCCCTCGGCCTCTCGGGCGAAGGGGCCGGCGACACGGCCATAGTGGTCGGCTACGCCACGAAGGAAGCGCCTAACCTTATGCCTTGGCCCATTACTTTGGCCCACCGCATCACCCGTAGGGTCTCGGAGCTCAGGAAGATAGGTAAGTACCCCTTCTTAAGGCCCGACGGGAAGGTGCTCGTGAGCATGATATACGAAGACGGTAAGCCCAAGTTTCTCCAGAGCGTTATAGCTTACGTCCACCACGACCCCGACGTCTCTTTAAGTAAGCTCCGCGAGCTTATTACCGAAGAGGTAATTAAAAGGGAGGTGCCCGCGGAGTTTATAACGGACGAGACGGAGATAAAGGTAAACCCCACGGGCAGGTTCGTTATAGGCGGTCCCGTGGCGGACGCGGGCCTTACGGGCAGGAAGATAGTCTCCGACGCTTACGGCGACATAGGCCTCTCGGGCGGCAGCGCCTTCTCGGGTAAAGACCCCACCAAGACGGACCGCTCGGGCTCGTACTTGGCGCGGATGATGGCCAAGCACGTGGTGGCCGGCGGGTGGGCCGAGCGGTGTTTGGTCCAGATAGGTTACGCCTTCGGCCTCCCCGAGCCGGTGGCCTTCGACGTGGAGACCTTCGGCACCGAGAAGGTGGACAAAGATAAGCTTCTTAAGGCTCTTAAAGAGGTCTTCCCTTTAAGGCCGGCCGAGATAATAGAGTTTTTAGACCTCAGAAAGCCCATATACCGCGAGACGGCCGTCTACGGCCAGTTCGGTAAAGAGCACCTCCCTTGGGAGAAGCTTACGCAGCTCGAGAAGCTGTACGAGCTCTTAGGCGAGCCCGGCAAGCTTTAGAAACTCCTCGAGCCTCAGGGTTACGAACGACTTAGGCGTAGAGTAGACGCGGAGCGTCTCGTCTTCTACCACCAGTACCTCTTTAAAGCCCTCCGCGAAGGCGTACTGTAAGCTCTTCTCGAGGGGGCGGCCGGAAAGCTCGAGGGCTACGGCCTTCTCCCGGCCGCGGAGCAGACGCGCCAGCTTACGGCCCAGACCGCGGCTCGAGCGGTCTACCACGAAGTAGTCCTTTCTGCGGAGCCCCTGAGGCATAAGCTCGAGCAGCCGCTCGAGGTAAGCCGCCCCGCCCGTAGCCGGGAACTCGGCCCCGTAGAGCCGCGAAAGCCCGTCGTACCTACCCCCGCCGGCCAGCACGCGCCCGCTCTTCTCCTCAAACAGCTCGAAGGTAATCCCGTCGTAGTAAGGGAAGGGCCTAAGCTCGCACAGGTCAAACAGCACGCTCACGCCCGCCTCGGCCAGAAGGCCCGCCGCCCTCTCGAGCTCTTCGCGCTCCTTTTTAAGCCCCAGCTCGTCTAAAAGCCCGAGCGGCGCCTCGTCCGATACGCTTACGAGCTCGAACAGCTTAGGGCCGAACCGGCGGCCCAGAAGCTCGAGGTTCCGCTCGGCAAAGGCCTTTATAAGCTCTTCGTCGTTACCCGCGAGCTTCCGCGCCACGCCCGCGTGACCCAGAATAACCTTAACCTCTTTAATCCCGAGCGCCTTAAGATAAGCGTAAAGAGCTTCCACCACTTCCGCGTCGGCCTCCACCGAGCCCTCGCCCAGCAGCTCCACGCCCGTCTGGAGCCCCTCAAACCCCTTCTCGCTTAACGAGTAAAGCGGGCCAAAGTAGTACAGCCGTTTAGGAAAGAGCACGCGCTTAAGCGACGAGACGGTTCGGACAAGCTGCGTAGTAAAGTCGAGCCTTAGCGCCAGCAAGTCACCCGAGGAGGTCTCTTTAAAGGTTATGGCCTTTTTAGCCCCCTCGTTAAAAGCCTTCTCCTGAAGCTCGTAGGGCTCGAAGCTCGAGAGCTGGAGGTAGTCGTAGCCGAACGAGCCGAAGACCTCGCGGGCCTTAGAGAAGAGCTTCTCTATAAGGGCGCTCTCGGTAAGGCCGTAGGGCCGCTCGCCGTAAAGCAGGGCGGGCTTCATCTAACTTATCATAAATTAATTATCCACATGGAGAGCCCGCGCTTTAAGCCCGGCGACGTCATACTCGACTACTACCGCGTGCTCGAGGAGCTCGGCGAGGGTACTTTTGGCGTCGTTTACAAGGTCGAGGCCCTGAGGGGCCGCTACAAAGGTAAGATTTTTGCCCTAAAGGTAGCCAGTAACCCTTACGCGGTGAGGTACCTCTGGAAAGAAGCCCAGACGCTGATTCTGTTTCACCACCCTAACATCGTCTCCCTCCAGAGCTACCTCTACAAAAAAGACAGAAAGGAGCTCTACCTTATTTACGAGTACATGGACTTCGGGAACCTGAAGGACTACGTCCGCAAAAAGGGAAAGCTCAGCGAGGAAGAGGCGCTTAAGGTGTTAAGGAGCGTGGTAAACGCCCTCGAGTACCTCCACTCGCGCGGCTACATCCACAGCGACGTAAAGCCCGAGAACGTCTTCGGGAAAAAAGCCTTAAGCTCCGTTCTCTGGAAGCTGGGAGACTTCGGGATGATAAGGATACGCGGCGACGCGTCTATTATAGACGTTAAAGGCACGATAGGCTTTATAGCCCCCGAGGTCTTCCGGGGAGAGATACACAGAAGCAGCGACGTCTTCTCGTTAGGCTGCCTCTTTTACTACGCGCTTACGGGCGAGCCGCCCTTTAAAGGCGAGACGCTTAAAGAGGCTAAAGAGAGAAACAGAGAAGGTAAGGTAGAGATACCCGACGGGCTCTCCGAGCCCGTAAAAGAGCTTCTTAAAAGGATGCTCGAGCCGGACTACCGGAAGCGCTTCCGTACGGCCCGAGAGCTTAAAGAGTACATGATTAAGGAGGGTCTGGCGTGAGGTGGGTCGCCCGGACGCTCCGTCCCGACGGTAAGCCCCCCGCCGACAGCTATCTGGCCCTTAAAGACACTTTCGCCGTGGCCGACGGTATGGGCAGGAGCCGCGCCTCGGTGCTGGCCTCTAAAAAGGCCGTAGAGCTTCTTGCGCGCGAGCGGCCCATAACGAGTGAGGAGCAGATGCGCGCGGTCTTTCTGAAGATTAACGGCAAGCTCGTGCGCGAGATGGGAGCCTTCGGCGACGAGGAGGTCTCGGGCACCACCCTAAGCGCCCTTAGCGTCTTTAACGGCTCGTTCGTCTTCGGCCACGCGGGCGACTCGCGGATATACCTCTTTAGAGACGGAAAGCTCACGCTCCTTACCGAGGACCAAGTTAAGTACCGCGGCAACAAAAAGCTCGTAAGCGTTTTGGGCCTTCAGTGGAGCCCGCCCGTCCAGACGGGCTCGGGCGAGGTGAGGCCGGGCGACCTGTTTCTCTTAACCTCCGACGGGATAAACCAGCTCGGAGACGAGGAATTTCTTATGAGCCTCATAAGACCCGGTTATCCGCACGAAAGCGCTAAAAATCTTGAGAAAGCCTTTATGCGCCTCGGCGCCGAAGACGAGCTTACGTTCGTTCTTATCCAGCTCTGACGGCTAAAATTTATAACTATGTTCGAGCTGCCTAAGGAGCTAAAAGAGAAGCTCCTCGAGCACGTTAACTACTTCCCCCGGAAAGAGCAGGCCGTTCTCTTGTGCCTCCACGAGATACAGAACTACTACGGATACATCCCTTGGGAGAGCTTAAAGCCTCTGGCGGAGCTTCTCGAGGTTCCCCTAAACAGGGTCGAGGGCGTGGTGACCTTCTACGACATGTTCGACACGCAAGACAGGGCCAAGTACCGCATACGCGTATGCGTCAGCATCGTCTGCCACCTTATGGGCTCGAACGAGCTGCTTAAAGCCCTCGAGAAGATTCTCGGCATAAAGCCGGGTCAGGTGACGCCCGACGGGAAGTTTAAGATAGTGCCCGTCCAGTGTCTGGGGGCTTGCTCGGAGGCTCCCGTCTTTATGGTAAACGACGACGAGTACAAGTTCGAGAGCGAGGAGGCGCTCCATGAAATCCTATCCCGTTATACCTAACATCCGTGCCGAGACGGAGCTTAACATGCTCCTAAGACGCGCCAAAAAGCCCCGCCTCCACACCATAGAGGACTACCTCAAAGACGGCGGATACCAAGCGCTCGAGAAGGCCCTCAACATGACCCCCGAGGAGATTATAGACTGGGTGGACAAGAGCACCCTAAGAGGAAGGGGAGGAGCGGGCTTCCCCACCGGCAAAAAGTGGCAGTTCGCCGTCCAGAACCCTCCGCCCAGATACTTTATCTGCAACGCCGACGAGTCGGAGCCGGGCACCTTTAAAGACCGCCTCATAATAGAGCGCGACCCCCACCTGCTTATCGAGGGCATGATAATCTCCTCTTACGCCATAGGGGCCCACGAGGCTTTCATATACATAAGGGGCGAGTACCCGGCGGGGTACTACATCCTCAGAGACGCCATAGAGGAGGCCAAAAAGAAGGGCTTTTTAGGCAAAAACATCTTAGGCTCCGGCTTTGACCTCGAGATTTACGTTGCCCGCGGTGCGGGCGCTTACATCTGCGGTGAGGAGACCGCTTTAATAGAGTCTTTAGAGGGCAAGCGCGGGCACCCGCGCCTCAAGCCCC
>JAADCR010000018.1 GCA_013154375.1 Aquificota bacterium | reverse complement strand
TCGAGGTTTAAGATGCCTATGGCCAGACCGCCCTTCCGCTCCCGGCCCAGCCTGAAGCCGGCTATGTTAACGCCCGCGCTCCCTAAAAGCGAGCCTATCTTACCTATAACGCCGGGAACGTCTTTGTTCTCAAACACCAGCAGTATCCCCTCGGGCTCTATGTCCACCTTGTACTTGTCTATCTCGGTAATTCTTAACAGCTGGCCCTCGAGCACCGTACCGGCCACCACGTGTTCTTTGCCGTCCGAGCGGGCCACCACCTTTACGTAGTGCTTAAAGTCGGGCGTCTCTTCCGACGAGAGCTCCTCTACCTTAATCCCGCGGTCGCGTGCCACGTAGAAGGCGTTTATGATGTTTACCGGGAAGTCCACCACCTCCTCGAGAATACCCTTAAGCACGGCCGACGAGATGGGCTGGAAGTGCTCCGCTATGTCACCCCTTACCTCTACGTGGACCTCCCTAATCCCCTCGTCCGCCCACTGGACTAAAAACTTACCCAGCTTCTCCGCCAAGTCTAAAAACGGCTTTATAAGCGTAAGCACCGACAGGTCCGGAAACGGCGCGTTAACCGCGTACTCGACCGTCTCACCCTTCAGCGCTTTAAGCACCTGCTGGGCGACGATGACGGCCACGTTCCTCTGCGACTCGTAGGTGTTAGCCCCTATGTGCGGGCTTAACGAGAGGTTCACCCTGTCCGAGAGACGCTTAAGCTCGTCTATAAACTCCGGCGGCGGCGGCTCTTTCGAGTAGACGTCGAGCGCCACCCCCTTAAGCTTCCCCTTCTCCATGTACTTTATAAGCGCCCGCTCGTTCACTATCCCGCCCCGGGCGCAGTTAACCAGATAAACCCCGTCCTTCATTATCTCAAACTCTTTCTCGTCTATCATGTTCCGCGTCTCGTGCGTCAAGGGAGCGTGGATGGTAAGCACGTCAATCTCTTTAAGCATGTCGTGAAGGTCGTCCACCAGCTTAACGCCCAGCTTCTCGCCCTTCTCTTTAGGTACGTACGGGTCGTAAGCCAGCACGCGCATGCCGAAAGCCTTAGCCCTTATAGCCACCTGCGAGCCTATGTTACCCAGCCCTATAATCCCGAGCGTCTTACCGTAAAGCTCCTCGCCCATAAACTTCTTCCTGTCCCACTTGTACGAGAGCATACTCTCGTGCGCCTTGTGGCCGTTCCGCATAATCGTGAGCATGTGCATAAGCGTCAGCTCCGTGGCCCCTATCGTGTTAGCCCCGGGCGTGTTTACCACTAAAATGCCGCGCCTCGTAGCCTCTTCTACGTCCACGTTGTCCACGCCCACGCCCGCTCTACCGACCACCTTAAGCCGCTTAGCCCGCTCTAAAAGCTCTTTCGTAACGGGCGTACGGCTCCGCGTAATAATAGCGTCAAACTCAGGTATAATCTCGAGCAGCTCCTCGTACGAGATGTCCGGCTCGTTGTAAACCTCCACCTCCGGGTCGCTCTCGAGAATCTTAATCCCTTCGGGTGCTATAGGGTCGGTAATGAGAACCTTGTACAAGGGCCGAACCTCCTGAGGGAAAACAATATTTTAAGCCTTCCTTTTAAACCTCTTCAAGAGTCAGAAGACGGCCCTACGGGCCGTTTTTAGTAAGTGATGAGGAAGATAGCGGTAGCTTTACTTCTTACGGCGAGCTTGAGCGCGGCTAACCCTGCGGTTATTCCTACCGCAGTTATTACCAGAGCGGCCGTCTGCGCGGGAAAAGAAGTCGCACTGTTTGCGGCGTCCGGCCTCGAGGAGCTCGTCGTAGAGAAGGTGCTAAACGAAGTGGCCGAAGAGCTTTACAAAAAGATAGAAGAAGTTTGGCAAGGCGTCTTCTGCGGCTACGAGGCGGAAAACGACTCGGGCCTCGTTAAGCAGCTGAAAGGTCTTATAGCCGAAGAAGTGGTGCGCCTTACGCTTAAAAAGGAAGGCTTTAAAGTTCTTAACGAAGAGAAGCTGACCTCCCACGCGGGGCCCGACGTTATTGCCTGCGGCAACGGAGAGCTCCGGGTAATAGAGGTAAAGTTTAAAAACGCGGTCCTGTCGGGCCGTCAGAAAAAGCCCGAGTACTACAGCGCCGGCGTCTTTAGCTCCGCCTGCCCTTACCCGCCAAAAGCTTTCGTTGCCAGAGTAACGCCCGAAGGCTGCGGCGTTTTTAAAGTACAGCTCTGTGCCCTAAACGGCGGGTGCCAAGAGAGAGTAGTAACGCTAACCGAGCAAGAAGTTAAGCAGATAAGAGAGAAAGCCGCTAAACAGCTCCTTAAGCTCGCTTTAAAGCGGATGGGTTTAAGCGACGAAACCCTGCGCCGCATTGACGAAGTGCTTAAAAAGCTAAATCTGGGAGCTTTTGAGAGCCTCGAGGAGGTAAAGGCCGTCGTTAAAGAGCTTGCTTCCGAGGTAAAGGAGTTTAAAGAGGAGATAGTCAACGCAATCAAAGCGTTAAAAGCGCTTCATGCGCTTATAGACCTTTTAAAGGGCGTCCGCGCGGGCTGTTAAGCGCCCAGCTCGCGCTCGCGGACGCGCGGGTCTACGTAAGCTAAAAGCAGGTCGGCAATGAGGTTACCCAGAATGAGCATGATAGTGCCCACGAACAGCCCGCCCATAACGAGAAAGAGGTCCTGAGAGAGAACGGCGTTTAGCATAAGCGTGCCCATGCCCGGCCAGCCTACGATAATCTCTATAAGCGCCGAGCCAGATATAAGCCCCGCTATCTCGTAACCCAGCAGCGTTATAAAGGGGTTAAGCGCGTTTTTTAGGACGTGTTTAACCACCACGCGCTCGGGCACCCCCTTTGCCCTCAGCATCGTCACCATGGGGCTTTTTAGAATCTCAAGCACGGCGCTGCGGACGAGGCGCGTAAGACCCGCCAGCGAGACCAGACCCAGAGCCAGCACGGGTACGACCAAGTGCTTAAGCGTGTCTAACAGCTTACCCGTAAACGGGAGCGCCTCGTACTCGGGACTCCTCATCCCTCCTACGGGCAGAAGGCCCGTCTTGGCAGCAAAAAACAGAAGAAGAAAAGCCAGAAAGAACGACGGGACCGACATAAAGGCGTAAGAGAAAGCCCTTATAGCCCTGTCGAGCCACGAGTCTTCTTTAAACGCCGCGAGCGTGCCCAGCGGCAGGGCCAGCCCCCAAGCAAAAAGAGCCGAGCTTACTGAAAGCAGGAGCGTGTTTGGAATCCGTTCGAGGATAAGGTCGCGGACGGGTGCGTGGTACTGAAACGAGTAGCCGAAGTCGAAAGTAAGGGCGTTTTTAAGCCACTTTAGGTACTGTACCAGCAGCGGCTCGTCAAGCCCGTAGAGCTTCTTAAGCCGCTCTATAGTCTCGGGAGAGACTTGGGGATTTAACCTGAGCTGGTCCAGATAGTCTCCGGGTGCGAGCTTAATAACGACGAACGAGAGAAAGGTAACGCCTATAAGCGTGGGTACGGCCTGCAGAAGCCTGAAAACCAAGTACCTAAACATTACAGCCAGTAGGCCAGATAAGGCCGCGTGGACGAGAGGTACCGCTCGACCTCGGAGCGGTGCTTGTTAAGCACGTACTCGACCACCTCGTAGTCGTCTTTAAAGCCGAAGATGGGAAGCTTGTCCGAAAGGCGGTCTTTCTCTTCTATGAAGTACCAGAGGGCGGCGAAAAAGTCGGCGCGGGCCTCTTCCTTAAGCGTAAACTCTACGTCGGTGAGCATGCGGAGCATAAGGCGGACGTTCATAACGAGGTCCCTAACGTGCTCCATGGTAGGAGGAACCTTGGTGAGTTTCTCCATTACGGCCTTGCGGAGCTGCTCCGCGTCCTGAGGTCTCTCCCTAAAGGGCGCCAGCCTCTCTTCCATGGCTTTCATTGTAAGATAAAAAGTATGCCCAAGATAGTAAGAGTGCACGGTAGGGAGGTGCTCGACTCGCGGGGTAACCCTACGGTAGAGGTCGAGGTAGAGCTTGAGGACGGTACCGTAGGTAGGGCCATCGTCCCCAGCGGGGCGTCCACGGGCGAGCGGGAGGCTTTAGAGCTGCGCGACGGCGACCCGCGGCGCTTCCGCGGAAAAGGCGTGCTAAAGGCCGTGGAGAACGTAAACGGGCCCATAGCTAAAGCCCTTAAAGGGCTCGAGCCGTTTAACCAACGCGAGATAGACGCGCTGCTTATAGAGCTCGACGGTACGCCCAACAAGAGCCGCCTCGGAGCCAACGCGATTTTAGGCACGAGCATGGCCGTAGCGCGCGCCGCGGCCAACCACTTAAGGCTGCCGCTGTTTGAGTACCTCGGCGGGAAGTTCGGCTACCGTCTGCCCGTCCCTCTTATGAACCTCATAAACGGCGGCGCCCACGCGGACAACGAGCTCGACATACAGGAGTTTATGGTCGTGCCCGTCACGGGCGGCTCGTTCCGCGAAGCCCTCAGGGCGGGCGTAGAGACCTTCCACGCGCTTAAAGACATCCTTAAAGAGAAAGGCTACTCTACCAACGTGGGCGACGAGGGCGGGTTTGCCCCTCAGCTCTCGTCCACGCGCGAGGCGCTCGACTACCTTATGCTCGCTATAGAGCGGGCCGGCTACGAGCCGGGCAAGGACGTACTGCTGGCGCTCGACGCCGCCTCGTCCGAGTTTTACGAAGACGGGTACTACTACTTAGAGAAAAAGAAGCTTACGCGCGAGGAGCTGGTGGCGTTCTACGAGCAGCTCGTTAACGACTACCCTATAGTCTCCATAGAGGACCCCATGGCGGAAGACGACTGGGAGGGCTGGAAGCTCGTTACCGAGCGGCTGGGCGGCCGCGTACAGCTCGTGGGCGACGACCTGTTTACGACGAACCCCGAGGTTATAAGAAAGGGCATAGAGGAAGGTGTGGCCAACGCCGTGCTTATAAAACTTAACCAGATAGGGACGGTCTCGGAGACGCTCGACGCGATAATGCTCTCTAAAGAGCGCGGGTACGCGGCCATAGTGTCGCACCGCTCGGGCGAGACCGAGGACACCTTTATATCGCACTTAGCGGTGGCCACCAACAGCGGGCAGATAAAGACGGGCTCGGCCTCACGGACGGACCGCGTGGCTAAGTACAACGAGCTGTTAAGGATAGAGGAGAGACTGGGAGATGGAGCGGTCTTCTGGGGTAGGGAGGAGTTTTACCGATTCCTTCGGTGAGAAGCTCTTCCTCTTCTTCGTCTTTCTTCTTTTTATTAACCTTCTGGTGAGCTTGTTTTTCACCAAGCCCAGCGTGTTTGACCTCCTAAGACTTAAAGAGCTCGAGCGCGAGCTCGAAGAGAAGATAAAGAGAGAGTACGAAAAAAACGAGCGCCTTAAGGCGCTCGTCAAACTTTTAAAAGAGAACCCTAACGAGCTTAAAGAGATTTTCGTCCGCGACTACCTTTACAAAATTAAAAAGGGCGAACGGATTGTACCCTTACCGCCGAGCTTAAGGCGCTAAAGCGCATCCCTCGTGAGCCTCGTCGACCAGCTTTACGACGAAGTTCACGGGTACGGAGACGGTCCTGTCGGTGTAAAGCTCGCGCAGCTTTACCGACAAGTAAGCCGAGTAAAGCGCGGGCAGCAGACCCGGCTCTACGCGCCCGTCCAGCTCGGCCGAGATAACGCCCGTCCGGCCCGGCTCTACGCGCGTCTCACCCGAGAGAAATACCGAAGCGGTTACGGGCGGCTGCCCTTCGGCCTGCGGGCTAAAGTAAACCGCCGCGCCCTCCACGGCTACGGGCGACGGGTTAACGACGCCCTCTTTAGGCGTTACGCTCAGCTCCAGCGTAAGAACGAGCGTAAAAGTACCGTAGTCGCAAAACCCATCACCGTTCTCGTCCACCCAAAGCACTTCGGCCGTCAACGGCTCTTCGTCTAAAAGCCGCAGCTCAACGCTTACCGTCTCGAGCGTACCCGCGGGCAGACCGCCGCCCCCGCCCCCGCATCCTACGAGTACCGCCAGCACCAACAACAGCGCGTACATAAGTCTACATGTTAACTAAAGACGAAAAAGACGCGCTTCGCGCGTGAGAGA
>JAADCR010000051.1 GCA_013154375.1 Aquificota bacterium | reverse complement strand
ACGGCCCGTAACTACTCTTCCGAAAAGACCGCCGAGCGGTACGCCGAGCTACTTAGGAAGCTCGTTAAGGCTCTTTAAAGCCCTCTGGATGTGCTTAACCGCGCGGTAGAGCGCCACTATTCTCTTTACCGACTGCGGCAGGTCGTCCTCGCGCCAGCTTTTTACCGTCTTGGTTCTCTGGCGGCGGCCGTCGGCATAGTAAGCCTTAAGCTGGTAGCGTCGGTAGGTCTTACCGCCCGGGCTTCTGTAGACGGCCTCCGAGAGGGCCACGGTGTGGTACCTGAGGTGAGAGAGGTCCTCTATCCCCTCCTGCCGGCAGAGCCGCTTAAGGCTCCGCTTAAGCCTCTTTAGCAGCCTCTCGAGCTCCTCCGCGGCGGAGCCCCCCACCTTAGCCCGGGCCATATCTAAAATTAAACTACGGTGAGGAAGAGAGCCGGCCTGAGACCCACGCAGTCGCTCGTAAAAAACGCCCTGTTTAACCTGCTGGGCGAGCTGGAAGGCCTGAGCTTCTGGGACCTGTTTGCCGGCACGGGCCAGATTGGGCTCGAGGCCGAGAGAAGGGGCGCTAAGGTGACGTTCGTAGAGCGGCACCGCCGACGGGCCGACGAGATTAGAAAGAAGACCAAGGGCAGAGTCTACGCCGAGGACGCGCTTAGGTTTCTAAAGCGGACCAAAGAGAAGGCCCACGTTATATTCGCCGACCCGCCTTACGACTACGGGCAGTACGAGAAGCTCATAAAGCTGGCGCTCGAGAAGCTCGAAGAGGGCGGGGCGTTTATCCTCGAGCACGACAAGCGGAAGAGCTTCGGCGCGCCCGAGGAGCGGCGCTACGGTGATACAGTATTATCGATATGGGTGAGAGAGTAGCCGTTTACCCCGGCACCTTCGACCCGCCCCACTACGGCCACCTCGACATCGTGAGGCGGAGCGCCCGGCTGTTTGACCGCGTCGTGGTAGCGGTGGCCGAGCGTCCGCGGAAGAACCTCCTCTTCCCCGTAGCCGACCGCGTGGAGATGTTCCGCCAGATGGTCCGGGAGCTGCCCAACGTCGAGGTAAAAGCCTTTAACGGCTTGCTTTACGAGTTTGTACGGAAAGAAGGCTACGGCGTGGTCGTCAGGGGCGTAAGGCTCTTTACGGACTTCGAGTACGAGCTTCAGATAGCCATGACCAACTTTAAGCTCGGGGGCGTGGAGACGGTGTTTATGATGCCCTCACAGGAGTTTATACACATAAGCTCGACCATCGTCCGCGACGTAGCCTCGTACTGCGGCAAGCTACAAGACCTCGTCCACCCGTTCGTAGAGCGGAAGCTTAAGGAGCGGTTCGGATGCTCTTCTTAGTCCTGCTTGCCCTACCCGTCTTCGCCCAAGAGCTCTGCCTAACCGTTAAAGGCTCCTTCCCCGACCCTTACGCGCGCCTAGTTGTAACGAAGAAGCTCCGCGAGACGGCCCTCGAGGCCGGCTACGCCCTCGGCTGCGGCCCGAACGCCCGCAAGCTCGAGCTTAGAGCCGAGGTTAACGAGAGGCCGCTCGTCGTCTCGGGCCTCCAGCGCGTCTCGACCTACCTGCTTAAGCTCACCGTAAAGACGCCTCAAGAGAGCTTCTCCGCCTCGGTGCCTTACCGGCTTGCCTACGGAGGCGAGGCGGAGCTGCCGCGCAGACGGGCCCTCGAGGAGGCGTTCCGCCGGCTTAAGCTGCGCCTTTTGGACTACCTGTTTAAGCTTAAAAAGCATGAAGGAAGCCCTAAAGCAGATAGAGAAGGCTAAAAAAGAGGCCGGTAAATCCGTAGAAGAGAGGCTCTCCTCGTTTAGGGAGCTCGGTACGAAAGGCAGAGCTTACTTCGACTTTAGGCCTTACGCCGAGCTTAGCTTTGAGGCCGGCAGGTTCTCCGAGCTTGCCTTCTGTCTGCTCACCGCCGGCTCGTCGGCCCTTTTAGGGCTTAAAGCTCAGGCCGCCTTAGGCGAAGAGGGCTTCCTTACTGCCGGCCGGGAGGAGCTCGAGGAGCTGCTTAAAAAACTGGGCCACCGGTGGGCAGGCCAGCGGGCCGAGCGGATAGTTAAAGCGCGCGAGCGCTTCCCTTTAGTTTTAAAGCTACTAAAAGAAGAGAAAGACGCCGCACGCGTAAGGGAGCTGCTCTCGAGCCCCGGCTCGCCTTACAAGGTAGAAGGCTTAGGCCTAAAGGAGGCCTCGCACTTTTTAAGAAACCTCGGCTACGACGGGCTTGCCATCGTAGACCGGCACGTCCTTAGGTTCTTAAGGGCGCACGGGTTAGTAAGACCGCTTAAGACGGTTACGCGGAAGCTGTACCTCGAGGCCGAGGAGGCGCTAAGACGGCTCGCGCGCGAGACGGGCACGAGCATGGCCGAGCTCGACCTTCTTATCTTTTACGCGGCCACGGGAAAGGTTTTGAAGTGAAAAACCGAAAAAGGTATTATTTTTTCTTTAATCGACGGAAGGGAGGAAGCCATGGACAAGGAGTTTCTAAAGAAGTGCGAGAAGCGTCTGCTCGAAGAGAAGGCTAAGATTCTGGGCCGTTACCGCGAGAAGGAAGAGATTCAGGAGCGGCTGGGCGAGGAGTCGCGCGAGCCGCGCGACCTCGAGGACATAGGCCAGATAACTTACACCGAAGAGCTTCTGGACAACCTCTCGCAGGTGGAGATGCAGACGATACGCGAGATAGAGTACGCGCTCGAGAAGATAAACAAAGGCATATACGGCATGTGCGAAGGCTGCGGCGAGCAGATTCCCGAAGCGCGCCTCTGCGCCATACCTTGGACGCGCTACTGCGCCAAGTGCGCCGAGGAGATGGAGAAAGAGACGGGCACCTACATGCCCTCTTACGGCGTTACGGACATGTTTAACATAGACGACATAAAGGTGGAGCGCGACGACATAGGGGAGGCGTGATAGAATACCGTCTATGCTCTGGAAAAAGCCCCTCGGCGAGCTCCGCAGGGCCCTCCTGCGGGGCGAGCTAACCCCCGCCGAGCTTATCGAGAGTTACTACGAGCGGTTTAACCGGACTGAGGACAAAATTAAAGCCTTTATAACGCCCCTGTACGAGCAAGCGCTCGAGCAGGCCAGAAAACTCAAAGAGCCGCGCGGGAAGCTCTGGGGCATACCCGTAGCCGTCAAAGACAACATCCTCACCGAAGGTTACAGAACCACCTGCGCCTCGAAAATCCTCGAGAACTTCGTAGCCCCTTACGACGCTACCGTCGTAAAGCGGATAAAAGACGAAGGAGCGCTTATAGTAGGCAAGACCAACCTCGACGAGTTTGCCATGGGCTCCTCGACGGAGCACTCGGCCTTCTTCCCTACGCGTAACCCGTGGGACCTCGAGCGCGTGCCCGGCGGCTCGTCGGGCGGCTCGGCCGCCGCGGTGGCGGCCCTATCGGCGCCCTTAGCCCTCGGCTCGGACACGGGCGGCTCCATAAGACAGCCCGCCGCCTTCTGCGGCGTTATAGGCATAAAGCCCACCTACGGCCGCGTCTCGCGTTACGGTCTGGTGGCCTTTGCCTCCTCGCTCGACCAGATAGGCGTCTTCGGCCGCAGGACCGAAGAGGTGGCTCTTCTGCTCGAGGTCATAAGCGGTAAAGACGAGCGCGACTCGACGAGCGCGGACGAGCCGGTCCCGCGCTGGAGCGAGAGCTTCTCCCGCGTACCCGAGAAGCTCCGCTTAGGCGTCGTTAAAGAAGCCACCGAGCTGGGCATACAAAAGGAGGTCCTCGAGGTCTTTAACGAGTTTCTAAAGGCGCTCGAGAAGGAAGGGCACGAGCTGGTGGAGGTCTCGCTGCCCGCCTTAAAGTACGCGGTACCCACCTACTACATCGTGGCCCCTTCGGAGGCCTCGTCCAACCTCGCGCGTTACGACGGGGTACGTTACGGCTACCGCAGTAAAGAGTACCGGGACGTCTGGGAGATGTACGCAAAAACGCGGGCCGAGGGCTTCGGCCCCGAGGTTAAGCGGCGCATCATGCTCGGCACCTTTGCCCTCTCGGCCGGCTACTACGACGCGTACTACCTTAAGGCCCAGAAGGTCCGCCGCCTTATAGCCGACGAGTTTGAGGAGGCGTTTAAGCGCGTCGACGCGCTCGTCACGCCCACGGCGCCCACGCTCCCGTTTAAGCTCGGCGAGCGGCTCGACGACCCTATTAAGATGTACATGTCGGACGTGCTTACGGTGCCGGCGAGCCTCGCGGGCCTGCCGGCCGTCTCGGTGCCCGCGGGCTGGGTTAACGGTCTGCCCGTGGGCGTCCAGTTTATAGGCCGCCGCTGGGACGAGGAGCTGCTCCTGCAGCTCTCGTACCTCTGGGAGCAGCTCTCGCGCCACTACGAGAAGGTACCCTTAGAAGGGTGAGCTTGACGGGCCTTCTTTTCGGCCTTCTCGCCGGCGCCTTCTGGGCCACCGGCTCGGTCTTTACCAAGCTGGCGCTTAAAAAGGGCTACGAAGAGAACTTCGTTCTCTGGGTGCGCTTCCCCGTAGCCTCGGTCCTGCTGCTGCCTCTCGGCCTCTACTTCTGGGAGCTTAACCTAAAGGTAGTTTTAACCACTTTCGTCTGGCTACCGCTCGAGGTGGCCGCCTCGCTGTTTTTTATAAAGGCGGTAAAGCACGCTCCCCTCTCGGTGGCCATGCCCTTTTTAACCTTTATGCCGCTCTTTTCCGCCCTCGCGGGCTGGCTCGTGCTTAACGAGCGGCCCTCGCCCGCGGGCTGGCTCGGGATAACGCTTATAGTGCTCGGGAGCTTCGTAATAAGCGGCGGCAGACCTTCGTTTTTCAGAAAGCACAAAGGGGCGCTTTACGCGCTCGCTTCGGCCGCCCTATTCGGTCTTAACGTGGTGGTGGGTAAAGTCGCCGTTCAGGCGAGTAACCAGTTTTTCTTCAGCTGGTACTACTCGCTCGTTATGTCGTTCGGCGTGCTGCCGTTCGTTAAGCGCTTCCCGCCTAAAGAGCGGCTTAAAGACCCGCTCTTTCTTGCCGTAGGCGCCTGTTTTGCCGGCGGGATGCTCTTCTACGCGTGGGGATACCTTTACGCTTACGCCTCTTACGTAGCCTCGGCCGAACGGCTGGGCGTTATACTGGACGTTCTTTACGGGAAGCTGTTCTTTAAAGAGCGCGTAAGGCGGGCCTTTGCGGGCGCGCTCCTAATGGCCGCCGGCGCCGTCTTGCTAAACTTCTAAAAGAGACTCCCCTGACCCGCCGTCCTAAAGACGAGCCTGACCTCTTTTACGAGACTCTTCATCTCGAGCTCCTCGAGCCGCTTTACGAGCTCGTCCAGACGGGCTTTCTTTACCTCCAGACCCTCGGGCGGCGGTACGGGTGCCCCGTAGTCGAGCTTAACCAGCTCGTAAGAAAGCTCGAGCTCCTCCCGGCTCGCCGAGGGGACGAGCCGTCTAAGCTCGTCAAACCGCTTAAGCATCTCCTCCACGCGGCCAAACCTTTTAAGAAGCTCGAGCGCCTTTTTAGGCCCTACGCCCTTAAGCCCGGGAACGTCGTCCGTCTTGTCGCCCGTGAGGGCAAGGTAGTCGGTAAGACGCTCGGGCGGCACGCCGAACTTCTCCTCCACGCGCCCGCGCGTAAAGACCTCTCCCGTAAAAGGGTTTACCACCGTAAGCCCGTCCGTAACGAGCTGCAGAAGGTCCTTGTCCGGCGTGTGCACGCGGACGAGAAAACCTTCTTCGAGCGCCCGCTTAGCCGCCGAGGCGATAAGGTCGTCCGCCTCGTACCCGGGCTCCTCCAGCACGGGCACGCCCGCCAGTCTTATCAGCTCTTTAACCACGGGTATCTGAGCCTTAAGCGGGTCCGGAGCCTTAGGCCTCCGGGCCTTGTACCGCTCGTAAATAAGCGCCCTCCTCGTTCTGGCCGGTGCGTCGAACGCCACCGCCAGATAGCGCGGCCTCTCTTTCTTTACAATTGACAGCAGCGCCTTCATAAACCCGTAAACCGCGTTCGTCGGGAACCCTTTACTCGTCTTAAGCTCCGGCAGCGCGTAAAAACTCCTGTAAACGAACGCCGACCCGTCGAGAAGGTGTAAAGTTTTCATGTATTTATAAGTTTAATAACTAACGATGCTAAAAGAG
>JAADCR010000061.1 GCA_013154375.1 Aquificota bacterium | reverse complement strand
GACCCGTACGACAAGGGCTACCAGATAATAAAGGCCTTACAGGCCTTCGTAAAAGGCGGCCTGCTGGGCGAAGGGCTGGGCAAAGGCCTCTTTGCCGTAACCTACATAAGAGAGTCCGACACCGACTACTTTATCAGCGTCTTCGTCGAGAACTTCGGGCTGGTGGGCTTTCTGCTGCTCATAACGGCACAGCTGGCGCTGGCGTTTCGCCTTTTAAGCTACACGCGCTTTATCTACGGCACCTACGAACGGCTCGTGGTGCTCGGCGTGGCGCTAAACTTCTTCTACTCGGTTCTGGTCAACTACGCCATGGCGCTGAACCTGCTACCGCCTAAAGGCATCGCCCTCCCGTTTCTCAGCTACGGCTTTAGTAACCTCCTGTCCAACGCCATAGGCCTCGGCATAGTGGGCTCGATATACCGCAGGTACGCACCTGTATTAAACTTATAAACTTATGAAAAAGCGCGTAATTCTCGCCTACTCGGGCGGTCTCGACACCTCCGTCATCGTCCGGTGGCTTACCGAGCGCGGCTACGAGGTTATAACCTACACCGCCGACGTCGGTCAGGGCGAGGAGCTCTCCGAGATACCCGAGAAGGCCCGTCGGGCCGGCGCCGTAGAGACCATAGTAGAGGACCTGCGCGAGCCCTTTGCCCGTAACTACTGTCTGCCTACGCTCAGAGCCTTAGCCCTCTACGAAGCCAAGTACCCCCTCAGCGCCGCCCTCTCGAGGCCCCTCATAGCCGAGAGGCTCGTCCACTACGCCGAGAAGCTCGGCGCCGACTTCGTAGCCCACGGCTCTACGGGCAAAGGTAACGACCAAGTTAGGTTCGAGCTGTCGGTCTGGGCGCTTAACCCCGACCTCGAGGTGCTCGCCCCGGTCCGCAGCTGGGAGTTCAAGTCGCGCGAGGAGCAGGTCGAGTACGCCCGCCGCTACGACATACCCGTAAAAGCCACCAAAGAAAAGCCCTACTCCATAGACCGGAACCTCTGGGGCGTCTCTATAGAGTGCGGCCCGTTAGAAGACCCTTGGCTCGAGCCGCCCGAAGACGCTTGGCAGATAACCCTCGAGCCTCAAAAAGCTCCCAACGAGCCCGAGCTCGTCGTCTTGGGCTTCGAAGAAGGTACGCCCGTCTCTATAAACGGGAAGCGCTACGAGCGGCTCAGCGAGCTTATAGAAGAGCTTAACCGTCTGGGCGCCCGTCACGGCGTGGGACGGATAGACATGCTCGAGAACCGCCTCGTAGGTATAAAGAGCCGAGAGCTGTACGAAGCGCCGGGTGCGCTTATGCTCTACGAAGCTTACCGCGACCTGCTCTCGGCCGTGCTGGACCGCTTTACTTACCACTACTTTTTAACGCACGTTCCCCAGCAGTACGCTAAGCTCGTCTACGAAGGCCTCTGGTTTACGCCCCTCCGCGAGGCCCTCGACGCCTTTAACGAACAGCTCGCCCGCCTCGCCACGGGCGAGGTTAAGCTCCGTCTCTACAAAGGCTCGCTTCAGGTCCTCGGCCGACGCTCGCCTAACTCGCTCTACGTCGAAGAGCTCGCCACTTACTCCGAGAAAGACGCCTTCGACCAGAAGGCCGGCGAGCTCTTTACCAAAGTCTGGGGCCTACCGCTGAAGGTGCTCGGCCGCGTCCGCCGGAGAAAGGCGTGAAGGTAGGCCTTTTAAGCCGCTGGAACGCCGCCTGCGGCGTCTCTCTTCACGCCGAGATGATAGGGCGGGAGCTACTGCGGCGGGGCCACCGCCTCACCGTCTACGCCCCTACGCTCGAGAGCGCCAACCGCTGGTGGCACCACCTAATCCTAAGAGAAGACGAGCCGTTCGTCGTCCGCTGCTACCGCGAGCACACGCCCGACGGCACCGAGGGCTACCTGAACGAGCAGCCCGTTCTGGCCGACCCTCCCGAGCTGTTTATAGTAGAAAGCTACGAGAAGCTACCCCACGGAGCCGTAGAGAGGCTCGTTAGAAAGCTTAAAGACCGCGGCAGCTTCTGCGTAGCCGTCGTTCACGAAGGAGCGTACGAGGAGCTGCGCTACCGCAGCTTAGACCTCTTTGACGCCGTCGTCGTCTTTGACGAGCGCTACGCACGCGAGGTCGTCCGTAACCGCGTTAAAGAAGAGAAGCTCAGGCTCGTCCCGTACCCTTGCTACCCGGTCCGTGAGGGCAAGCGGGCCTTTGCCGAAGACGGCCCCGTACGCTTTTTCTCCTTCGGCCGCCAGCCGCCCGAGGAGTACCTCCCTTACCTACGCGTGCTCGAGCGCTTCGACGAGCCTTTCACCTACAAAGTCGTAAGGCCGCGCGAGCTCCTGCCCGTAACCTACCCGTGGCTCGTTCAAGAGAGAAAAAGCTTAGTCTACGAGACGGCGCTAAAAGAGCTCCACGCCTCGGACGTCCACCTGCTTCCTAAAGGCCAGAGCCGGCGCGTGGTGCTCTCTTCCACCCTGCATCAGGTACTCGGGAGCCTAACGCCTACGGTGGTGCCCGATACGCGCTACTTCGAGACGCTCCCTAAAGGCGACGACTCGCCCGTCCTCTTTTACCGGAACGAGAAAGAGCTTCTGACGAGCCTTAAAAGGCTCGTAAAAGACGAAGAGTTAAGGGAGCGGCTTAAAGAGAACGCCCGTAGGTTCGTAACCGAGCGCGAGCTTTCTAAGGTGGCAAACCAGTTTGAGCGGCTCTTTGAGGTATAGTTTTAGAGAAGGAGGCTGAGGGCATGCTTCAGGGCTCCGTCGTTGCCCTAATAACGCCCTTTAAAGACGGACAGGTAGACTACCAAGCCCTTGCTAACCTTATAGAGTTTCACGTAAAGGCCGGCACGGACGCAATTCTGGTCTGCGGCACCACGGGCGAGAGCCCCACGCTAACTTTCGAGGAGCACGAGAAGGTTATAGAGTTTGCCGTAAAGCAGGCGCGCGGCCGCATACCCGTTATAGCCGGTACGGGCGGTAACGCCACGCACGAGGCCATACGCCTTACGCGTCACGCCCAAGAGGCCGGCGCGGACGCGGCGCTCGTGGTCGTTCCTTACTACAACAAGCCCACCCAGCGGGGCCTGTACGAGCACTTCACCGCCGTAGCTAAAGAGGTAGACATACCCGTCGTCGTCTACAACATCCCCTCCCGCACCTGTACCGAGATAGCCCCCGACACGCTTCTGAAGATAAGAAAAACCTGCGAGAACGTCGTAGGCTCTAAAGAGTCAACGGGCAACATGGACCGGATATCCGAGCTTATAAGTAAACTCGGTGACGAGTTTACCGTCCTCTCGGGCGACGACAGCCTTACGCTGCCCATGATGGCCCTAGGCGCCAAGGGCGTCGTCTCGGTGGCCAACAACGTCGTGCCCGAGCGCGTTAAGCGCCTCACCGACGCCGCGCTTAGAGGCGACTTTAACGAGGCGCGCCGCCTCCACTACGAGCTTTATCCCCTCTTTAAGGCCCTCTTTATAGAGACGAACCCCATACCCGTTAAAACCGCCCTCTGGATGATGGGCATGTGCGAGAAGGAGTTCCGTCTGCCGCTAACGCCCATGTCTCCCGATAACGAAGAGAAGCTCCGCTCGGTCCTCCGCTCCCTCGGGCTTAACCTCAAGCGTTAAGCTTGCCCCGCCTTAAACGCGAAGTTAGACTTTAAAAGATGGTTCTCTTCTGGAGAAAGTCCGAGCTCGAGAAGCGGGCCGAGAAGGGCGACAAGAGCGCCCTCCTCGAGCTCGTAAAAAAGGGCAAAAAAGACAAAGCCCTCTCCATCTTAAAAGAGAAAGCCTTAGAGAGTGAAGAGCTGGCCGAGCTGCTGTTCGAGCTGCTGGCTCAAGAGAGACGCTACCAAGAGCTCTACCCGTACCTAAAGCGTTTCCCCTCTTTAGGCAGAGCGCTCGAGCGCGCCCGCGTCTACCGTTCGGTGGGCGAGTACGACGAGGCTATTAAAGAGTACCTAAAGGTAGGCAGCTTCGAGGCCCTAAAGGAGGCCTACGAGACGGCTTACCTTAAAGACGACAGAAAGCGCGCTTACGAGCTTCTAAAGCGTGCCCTCGAGCTGGCCCCGCCGGGCGAGAAGGAGAGGCTCGAGAAGGAGAGAGACAGGCTCGAGCGCGAGCTCGGGCTTAAAGAAGAAAAGAAGGAGGGTCTTTTAGAGAAGCTCCGCCGCGGTCTGGCCAAGACGCGCGAGGCGGTGGAGCTGGGCCTGCTGTTTAAAGCCCGCAAAATAGACGAGGAGTTTTTCGAGGAGCTCGAGGAGCAGCTCGTCAGGGCGGACGCGGGCGTAAAGACGGCCTTAGAGCTGGTAAAGGAGCTTAAAAGGGAGGCGGCCCGCCGGGGCGTAAAGAACGCCGAGGCGCTAAGAGGTCTGTTTAAGAAGCTGCTCGTAAAACTGCTAAAGCCTTGCGAAGGTAAGCTTAAAGAGCCCAGCGGGCTGACCGTTTATCTGCTCGTGGGCGTCAACGGCTCGGGTAAGACCACCACCGCCGGGAAGCTCGCCTACAGGTTTACGCGCGAAGGGAAGAAGGTGCTTCTCGTGGCGGCGGACACCTTCAGGGCCGCCGCGGCGGAGCAGCTCGAGGTCTGGGCCCGGAGGAGCGGGGCCGAGCTCGTTAAGGGTAAAGAGGGGGCGGACCCGGCCTCGGTGGTCTACGAGGGCATGAGGAAGGCTAAAGAGGAGCTCTTCGACGCGGTTATCGTCGACACGGCCGGGCGGCTCCACACGAAAGAGCCGCTTATAAACGAGCTGAGGAAAATCGTGAAAGTTATCAAGAAGTTTAAAGAGGACGAGCCTTCGGAGGTGCTGCTCGTTATCGACGCCACGGCCGGACAGAACGCGCTCGTGCAGGCTAAAGTTTTTAAAGAGGCGGTAAAGGTTACGGGCATAGTGGTTACGAAGCTAGACGGGAGCGCCAAGGGCGGCTTTATACTGGCCGTCTGCCGCGAGCTTAAGATACCGGTTAAGCTCGTGGGCGTGGGCGAAGGGCCGGAGGACCTCCAGCCCTTCAGCGCGGAAGCTTACGCGGAGGCGCTGCTCGGATGAGCGAGAAGCTGCCCATCGTCCTCGGTACCGACCCCAAGCGGACCATACGGCTCGACCT
Source organism: Aquificota bacterium (assembly GCA_013154375.1). Lineage (GTDB taxonomy): Bacteria > Aquificota > Aquificia > Aquificales > Aquificaceae > Aquifex. The sequence goes on along the minus strand of JAADCR010000061.1, from coordinate 1,123 downwards.
CCTGCCGCCGCTAAAGGGTGCCTTTACCGTCCACCTGCACCTCTCGGAAAAGAAAGACAACGCCCACCTAAAGCTCGAGTACGGCGACACGCCGTACTGCCTCTCGCTTTACGTTTTTAACTACCCGCGCTTTTTACAGAACAGAACCGTCCGCGTAAGGAGTTACGACCTGTGGGAGAAGTGGATAATGTACGCGGCCCGCCTGCCCGACGGCCGGCCCCACCCTAAAAGCGGCGGTAAACTCTACAGGCCCGACGCCGTTATAGTAGGCGAGGGCAGCTACGAGCTTGAGAACCCCTTTATAAGCTTTGCCTACGACGACGGGACGCTGCTTACCTTCCGGATAGAGTTCTACCGCTACCTTAAGTACTACTCGCCTAAGTACGGCGAGAGCTTCCGAAGCGAGTACTGGTTTATAGGCATCGACTAACGCTTCTCTATTATCACCTCCCCGCCTTGACCTAAGATGAGCTTCCGCTTGTCGCCCTTAGTTATCTTAATCTTCACGGGTACGCGCTGAGCCACCTTCGTAAACTCCCCCGCCGTTACGTCGCGCGGTATGACCGCAAACTTAGAAGCCACGGCCCGGTTTATCTCCGTCACCACGCCCTCAAACTCCTCGTCCGGGAACGCGTCGAGCTTAATCCGCGCCCTGCTACCCACCTTTACCCCCTCGAGCTTCCGCTCGTCTAAAAGCACGAGCACGTAAACGCCCGACGGGTCGTACACGGCGTAAACGAACTGCCCCGGCCTTACGAGCTCACCCTCTTTTACGAACTTCTTGACCACGAACCCGTCTATAGGGCTTCTAAGCTCGGCGTAGCTTATTAGAAGCTCCAGCTCTTCCTTCTTCTTCCCGAGCGCCTTTAGCTTCTCGTTAAGCGCCTCTATCTCCCTCGCGAGCTCTTTTACGACTTTCCCCTTCTCGAGCACAAGCAGCTTCTGCTTGCTTACTTCCTCCAGCGAGGCTTTAAGCGCCTCGTACTCGCGCGTAGCCGCGCGGAGCTCCGTCTCGACCTTCTCAAACTGCCGCGCCGGTACCACGCCTTTCTCGTACAAGCGCTTAAACCGCTCGTAGTCGCGCTTAAGCTGCCTGAGCTTCTCCTCAAAGGCTTTAACCCTG
>JAADCR010000021.1 GCA_013154375.1 Aquificota bacterium | reverse complement strand
ACGCGGTGGACCTTGTGTAAGTAAGGGAGGGGGTTTTTAACGTCTACGAAAGCCGCGTCGAAGTAGCGTTCGGGCACCTCGGCCTGAGCGAAGTCGCCTAAGTGGAACCTCACGTTCCCGCCCAGACCGAAGCGGCGGAAGTTTTTAAGGGCCGTCTTGTAAAACTCTTCCGATATCTCGTAGGTCCAGACCTCACCCGCCAGACGCGAGAGCACCGCGCAGAGTGCCCCGCTGCCCGTACCGAACTCGAGCACGCGCGAGGAGCGGTCCAGCGAGAGTTTGTAGGCTATGTAAAACGCGTCTTTCGGGTATATTATCTGCGTTTTCCGCTCGAAGCCCAGCAGTATAACGTCCTCGAGGTCGGGCCGGAAGACCTCCCACGGCCCTATCTTTACCCCCTCGGGCTTACCTATAAGCTCGTCGAGCTTAAGGACGTCCTTCTTTACGTTTACGCTCTGCCCTCGTTGGAGCTTTCTTAGAAAACGTTTGTCGCCGTACTTAATAAGTACGAACTCGCCCTCTTTAAACATCTAAAACAGCTCGTCGGTAAATATCTTGTCGGGTATAGGGACCTTTATAATGCCGCGCTCGCGCCCGAGGCGGAGCAGCAGCCTTACGGCCTCCCTTCCTTCCTCGCCGTAGTCGAGCGTCCGCTCGTTAACGTACATGCTTACGAACCTGTCGGTTTTTTTTGCGTCGCGCGAGAGCTCGCGCGCGAAGTTAAGCGCGTACTCGAGCGCCTTAGCCCGCTCTTCAAGCGCGTACTCTACGCTCTTTCTCATTAGCCGCTCGAGCTTCTTTACGGTCTCCCTCCCGAGGTCTTTCCTTACGACGTTACAGCCCAAAGGCAGCGGGAGGCCGTAGCGCTCTTTCCACCACTCGCCGAGGTCTACGAGCTTTTTAAGCCCGTGCTCTGGATAGGTAAGCTGGCCTTCGTGGATGACGAGCCCCGCGTCTACCTCTCCCTTCTCGACGGCCTCTATAATGCGGTCGAAGGGGAGCTCCACGGGCGTAAAGTCGGGCTCGTAGAGCTTCAGCGTAAGGTAGGCCGTGGTGAGCTTACCCGGTACGGCTACGCGCTTACCCTTTAGCGTAGGCAGCTCTTCCCGGGCTACCACCACGGGACCGTAGCCGTCGCCCACCGAGCCGCCGCTGGGCAGCACGGCGTACTTGTCCGCCACGTAAGGGTAGGCGTGGAACGAGACGGCCGAGACCTCGTAGGTACCTTTTAACGCCTCGCGGTTGAGCGTCTCTATGTCTGCCAGCACGTGCTCTATCTCGAGCCCTTCGGTGTCTATAAGGCCCTTTACGAGCGGGTAGAACATAAACGCGTCGTCGCTGTCGGGGCTGTGCGCTATCCTTATTTTCATACGAAAGGATTTTATCAAGAAAACAGGATAAGTAGCAGCAGGCCCGTCAGGAGTCCCGCCGCCGCGTCGTCGGCCATAACGCCCAGCCCGCCCGGGAAGTGCTCAAACAGGTTTACGGGGAAAGGCTTAAAGACGTCGAGCAGCCTAAACAGCACAAAGCCCGTAAGGAGCGTCCGTCCGTCGGGCTCGACGAACAGAAACGCCACCGCGTAGCCGAAAACCTCGTCTATAACCACCTCCTCCGGGTCTTTAAGGCCCGTCTTCCGGACGACCCACTCGGCCGAGAGCCAGCCTAAGAAAAAAAGCACGGCAAGGGCGAGCCTAAAGAGCCGCTCGTCGAGACTAAAAAACCACACGAACGGGACCGCCAGCAGCGTCCCGAAGGTGCCCGGCGCTACGGGCAGCTTGCCGACGAAAAAGCCCGTGGCCAGAAGCTCGAGCAGCATCTGAGGGTATATTAGCATATAGTGCTTCAGGCTTACGTTCTCTACCGCTTCTTAAAAACCGTCTTCGCCTCCGCCTTCGTCCTCTCGCTTATTCTTCTGAGCCTACAGCTGGCACGGCTCGGCAGCGTCCTCTTCGGCCTCCCGCCGGCCGACGCTCTGGGCTTCCTTTTAGTCTGGAGCACCTTTTACACTTACTTTTTCTTAACCGAAGGCGTTATAGTAGCCACCGCCTCGCTGCTCTTTTTCTTTAAAGAGAAGCGGCTGCTTCACGTCTTTTACGCCTTTCGTCTATCTAACGCGCGGATATTTACCTTTTTCGCCGTGCCCTTTCTGCTCGTGTGGCTCTTAAGCGCGGGGCTTTCGGGCGTGCTGCTGGAGGAGAAGGTGGCCTTCGTCCGTAAGAACCTGTTACTTAAGTACACCGAGCGGCTCTTTAGAGAGCTACCTCCCGGCCAGTTTATACGCGTGGGCAAGCTCGTGCTCCACGCTAAAGAGCGTGAAGGTAACGAGCTTAGGTTCGTTTTTTTTAAAACCGAAGGTCTGACCGTAACGGCCCGCCGTCTCCGTTACGAAGGGTCGGGCAGGTTCCGCTTCTTCGACGGCCACATCCTTACCGAAGAGAACGGCCGGTACTTTTTGGTAGCTTTCGCCGAGTACGAGCTTAACGCCCGGCAGTTCGAGCGTAAGAAGTTACGCGCTAAGCGCGTCCGCGAGAGTAAAGCCGTCAACTACGCTAACGCCCTCTCTATGCCCTTTTTCTTCGCAGCGGCCTTCTGGCTCTGCCTAAAGGGCTGTACGCGTCTGACGCACGCCTACGCACTTACGGCCGTACTTATAGTGCTTCACCAGCTTCTCGTCTTTACGGTAAAGCTCTTACTTTAGAAGAACCTTAAGACCTTCGGTGATAAACTGGACCGAGACGGCCAGAAGCAGTATACCCGAGACGCGGGAGATAAAGCTAACGCCGCTGCGGCCGAGAAGGCGGTATATAAAGCCGCTGCCGGCGTAGACGGCAAAGCAGACGGCACTAGCACAAGCGAGCGCGAGCACGAGCGTGAGCAGCTCCTCGGGCCTGTGGACCGAGGCTCTTAACACCAGCACCGTGGTGATGGCTCCCGGGCCCGCCAGCAGGGGCATGGCCAAGGGTATGAGGGCTATGTTGTCGCGCTGGAGGGCCGCCTCAATCTCTTGGTGCCCTCCCTTCTCTTTAGCCACCTCGCCCTGTACTAAGCTTATGGCTATTAAAAAGAGCAGTATCCCGCCGCCCACCTTAAACGACGGGAGCGTTATGCCCATAAACTTAAAAAGCAGGTCGCCCGTAAAGAGGAAAAACAGCAGGATAAAAAACGCGTAAAGGGCGGCCTTAAAGGCGACCTTCTTAACGTCTTTAACGCCGTACTCGGCCGTAAGTGAGACGACGACGGGTACGCTCGCAAAAGGGTTCATAATGGCCAGCAGCGAGAGAAAGGCCTTCAGGAAAAAGGCGGTTAAATCCATTTATACTTAATATCTTAGCAACGCTTAACGGAGGGAAAGCCCATGCAGATGTACACCGACGGAGAGCGCGTTTTTATAGCTAAAGACTACCGCGTGGAAGGCATATCTAAAAGAGACTGGCTCGAGAAGGGCGAGAAGACCGTCGTCTGGCAGTCGGCCCGTCTTACCGAGACGCCCCGCCTGCTTACCAACACGCGCTTTTACCTCTTCGGCGCGGGCGGCACTTACCTTATCCGGATGGACCGCCGGAGCGGCGAGACGGTGGAGATAGACTTCGAGAAGGAGATAGTCGACCTTACCTCCGACCTCAGGGACGTGTACTTCGTCACGCACGAAGGGATTTACAAGCTCGACGCCGAGAGGTTTGAGAAAGCCAAGATAGAGCGACTCGTAGTCTCGGACCTTATAGACAAGCCCATAAAGACGCTCGACCTCGTGGACGACTACCTGTTCGTAAGCGCCGGCGAGTGGCTCTACAAGATAAGAAGAGACGGCGAGAAGCTCGGCGAGAAGGCGCTCGTGGACGTCAGAAAGGTTCTGGCCGACTACGAGGGGCCCGTAGTCGTAACCGAGGACAAGGTCATCTACTTTACCGACGAGATGGACACGCTGGCTAACGGCTTTTACGAAGGCGAGTACCTTAAGGCCGAGCACGGTGCCTACCAGACTTGGCTCCTCTCGACGACGCACTTTAGCGTCTTCGGCCGTACGGGCGAGCGGATAGCGCACGTAGAGCAGGCCCACTACGTTACCTTTACCGAAGGTCTTAACCACATCTACTACTACGACGAGAAGGAGCAAGACCTTACCTACGCGCACAAGCGCGACCTGCTGGGCGACGACTTCGTAACCATAGACCTGACGGAGGTGCTTAAGATTCTCTTTGCCTCTCTTATGGCCGTCGAGGAAGCCGGCTACAAGGTACGCATAAAAGAGGAGCGGGGATTTATAGACGTGAGGGTTAAAGACCGGCCGGTCGACATGGAGAAGCTCTTTTTCCGCCTCTCGAAGTTCTTCCCCGAGCTGTTTTACCTCTACAAAAACCCCGGCTACTACGACGAGATAGACGCTTTTGCCGAGGAGTACGGTCTGTTCCAGAAAGAGGGTAAAGAGCTTAAGCTTAACCAAGAGCTGCTCGAGCAGTTTGCACAGGTAAGGCAAGACTTCCACGCGCTTAAAGAGGACATAGTACGCGAAGTGCTGGCGGCGGCGGGCGTGAAAGGTGGAGTGTAAGGTCTGTTTAGAAGAACGGGCCCCGAAGGGGCCCGTCTTAAGGCTCTTTGAGGTAAGTTTAGAAGAAGTTAAAAAGAGGCTCGAGGGGTTTAGCTTCTCGTACCGGGTAAGCCTCTCGGGCATAGACTTGTTTTTCTGCTCGCGTAACGAGCTTAAGAAGGCTAAAGAGCTTTTAAGGCCCTTCGTCTACTCGGAGGGCCCGCCGCTGGAAGAGGCGGTGGGGAAGCGGCTTAAAGAGCTGGGTCTTACGCTCTCGTGCGCGGAGAGCTGTACGGGCGGGCTCGTGAGCGCGCGCGTGGTGAACGTGCCGGGCAGCTCGGCTTACTTTAAAGGCGGGGTGGTGGCTTACGCGAACGAGCTTAAGGTAAGCCTGCTGGGCGTGCCGGAGGAGCTTATAAGCCGTTTCGGAGCCGTGTCGAGGCCCGTCTGTCACGAGATGCTCGAGGGGCTTAGGCGGCGCTTTAAGACCGACTGCGGTATAGCGGTGACGGGTATAGCGGGCCCGGGAGGGTCGGAGCGCAAGCCCGAAGGGCTTACCTACGTAGGCGTTTACGCAAAGGGCAAGCAGGTTATCCTTAAGCGCGTTTTTAAGGGCGAGAGGAACGAGAAGCGGTTTCTCTCGTCTCAGACGGCGCTGTTTTACCTTCTTAAGCTGTTGGAGCGGTAAGCTGGTGGGGGTGGCGGGAGTCGAACCCGCACGCCCTTACGGGCACCGGATCCTGAGTCCGGCGCGTCTGCCAGTTCCGCCACACCCCCTCAGGAGTAAATAATTTAATCAAAAGCTCGGCAGCTCGTCCAGTCCCGCGTAAAAGGTAAAGAGGCGGTCGAGCCCGAGCGAGCAGCCCGTCGCGGGCGGCATCTCTCCGTGCGCTCTGACAAACTCCTCGTCGAGCGGGAGGCCCCTTCTGCGGGCTTCTCGCTCTAAATCTTTTTTAACCTTCTCCGCGTCCGTCTCTTCGGTCCAGCCGTTTGCTATCTCGACGCCGTTAAGGTAGAGCTCTACGCGCTCAGCCCGCCCGTTTTTAGAGCGAGCCAGCGGCGTGAACGCCGCCGGGAAGCCCACTACGAAGACGGCTCCTTCTTTTAGCTCACTCTCGAGCTCCAGAAGGGCCCTAAAAAAGAGCGTCTCCCAGTCTTCACCCTCTTCGTAGTTAACGCCGGCCCGGTTAAGAAGTTTTTTTAGCCCGTCCGCATCTTTAGGCAGCGATGAGCCGAAGCGCTTTTTAAACAGCTCGTCGAGCTCGACAACCTTAAAGTCTTTTATCCCGAGCAGCCGTTTAAGCAGCTGTTTAAGCTCGGCTATAAGGTAGCGGTAGTCGCAGCCGACGGCGTACCACTCGAGCATGTGAAACTCCACGCGGTGATACCTGCCCACCTCGTCGTTCCGAAAGACTTTAGTAATCTGGAAGAGGTCCCTTTTGTAGCGGGCCAGAAGCTTCTTCATAGGCGGCTCGGGCGAGGTAGCCAGCCACCGCCTTTTACTAACGCCGCGCTCTTTTACTAAAAGCTCGATAGGCTCGACGTTAGCGTCGAGGTTAGGATACTCGAGCAGCAGAGGCGTAGTAACCTCAAGGTACCCTTTCGTCTTAAAAAAGACCCTAACCTCCTCTAAAAACCGCGCCCATAGCTCTAATAGCTCCACGGTAGAGTTTAATCTTCTTTCTCCTTTCCGTAAGGTCAAGAAGAAAACC
>JAADCR010000002.1 GCA_013154375.1 Aquificota bacterium | reverse complement strand
ATATTTAAGATATGGACATTAAGGTTTTAAAGGGAGACCTGCTGTCGGTGGAGGCGGACGCTATAGTAAACCCGGCTAACAGCCGCGGGCTTATGGGCGGAGGGGTGGCCGGCGTTATAAAGCGGCGCGGCGGGGAGGAGATAGAAAGGGAGGCCGTCTCTAAGGCGCCCATACCCGTAGGCTCGGCCGTTCTTACCACGGCGGGCTCGCTCCCGTTTAAAGCCGTCATCCACGCCCCTACCATGGAAGAGCCCGCCTCTCCCTCGGACGAGGAGAAGGTAAGGAAGGCCGTCCGTGCCGCCCTTGAGCTGGCCGACCGGGAGTGCTTCGAAGTAATTGCCTTCCCGGGCATGGGGACGGGCGTAGGGGGCGTTCCTAAAGAGGTGGCCGCCCGGGCCATGCTGGAAGAGATTCGCTCCTTTCCGGCAAAGTGTTTAAAGAAGGTAGTTCTCGTCGACGTGGACGAGGAGATGGTAAGGGCTTGGGAGGAGGTGCTGGGGTTGTAAAGCGTGAAGGTGGAGCTTAAGGTGGAGCTTTACAGGGGGAGGTTTTTAAAGCTCGGCTCGTGCCGGGGCGTTTTAGAGGTAAAGCCCGTGGGGGGAGCCCTTACGGAAGCTCTGGCTTCTAAGCTTATAAAAGAGAAAGTAGTAGAAGCCCTAAAAGCTGCCGGCTTTAGGGGAGAGGTTATAATAGACGGCGAGCGGTTTAAGCTTTAACCCTCTCTCAACCTCTCTATTACCCTCGCCTTGTCGGCGTCGTCTTCCGAGTCGAGGATGCCCGCCACCTCCCAGCCGCCGTTATCCGTTCTCCTTAGGTAGAGTCTGCCGCCTGAGAACTTTAGCTTGTATAGGTTTTTAGCCGTCGTTATGGGCTCGGGCTTGGCGTTAGGGAGCCTCCGGAGCTCGGCCAGCGCGCGCTTTTTAAGCGTTCTGTCGAGACTAAGAAGGTCCTTAAGCGCCTCTTTGGAAAAGCTTACCGAGGGTAGAACGAGAGAGAGCACCTCTTCGTATATCTTCTCGCGCCGCTTCTGCGCTCCTTCGAGCTGTTTGGCTTTAAGCCGTTCTTCTTCTAGGCTTTTTTCAAGCTCGTAGACGCGCTCGCGCGTCTGTTCGAGCCTCTCTTTAAGCTCGCGGTTCTCCTGCTCGTAGAGCTCTAAAAGCTCCTGAAGCTCTAAAACTTCTTTTATAAGCTTTTTACGCTCCTTACGGAGCGTCTTTAACTCCTTCCCGCCCTTTCTGTCTTCTTCTTTGCCGAGAAGCTCGAGCATCTGGAAGAGTTTGCGGTTGGCCTCCATAAGCTTAAGCTCTTTGTCGCGCTGCTTGCGCAGCTCTTCCTCAAGCGCCTTTAGCTTCTCGCGGAAGCGCTTAACCTCCTCTTCGCGACGCTTTAGCTCCTCTTCGCTCTCTTGAGCCCGTCGGGCCTGCTCGAGCTGGCGCTCTTTTTCTTCGAGCTGAAGTCGTAAAAGCTCTACGCTCCTTTTAAACTCGCGGACTTTCTCCTCGACGGCGGAGCGCTCGCGCGCAAGCTCGTCGAGCTCTTTTAACAGCCTCTCCCTCTCTTCTACCAGCTTTCTCTGGCTGCGCTCAAACGGGCTCTCGACGAGGGCGACGAACATAAAGGTTAAGATGACGGGTAGAAGGCTCGAGACGAAGGTGTACGGGTCGCGGTAAACCAGAGCCAGCAGCGTAATCTGGAAGAAAAACAGGTAGCCGAGGAGGGTTACGAGCTTCCTCCGCTCGCCGAACAGCCAGCCTACGTAAAGGACGGCGTTAAACGAGACGACGAGAATGGCGTTTACGGGGTCCTCGGGAAAGAGCGGGACGGGCGTAAGGTCGTTAACCGTGGCGTAGTAGAGGAGAAAGTTGTACAGGACGATAAGAGTAAGCAGCAGCAGCGCTTCGCGCATTAGCTCCGCGTGGCTTCTACGAACGCCTTTAGCACCTTTAGGGCTTTACCCTCCTCGAGCGAGGCGCGGGCCATCTCGTAAGCCTCCTTAAGCTCCCCGGCCAGACCCGCCGCCACGAGCGCGAAGGAGGCGTTTAGCAGCACCGCGCTCTTCTCGGGCAGCTCTCTGCCTTCTAAAAGGGCGAGGGCACGCTCGGCACTCTCCTGAGACGAAGAGACGCGGAGCTTTTCGAGCTCTACCGGCTCGAGACCGAGCTCCTGAGGCCGGAAGGTAAAGCTCTCTACGCGCCCGCCTTCTACTTTCACGACGCGCGTAGGGCCGGAGGGGCTTACCTCGTCGAGACCTTCCTCGCCGTGGACCACGAAGGCTCGCTCTACGCCGAGACGCGTAAGCACCTCGGCAAACAGCTCGAGCAGCTCGGGCGCGTAGACGCCTATAAGCTGCCGCTTAACGCCCGCCGGGTTTACGAGCGGACCGACGAGGTTGAAAAGCGACCTCACGCCTACCTCTTTACGGGCCGGGGCTATGCTCTTCATAGCCGGGTGGTAAACGGGTGCAAAGAGGAAGACGAAACCCACCTCGCGGGCTACGCGGCCGGCCTCCTCGGGCATAAGCTCTACGCGGGCACCGAGCGCCTCGAGCAGGTCCGCGCTGCCGCTTCTTGACGAGACGGAGCGGTTGCCGTGCTTAGCTACCTTAGCGCCGGCACCGGCGGCCACGAGCGCCGCAAGCGTGGAGACGTTAACCGTGTGGAGCCCGTCTCCGCCCGTGCCCGCGGTGTCAACGAACGACGAGCCGTCGAAGCCCGGCTTAAGGGCTTTCTCCCTAAAGAGCCTAACCGCGCCCAGAAGCTCGTCGGCCGTGGTGCCCTTAAGGGCCGTGGCCATAATAAAGGCTCCCGTCTGGGCGGGCGTGGCCTCGTTCTCGACGAAAGCCTTTACTACTCGATAGCTCTCGTCCTCGGTAAGGCTCTCGCCGCGGGCGAGCTTCCTAAGAAGCTCTCTTACTTCTTCCATAACTAAATGAATATATTAAATTCTCTATGGCCCGCCCGTCGGTAGGAGAGCTCCAGTTCGCCAAGGCTAAGGCTTACTTTAAGGAGTTTCTCGAGAAGCGCCGCGAGCGGCTCGAGCCGCTCCTCTACACGGTAGAAACGCCTGCCCTGCTTATAGACCTTAAAGGCGCGGTGGATAAGTACGAGCAGGTAAGAAAAGCCTTTGAGGGGTTTAAGGTCTTTTACGCCGTAAAAGCTAACGACGACGAAAGGCTGCTGAGGGCTCTGGCGCGCGTGGGGGCCGGTTTCGAGGTAGCCTCGTGCGAGGAGCTGGCGCGCGTGCTGGCCGCCGGCGGGCGCCCGGAGCTAATTATATCGAGCAACCCGGTAAAGCGGCCGGAGTTTATAGACTACGCGAGCTCCGTGGGCGTGGAGGCCTTTGCCGTCGACAGTTTTGCCGAGGTGGATAAGATAAGGGCGGTCGCTCCGAGGGCTAAGGTTTACGTCCGTCTGGCGGTGCCCAACGAAGGCAGCGAGTGGCCCCTCTCGCGGAAGTTCGGTCTCTCGGTGGAGAAGGCGCTCGAGGTGCTCGAGTACGCCGGGCAGAAAGGATTAATCCCGTACGGTCTTACCTTTCACGTGGGCTCGCAGTGTAACAACCTCCAGAACTGGTTTAACGCCGTAAAGCTCTCTGCCCGTCTGTGGGAGGAGGCCCGCCGCAAGGGGATAAAGCTTTACATGCTAAACGCCGGCGGCGGCCTGCCCGTTAGGTACTACAACGAGGCGCTCAGGCCCGAGGACGTGGCTTACTACCTTAAGGGCTTGCTCAGAAAGTACTTCCCGGTCACGCCCTCGGAGCTCCAGATAGAGCCGGGGCGGGGGATAGTGGGCGACCAAGGGGTTATGGTGCTGTCGGTAATAGGGAAGGCCGAGAGGGAGGGCGAGCGGTGGCTTTATCTGGACGCGGGGGTGTTTAACGGTCTGGCCGAGGCTCTGGGCGGCATAAGGTACCCGGCTTACTTAGACAAGGAGGGGCCGCTTAAAGAGTGGGTGCTCGGCGGCGTCTCGTGCGACAGTATGGACCTTATAGCCAAGGGCGTCTACCTGCCCGAGCCGGAGGTGGGCGACCGGCTGTTTCTCCTCTCTACGGGAGCTTACACGACGGTTTACGCCTCGCGCTTTAACGGCTTCCCGCCGCCTAAGGTCGTAACTTTTTAAAGTATGCGCGTGCTTACCTACGCCTTAGGGCTTTCTTACGTTCTGTCCACCGCCGTAGGCGGTCTTACGCTCTACTTAGCCTTAAAAGAAGCCTTAAGCGTAAACTACGCGCCCCGGACGACGGAGAGCGGCCGGGAGGTAACGGCGGAGGAGTTAAGGAGGCTGGCGGGCAGGTTCTTCGGCCCTGCGCCCGTAAGGCGGGCCGAGCAGGCACCGCCGCTTAGACAGTTCCGTCTCGTCGGGACGATGCTCTCGGACGAGCTTAAAGGTGTCTTCGTAGAGCTGGGGAAAAAAGTCTACTTCGTGGAAGAGGGTAAAAGCTTTCAAGGCTACCGGCTTGCGCGCGTAGAGCCTTACGGGGCTTACTTTGAGAGAAGCGGCAGGCTTTACGAGCTTAAGCTCGAACGCGGGAAAAAGGACGGTGGGAGCGCGAAAACCGGGCGGGAGGTAAGGATTAGCCGGAGGGAGCTGCTGGCTCTAACGGCCGACCCGGCTAAGATGTTCACGCAGATACGGCTCGTGCCGTTCGTCCGCAACGGCAGGACGGAAGGGTTTATATTCGAGTGGGTAAAGCCGGGCAGCCTGTTTGACCGCATGGGCATAAGGCCGGGCGACGTACTGCTCTCGATAAACAACGCGACGATAAGAAGCGGCGAGGACGCCTTTAGGCTTCTGCAGGTGCTGCGCAACGAGCCCAACTTAAAAGTAGTACTGCTGCGTAACGGCAGAAAGGAGGTTATCAATGTCCGGATTGAGTGAGTCTTTTGCTTACTTAATAGAAGAAGAGAAAGACGACCACCTTACGGTGGTCGTACCGGAAGGCTACGACCCTTTAGCCGTAGAAGAGCTGCGCTTTAAAACGGGTAAAGACGTCAGGCTCCGCGTGGTAAGCGCTCAAGAGTACGCGCGGCTGGTACAGGAGCGCCTCTCGCAGGAGGAGCTGCTTTTAGAAGAAGAGAGTAAAGAGGAGCGTCAGACGGAAGACCTCCTGTTTACGCGCGACGACTCGCCGGCCGTTAAGCTGGTTAACGCGGTGCTTATAAAAGCGGCCTCGGTGGGCGCCTCGGACGTTCACTTTGAGCCTTACGAGAACGAGGCGGTGGTTAGACTCCGTCTGGACGGCGTTTTACACGACTATACGCGCGTACCCGCCTCCGTTTACCCGGAGGTCGTCTCACGGATAAAGGTGATGAGTAAGCTGAACGTGGCCGAGAAGCGCGTCCCTCAAGACGGGAAGATTAGGGCGCGGATAGGCGGGAAAGACTACGACGTACGCGTCTCGGTAGTTCCCACGGTCTTCGGCGAGCGCGTGGTCATGCGGCTTTTAGAAAAAACGGGCAGCCTGCTGACGCTCCGCGAGCTGGGCCTGTCGGAAGAAGACGAGCAGAAGGTCCGCAGGCTTGCCGAGAAGCCCTACGGCATAGTTCTCGTCACGGGCCCTACGGGAGCGGGCAAGTCCACGACGCTTTACGCCATGCTACTACACCTAAAAAGCCCCAAGAAGAACATCATCACCATAGAAGACCCGGTAGAGTACCAGATAAAGGGCATAAGCCAGATGCAGGTAAACCCCAAAGTAGGCCTAACCTTCGCCCGCGGTCTTAGAGCCATACTCCGTCAAGACCCCGACGTTATTATGGTCGGCGAGATACGCGACCCCGAGACGGCTCAGGTGGCGGTTCAGGCCGCACTTACGGGCCACTTAGTCCTCTCGACGCTCCACACCAACGACGCCCCCTCGGCCGTAACGCGCCTTAAGGACATGGGCGTCGAGCCCTTTTTAATAGCCTCTTCTTTAGAGGGCGTTATAGCTCAGCGGCTCGTGCGGCGGATATGCGAGCACTGTAAAGAGCCCTACGAGCCTACGAAGGAAGAGCTTAAAGAGCTCGGTCTGCCGGAAGGTAGGTACACCTTTTACCGCGGCCGGGGCTGCGAGCACTGTCTCGGCACCGGCTACCGCGGCCGGATAGGTATCTTCGAAGTTCTCGAGCTCGACGAAGAGCTAAAGAAGTTTATAAACGAGACGCAAGACGCCGTTAAAATACGCGAGTTTGCCCGCAAGAAAAAAGGCTTCAAAACCATGCTCGAAGACGGGATAGAGAAAATTAAAAAAGGCATAACCACGAGCAGCGAGGTCCTAAGCGTCGTCTCTTCTTAACTTTTATACTTA
>JAADCR010000063.1 GCA_013154375.1 Aquificota bacterium | reverse complement strand
CCTATAAGGGATTGAGACTGCATTTTTAAGGATTAAAACAAGTGCACGGGAAGCCGAGCCTTCTCCGCGAACGCCGTCTAGACTATAAGAGCTTAAAGCGGTGCGATTTTGTCTGCGTAGGTCCGCGTAGGGTTAGTCGTGCTTGTATTTAGTCCGAGGGTGCCGTATACTTTTATCTTGCCTAAGGAGGCGGTTATGCGACAGTTTGTTGCTTCCGGTCTTTTTGAAAACTTTTCAAGGGAGGATAGGAAATGGCAAAGGCCCTCGGACTGCATATCTTAGCGGACCTTTACGGCGTTAGCGCGGATAAGATTGACCGCGTCGAAGACATCAGAGAGCTCCTCGAAGGAGCTGTAGAGTTTGCTAACCTCACTAAAATATCCTCTCACTACCATCAGTTCCAACCTCACGGCGCCACGGGCGTCGTCCTTCTGGCCGAGAGCCACATCTCAATACACACTTGGCCCGAGCACGGTATAGCTACGGTCGACGTCTACACCTGCGGTGACCCTCAGAAAGCTTACCGGGCCATGGAGTTTATAGTCTCTAAGCTGCAGCCCAAGCGCGTAGAGGAGCAGGTCCACGAGAGAGGTTTCGTGGAAGGTAAAGAGGAGCAAGTGGAGGACCTGCTTCTTAAGGTATGAAGATACTTCTCCTTCTTTACGACGGGCTGAGTAGCAGAAAAGCCGAGGTGTTAAAGCAGCTTGAGGAGAACTACAGGTTTATCCGTAAAAGGCTGGGGCTCGACACGGTTTACGCTACCGTGACACAAGACTTTACGGAGCTGCTGCGTAAGTTTCCCGAGCTGTGCTTTATCCCGAGCCCCGGCAGCCTTCGCCAGAGCGTCTACAAAGGTTTAAAAAAGTTAAAAGACGCCGACGTTCTGCTCGTCGACGGCGGGTCTAAACTCGAGCCTGAGGGCGTAAAGCTGCTTTTAAAGAACCGCGTGCTGGCGCTGGTGACTAAGAACGGCCGATGGGCGGGCCTAGCTTACGTCCCCTTGAGGGAAGTTAAGTACCTAATAAAAAGTGCCGAGCGGCAGGGCTTAGAGAGCGTAACGGCTATGTTCGAGTTTCTTAAAAACGGCTACGCTCTCTCGTACGCTACCTACGAGCTGGGCGGATAAATTAATAAGTATGAAGCGCGAAGAGAGGGAGCAAGCCCTCGAAACGGTCTCTTTAGAGCAAGAAGTGGAAGAGCTTAAGCGGCAGATTTTCCGCCTGCTCGAGCCGTGCATCCCGCCTAAAGAGGTGCGCGAAGAGATTCTTAAAAACCTCTACGCCATACCTCTGTCGCTTCTAAAGATAATTAAGACCATCGTCGACTACGAGGTGAAGCTGCTCGAGGAACGGATGCAGTCGGCCGAGCGCAAGCCCAAAACGAAAAAGATAAAGGTAGAGTAAGCTCAGTCTTCGTCTAAGACTTCCCGGCCGTCGAGGGTGTAAAAGGGCCGCTCGTACGACGAGTAGTAGTAAGGCGTGTAGGCCTTAAACTCGCCCGCACAGGTGTCTACGCCTTTAAAGGTGGGCTTTATACCGTACTCTTTCCGCTTCCGGCGTACCTCTTGCTCTTTTACTTTGCGCAGACGGGCTATCTCGGCGTCCCCGTAGCCCAGCTCCTTGGCCTCACGCAGCAGCTCGGGCGTAAGCTCTTCGTTTAAGAGCCTCTCCTCGAACTCCACTATCTGCTTAACGTTGTAGAGAAACCAGCGGTCTATCTGCGTCAGCTCGTAAACGCGGTCGAGCTCGTAGCCCCGACGGAAGGCCTCGGCTATAAACCAGAGGCGCATGTCGTTGGGCGTGCTTAGGTTTCTCTCCAGCTCGTAGTCGTCGAGGTTCTCAAAGCGCGGGAAGGCCAGACCGTAGCGGTCGAGCTCGAGGCTCCTTACGGCCTTCTGTAGGGCCTCTTTAAAGGTGCGGCCTATGGCCATAACCTCGCCGACGGACTTCATCATAGTCGTAAGCGTCCGGTCCGCCTCGGGAAACTTAGGAAAGTCGAAGCGCGGTATCTTAACCACGACGTAGTCTATAGAAGGTTCAAAAGAGGCGGGCGTGAAGCGCGTTATGTCGTTCTTCAGCTCGTCGAGCGTGTAGCCCACCGCCAGCTTAGCCGCCACCTTCGCTATCGGGAAGCCCGTAGCCTTAGAAGCGAGGGCCGAAGAGCGAGAGACCCTCGGGTTCATCTCTATAACGTAAAAGTCGTCGCCTTCGGGCGAGAGGGCAAACTGGATGTTGGAGCCTCCCGTGTCTACGCCTATGGCTCTTATGACGGCTATGGCCGCGTCGCGGAGCATCTGGTACTCTTTGTCCGTAAGCGTCTGCGTGGGGGCCACCGTTATCGAGTCGCCCGTGTGAACGCCCATAGGGTCGAAGTTCTCTATGGCGCAGACGATGATAACGTTGTCGGCCTTGTCGCGTACCACCTCAAACTCTATCTCTTTCCAGCCTAAGAGTGACTTGTCTAAAAGCACCTCGCCGATAGGCGAGGTCTCTAAGGCTACTTTTAGCTTCTCTTTAAACTCTTCTACGTTGTAAGCTACCGAGCTTCCGGTACCGCCTAAGGTAAAGGCGGGTCTTAGTATAACGGGGAATCCTATCTTTTTTACGGCCTTAAGGCCTTCTTCTACGGAGCGGACCACGGCGCTCTCGGGCACTTTAAGGCCTATAGACTCCATCGTCTTTTTAAACAGCTCGCGGTCTTCTCCGCGCTTTATGGCCTCGTACGAGGCGCCTATGAGCTCTACGCCGTAGCGTTCGAGCACGCCTTTCTCGTACAGCTCGACGGCGAGGTTTAGGCCCGTCTGGCCGCCGAGGGTGGGCAGTAAGGCGTCGGGCCGCTCCTTTTTTATGATTTCCTCGAGCACTTCAACCGTAAGGGGCTCAACGTAGGTGCGGTCGGCCATCTCGGGGTCGGTCATGATGGTGGCGGGGTTGGAGTTGACGAGTACCACCTGATACCCTTCCTGCTTTAGGGCCTTACAGGCCTGAGTGCCCGAGTAGTCGAACTCGGCTGCCTGACCTATAGTTATGGGGCCCGAGCCTACGATGAGTATCTTTTTAATGTCGGTGCGCTTCGGCATGGACCACCCTCGTATATTTTAGGTCATAGAATAGTTAAAGTTAAGGAGGTGGCCCATGAAAGTAGAGGCCTACGGCGACGAGGTAAAGAGCTTCCGCGGCGACGCCGTCGTGCTGTTCGTGTACGAGGAAGACTTCCGTCCCGTAAGCCGGCTGGCCAAGGGCCTCGCGGGTAGGGTAAGAAAGACGCTCGCGGTAGAGCCGTTTAAAGGGAAAGAGGGAGAGCTGCTAAAGGTGCCCACGCCGGGCCTCTCGGTAAACCGCGTTTACCTCGTGGGCTTAGGCAAGCGCGAGAAAGCCGGCGAAGATACTTTCCGTAGGGCCGCCGCGGTGGCCGTAAGGCGGCTAAAGTCCGACCGCGTTAAAGACGCGCTGCTGGTGCTGCCGCGCCGAGGAGAGCCGGGTTTTGAGCTGAGTAAAGCCGTAACGGAAGGGCTTATCCTCGGTGCTTACGCGTTTGAGAAGTACAAGTCGGGCGAGAAAAAACCCGCGCCGGAGAAGCTGCTAATTTACCGCGGCGACGCTAAAGGCATAAAGACGGGCCGCGTCTTTGCCGAGGCTCAGAACTACGCGCGCGACCTCGTCAACGAGCCGGGTAACGTTATAAACCCCGTTACGCTGGCAAAGGAAGCCGAGCGGCTGGCTAAAGAGCTGGGGCTCGAGTGTAAAGTTTACGACGAGACGCAGATAAAAGAGATGGGCATGAACGCCCTTTACGCCGTAGGTCAAGGCTCGGCCACGCCCCCGCGCTTTATCCACCTTACTTACAAGCCCAAACGCAGGAAAGCGAAAGAGAAGGTAGTGCTCGTAGGTAAAGGTCTGACCTTCGACAGCGGCGGTTTAAACGTAAAGCCGGGCGACTACATGAGGCACATGAAGTCGGACAAAAGCGGCGCGTGCGCGGTGCTGGCCGTTCTTAAAGCCGCGGCCGAGCTTAACCTGCCGGTGGAGCTACACGGGATAATAGCCGCGGCCGAGAACATGCCCGACGGGAGAGCCTACCGGCCCGACGACATAATAAAAGCGAAAAACGGGAAGTTTATAGAGATAGACAACACGGACGCGGAAGGCCGCGTCACCATGGCCGACGCTCTCTCCTACGCGTCCGAGCTAAAGCCGGACAAGATAATAGACTTAGCCACGCTTACGGGCGCGTGCATAGTAGCCCTCGGCGAGTACACGGCGGGCCTCTTTACCAACGACGAGCGCTTCGGGCGGGCTATAAAAGAAGCGGCCAAGAGAGCGGGTGAGCGCGTCTGGGAGCTCCCGCTCGACGACGAGCGGCTAAGAAAGAAGATAAAAGCTCCTCAGGCGGACCTACTTAACACCGGCGGCCGCTACGGGGGCGCCATCACCGCCGCCATGTTCCTGCAGGAGTTCGTCGGAGAAGGCATACCTTGGGTACACCTCGACGTAGCCGGGCCCGCTTGGTCTAAAGAGGAGTACGCTTACACGCCAAAAGGCGGTACGGGCTTCGGCGTCAGGACCTGTCTCGAGTACCTGCGGGGAGTCTCCTCGTGAAGGTTTTAAAAGTAGAGAAACTGACGCCTTCGGCGTACCTAATAAAAGTAAAAGACGGGCGGGCCCCGCTGGCGCGCCCCGGCCAGTTCGGCTTACTCTTAACCCGGCCCGACGCTTTCCCCCTCCCTCTCCCCGTCTACCGCGCGGACGCCGAAGGGTTTACCTTTCTGCTCGAGACGGACCGAGAGCCGCCTCAGGAGCTCTACTTTTTAGAAGCCCCTCTAGGCAAACCCTTCCCGCTCGAGCGCTACGGAAGGGTGCTGCTTATAGGCCGTAAGACTTGGCTGGCCGCGCTGGCGTTCGTAAAGCGCGCGCTAAAAGAGACCGGGAACGAGCCGTACCTCGTCGAGCTGGCCGGCGGAAACGGCACTTACGGTCTTAAAGAGATAGACCGCACCTACGGGAACGCCGAGGAGGCGTTTGAGGATTACCTTAGGCTTTACGGCCCTCCCGACTTGGTAGTTACGGCCGGCTCCAACGCCGACGCCGCCCGTCTGGCCGAACTAACTAAACGGAAAGGCGTTAAGCACCTTACGGCCGTAAACGCGCCCGTAGTAGACGCCTGCGGGCTGTGCACCTCGTGCCGCCTAAAGGTAGGCGGTAAAGAGAAGCTCGCCTGCGTCGACGGACCTTGGTTTAACGCACACGAGGTCGACTGGCCGTTTGCCCTCGAGCGCGAACGGCTTTACGAAGAAGAGAAGGCTCTTGCCTTAAAAAGAGACGCGTCTCGTCCTACTCGTCTTTAAAGAGCTTCCTAACGCAGTTGGCGCATACGTTTACGCCCCTAAGCACCTGAAGCGCGTGAGCCACCGCCACGGCCTCGCACTCGAGCAGCGCCGTTAAAGGCTTAGTAAGCTCTTCCATAGGGTACTGCAGCTTAAGCTCCCCGCAGGCTGACGGGTCTATAAGCTTACACAGCGCCTGCCCGTCGTCGCCGAGGATGTGCACCTCACCCGTTTTCTTGTACACGCAGAAGGTAAAACCCATAACCCCACCTCCTTATCTGATAATTTTAAAAGAGAGAAGCGACGTACGCGTACACGAACTTTATAGCCTTAACGGCATATGCCCAAGCAAACTTTAAGGCCTTAAACGCCAGCCATCCTAAAACCGGGAGAAGTACTCCTAAAGCAAACCAGATAAGTAACGAGTTTTCTAAGATAAAAATACGCTTCCCTTCTTGTTCATGTCGTTATCGGAAACCACAAGCCCTATCATCGAAGAAGAAAGGCCTAATAGTAGAGCTGCGGCTATTTGTTTTTCAATCTCCCAATTTAATACATTAAAAGCGTGGAGTGCGAAGAGATAAACATAACTTAAAGCAGTTACTAAAATCATAATTACCGGTAAAGCCGTATAAATATTTTTCTGCCGCTCCCTTTCAGCTTGCTGCCGTTCCCTTTCGGCTTGCTGTTTAAGAACTTCTATCTCCTAATCTTTGCGTTCAACCTCCTGCACAAAGTCAACTAATTTCTTAACTCCCGCTAAACCTATTAATAATATCTTCATCCTCACACCTCCAAAAACCTAATTTTGTAAAACAGATACCCGTCGTAACTTTCCTTCTCTTCTAGATAAACTTTCCCTTTGTCTTCTAAGTACTCAAGTGCCTCGTCTATGGGCTCTTCAAAGCTAAGCCCCTCCTGAACGAGCCACAACGACGGAGCCGAGAGACGCTCCGCGTACTCTCTCATCTGTCCCCAGACCGCGGCTACGAAGCCTTTTACCTGCGTAGGCAGCTCCTCGAGGT
>JAADCR010000057.1 GCA_013154375.1 Aquificota bacterium | reverse complement strand
TGCAGAGCTGTACGCGCATTTGCCGGAACTAAAATTAAACTACGGAATTTTTGGTAGGAGGTTTAGCGTTAGGTGTTCTTCGTACTTCCTTCGTTTGAGCAAGACGGTGAGAAGGCTGTGGTTTTCGGGCGGATTATCCTAAAGTCTTTATCGGAAGTGAGGGCGTTTACGTCCTTGAGGCAGAAAAGGGCGCTCTTGAGGAGCTTTTTGAATTTTAAGCTGGCGGAGGGGGAGGGATTCGAACCCTCGGCGGGGGTTTTTGCCCCCGCTGCCGCTTAGCAAGCGGCCGCCTTCGGCCTCTCGGCCACCCCTCCTGTAGGCTCTATACCATTTTAATATAATGACTTTATTATGAACATGATACGCCTCCAGCTTATCTACCCGGAGGACAAAGTTAAGGAGCCCGTTCTGTGCCGGCTCTGTAAAAGCTTCGACGTGGTCGTAAACATAAGAACGGCAAAGGTTACTAAAGAC
Organism: Aquificota bacterium; assembly: GCA_013154375.1. Lineage (GTDB taxonomy): Bacteria > Aquificota > Aquificia > Aquificales > Aquificaceae > Aquifex. The sequence continues at coordinate 5,874 of JAADCR010000057.1, read as the reverse complement.
GCCGGCGTTATGGCCGTCGAGATTGACGGCGAAGAGGAAGAGATTGAAAGGGCTATAAGGTTTCTCCAAGAGCAGGGCGTTATAGTCCAGCCCATAGAAGGCCAGATTTTCACCGAATGACGCGCCTTATCGTCGTTGCCGTTATCCTCCTGTACTTTTTCCACCTCGGGCTAAACGCCGTCTGGATGCCCAACGAGGCCTTTTACGCCGACGGTGCGCGTAACATGCTCGAGACGGGCGACCTTTTAACGCCCGTCTACAACGGCGAGGTGAGGTTAAACAAACCTCCTTTAACCTACTGGCTCTCGGCCGCAGGCTTTCTGCTTTTGGGTCTTAACGAGTGGGGTCTTAGGCTATTTCACGCCCTTTTGGGCCTTCTTACCGGCTTTTTAACCTACCGGACGGCCCTTCTGCTGGGTCTAAGCCGCGAAGCGGCTTCTCTGTCTTTTTTAGCACTCACCCTCTCTTTTCTGTTTTTCGCTAACGCCCGTTACGCCTCGCCCGAGGTGCCTTTAACTTTTTTCATAACCCTCTCGCTGTACCTCTGGCTTACCTACTTCCGGCAAAACAGACCCTTAAACTTCTGGCTGGCCATGCTTGCCTCGAGCCTCGCGGTTCTTACCAAAGGGCCCGTGGGGTTTCTGCTGCCGGCGTTCGTCGTGTTCGTCTACCTACTTCTCGAGAAGCCTAAAGAGCTTTTAAAGCTCCGCTACTACGCGGGCACGCTGCTGGTGGTGCTTACGAGCGGCTGGTGGTTTCTCTACCAGTACCTCGCGCACCGCGAGGAGTTTCTCCGCATCTTCGTAAAGGAGAACTTTAAGCGGATATACGCACTCCAGAGCGACCCGGTCTATCAGTACCTGCTCGACGTTAACGTCTCTTTTCTGCCTTACTCGTTTTTAGTTTTCCCGGCCGTTTTTTACGCGTTTAAGAGGCGCGAGCTACGCTTCCCGCTCGTCTGGACGCTCGCGGTTTTCGGCACCTTTAGCTTAATAAAGATGAAAATTCCCGTTTACGTCATGCCGGCCTACCCGGCTCTGGCACTCCTCGTGGCCGCCTTCCTGTCGGACGGGCCGGGCAGGCTCTGGCGCTACGGCCTTTACTTTCTGTGGGGCTTACACCTTGCGGCGGTGCTTGCGGTCTTTCTCGGGCTGGTGAAAAGCTACCTGTTTTTAGCCGTAAGCGTTACGGCCCTCGCGGCGGGGCTGTCGTTAAGACGGGCGGAGCTGCTGCCGGCTTTCGGCGGGCTTGCCTTTCTGATTTACCTTACGGGTGCGGTGCTGCCTTTCGTCGAGACGAAGAGGCCCTACCCGGAGGTGGGGCGGGCGGTGCTCGAGCTTGACCCGCAGAAGAGGTTTAAGTTTTACGAGCTGGGGCACTTTCACCACAACCTGCCCTTCTACGCGCGGCGCGTCGTTATAAGAGACGCCAAGCCTTCGGAGGTAAAGCCGCCGGCTCTCGTTTTATACCCGAAGGGTCTTTTTACCTGCAGAGAGGTAAAAGGCTCGTGGGAGCTTTACACGCGCTCCGAGTCGCGCTTTTTCAAGTTCCTGCTCGACGTTAAGCGCAACCGCAACTTCAAGCTTTACGAGCTTTGTTTAAAGCCTTCTTAAAGAGACGACCTCTTCGAGGTCGTTAAGCGACTTTTTGAGCTTCTCCAGCTGACGGGCGTCTTTTACCTTTAGCTTAAGCTCCACGAGCGTGGCCCAGCGGTTAGGCACGACCTTTGTAAGCTTGGCCTCAACCGAAGAGAACTTCGAGAGGACGGTGGCCAGCGGCGCGGGGCCGGGTCTTACCTCGAGCTCGAGGCGCGTCTCGTAAAGCTTACCGTCGGGCTCCCACGAGACGGGTACCGCCCGCTCGGGGTAGCGTTTAACGAAGTCTTTAGCGTTAGGGCAGCTGCGGCGGTGAAGCACGAGCCCCTTCTCTTTTACCACGAGACCTACCACCTCGTCGCCCGGGACGGGCAGACAGCAAGGAGCCACCCTAAAGCTTACCTCGCCGAGCCCTTCGAGCTTGAGCGCGTGCTCTTGGACGGACTTCTCTTTACGATTTTTGCGCTCGCGCTTGGCCTCTTCTATAAGGCGGCGGTACAGCTCGTCGTTTGAGCCGAGCAGAAAGCAGGCCTCTTTTCTGTCTTTAAAGCTCCTTAGCTTACGGAGCTTCTCGAGCACTCCCTCCTCGTCCGTCCGGAAGAGCCGGCAGAGGTGCTTAAGCCGCTTTTTTCCTTCCTCTTCGTAAAGCTTCTCGCGCTCTTTTTTTAAAAACTTCTTTATCTCGCGCTGGGCCTTAATGGTGCGGACGAAGCGGAGCCACTCGGAGGAGGGACGGGCGTCGGGCGAGGTTATTATCTCCACCTTGTCGCCGTAGTTTAGCTCGTAGCTGAGGCTTACGCGACGGCCGTTTACCTTGGCGCCCGCGCACCGGTTGCCCAGCTCGGTGTGTATGCGGTAGGCAAAGTCTATGGGCGTAGAGCCTTTGGGCAGAACCACGGGGTCGCCGTCCTTGGTAAAGACGAGAATCTCGTCGGGTAGCAGACTCTTTTTAAGCCCCTCTATAAACTCGCCCGGGTTGCTGCAGTGTCTTAGCTCCTGAACCAGCTCCCTTAAGCGGGCGAATATCTCGTGGTCCTTAGGCGGCTTTTTCTCTTTGTAAGACCAGTGGGCGGCTATGCCCACCTCCGCCTCGCGGTCCATCTCGGGCGTCCTTATCTGGAACTCCACGTACTTACCCTTGTCGGCTATAACCGTGGTGTGGAGCGAGCGGTAGCTGTTGGGCTTAGGCTGCTTAATGTAGTCCTTAACGCGGCCCTGAACGGGCGTAAACAGCTCGTGCAGTATGCCTAAAACCGCGTAGCAGTCGCGCTCCTTAGGTACTATAATCCTGACGCCGAAGACGTCGTAGACGTCTTCTAAAGGGATGCCCTTCTCTACGGACTTTCTCCAGACGCTGTAGAGGCTCTTAAGACGGTACTTTATGGTCGCCTCCAGACCGTGCTCCTTAAGCGCTTTCTCGACCTTAGGTATGACGAACTTCTGGAGGTAGGTGTCCACGTCCTTGCCCTTTCGCTTCATAAAAGCGCTTACGCGCTTGTACTCGTGCGGGAAGGCGTAACGGAAAGCCTCGTCCTCGAGCTCGCGTTTAATCTCCCACAGACCCAGCCTGTGCGCCAGCGGGACGAACACTAAAAGCGTCTCTTGGGCTATTCTCCTTCTCTTGTCCTCTCTAAAGACGCCTAAGCTTTTCACGTTGTCCAGACGGTCGGCCAGCTTAATTATGAGCACCCTCGGGTCTTTCGTCGTCTCGACTAAAAGCTTCAGAAGGTCGCGCATCTTGTAAAACGAGCCGGCGCCCAGACGCTTCTCTATCCTCGTCTCTTTCGTAAGCCCGTCTACGAGCTGGGCCACGCTGGCGCCGAACCTCTTCTCTATCTCGTCGAGCGTTACGGGCGTGTCCTCCACCGCGTCGTGAAGCAGGGCCGCGCTTACGGCTTCGGCGTCTAAGCCGAGGCGTGCCACCGTCTCGGCTACCCGCAGCGGGTGGTAAAAAAACGGCTCACCCGTTTTACGGAACTGCCCCTCGTGAGCCTTCCGGGCAAAATCGAAAGCCTCTTCGACGAGATTTCTCCCCTCTTCGGGTACGAGGGTAAGCAGGCCGCGCTTTAGCTTAGTTAGCTCGTCTTCCGAGCCCATAGTAAGTGTTAAATATAATGAGATAGGAGTAGATTAGATGGTTCTGGGGAAGCTGCTAAGCCCGTTTTCCAGCAGCATCGGCATAGACCTCGGTACGGCCAACACGGCCGTTTACTTAAAAGGTCAGGGCATCGTTCTCGAAGAGCCGTCTATAGTGGCCATAGACACGCGCACGAAGCGCGTAGTGGCCGTAGGCCAGAAAGCTAAAAAGATGGTAGGCAAAACGCCCGAGAACATAAAGGCCATAAGGCCGCTGCGCGACGGCGTCATAACGGACTTCGAGATAACGCAGGTTATGCTTACTTACTTTATAAAGGAAGCCATAGGCGGCGCTCTTTTCCGGCCCAAACCCATAACCGTTATAGGCGTTCCGACGGGCATAACGCCCGTAGAGAAGCGCGCGGTAGTAGACGCAGCCAAAAGCGCGGGCGCCCGCGAGGTTTACCTTATAGCCGAGCCCATGGCCGCGGCCATAGGCGCGGACCTACCCGTGGACCAGCCGGTGGGCAACATGATAGTCGACATAGGCGGCGGCACCACCGACATCGCCGTCATATCGTTAGCCGGGATAGTGGTTTACAACTCGCTCCGGATTGCCGGTGACGAGATGAACGAGGCCATAATCCAGTACATAAAGCGGAAAACGCACCTGCTTATAGGTGAACAGACGGCGGAGCGGATAAAGATAGAGCTCGGCAGCGCCCTTATGGAAGACGAGGTTAAAGAGATGGAGGTACGCGGCCGCGACATGACGGGCCTGCCTAAAACCGTAGTCGTTACGAACCACATGATTACCGAGGCCCTCGAAGAGACGGTAAACTCGATAGTTAACGCCATAAGAACGACGCTCGAGCGCACGCCGCCCGAGCTCGCTTCGGACATTGCCGACAGGGGCATAGTGCTGGCCGGCGGCGGCAGCCAGCTAAAGAACCTCGACAAGAAAATAGAACAGGAGACGGGCATAAAGGCTATCCTTACGCAAGACCCCCTAAAGGCGGTAGCCCGCGGCTTAGGCCAAGTGTTAGAAGACATAGACCTTATCCGCAAAATAGCTATGGAATGAGGGTAAAGGCCGAGAACCTCGTTTTTACCCTCTTCTTCTCGTTAGGCCTTCTACTTTACGCCCTCGGCGAAGAGAACCCCGTCACCGGTCCCGTCAGACGCGTAGCTTACCTACTCTTCTCTCCGCTTCTAAAGGCCGAGCGCGAGCTTGAAGAGGAAGTAGAGAAACTCGTACTGCTGGCGCGCGAGCTAAAGGCCGGCTCGCGCATCTACTCTATGTACAAAAAGCAGCTTGAGCGCGAGCGCGTCCTTACCGAGCGGCTGCGCCAGTACGAAGAGATTCTCGACAGCCTCGAGCGCGACCTCGAGCTCGAGTTTCCCAGAACCGCCCCCTACGTTATCTCAAAAATCGTCTTTTACGACCCCTCGGGCCAAGAGAAGTTCTTCGTCATCCGCGACGGGAAAAACAAAGGCATTAAAGAGGGCGACCTCGTCGTCGCACGCGGTTTCGTTTTAGGCGTCGTAGACGAGGTCTACTACTCGACGAGTAAAGTTAAAACCCTCTACAACGAGCGCTGCTCGCTCTTAGTCTCGGTAGAAGACCTAAACAAAGCCTTTATATACCGCGGCAGCTACCCCTACGGCGAGCTCCTCTACGTCGACCTACAAGACCCCGTAACTAAGGGCAAAACCGTCCGCTACAAAGACCTAACCATGCGCATACCCCCTTTCCCCGTCGGGAAAATCGTCTCCGTCTCTTTAAGCACCAACCCGTACTTTAAAGACGTTAAGGTAAAACCCTTTCTCTCACCTCGGGAAGCCGAGTTCGTCGTGGTCTTCCGAAACTCCTAAAGACCGCGCCCTACGGGCGCGGTAATAAACTTTTAAGCCTAAAACTTTTGTAATTTAAGGGTTTAAAGCGTGCACCTTGATGCGCTGACGCGTTTGCATCAATGTGCATTGATGCAGTGATGCGACGATGCGCTGAGCAAATCGTAACGGAGCTTGAAAGCTTTACGAGGGCGGTTTTGACGCTTTAAAAGTAAGCGGGCGTTTACCTGAGGGTCCCGTAAAATAAACTTCGTTTCGTGAAGGTGGGGGTTGACGGAAAGGTAAGAAGGTTTTATACTTTCTTAACAGTAGCGTGAAGGGTTTATCTTCCGTTAGAGGAATTGAAACA
>JAADCR010000055.1 GCA_013154375.1 Aquificota bacterium | reverse complement strand
CCCTCCCTTAGCAGGTTAACGCCCACGATAACGTCTATAACGCCGGCGCGCAGCTCTCTTATAAGCTCGGCCCGCTCTAAGGCTTTTAGGTCCGAGTGAAGGTACTTGGCTTTTATCCCGCGCTCGGTGAGAAACTCGGCCACCTCCTCGGCCAGCCGCTTGGTGGTGGTCAGCACGAGCGCCCGTTCTTGGCGCTCTTTTACTTTTCTTATCTCTTTAATGAGGTCCTCCAGCTGGTTCTTCTTGGGCCTTACCTCCAGCTCGGGGTCGGGTATGCCCGTAGGCCGGACTATCTGTTCTACTACGAAGCCTTTACTCCGCTCAAGCTCCCACTCGGCGGGCGTGGCCGAGACGTAGATTACCTGATTAATCCGCTCCAGAAACTCGTCAAAGGTAAGCGGCCGGTTGTCGTAGGCCGAGGGGAGACGCCAGCCGTACTCGACGAGCTTCTCTTTACGGCTCCTGTCTCCTTCGTACATGGCCCTGATTTGCGGGATAGTGACGTGCGACTCGTCGACGATAAGGAGAAAGTCGCCGTGGGCCGAGATAAAGTAGTCGAGCAGCGTGTAGGGCGGCTCGCCGGGCTTGCGGCCGTCAAAGTAGCGCGAGTAGTTCTCTATCCCTTTACAGTAGCCGAACTCTCTTATGTCTTCTATGTCTTTCATGGTCCGCCGGTAGAGCCGCTCCGCCTCGACGAGCTTACCTTGCCGTTTGAACTCGTTGACGCGCTTAATAAGGTCGTGCTCTATCTGCTCGAGCACCTCGTCTATCTCACTTCTGGGAGCCACGAAGTGAGAGGCCGGGTAGAAGGTGAAAGACTCGAGCGTCTCGGTCTCGTGACGGTTTAAAAGGTGGACGCGTACTATCCGTTCCACCTCGTCGTCCCAGAACTCTACCCGTATGGCGTAGTCTTCCTCTTCGGTGGGAACTACCTCTACCGCGTCACCCCTTACGGAGAAGGTGGCCCGCTTGTAGGCGTACTCGTCGCGCAGGTAGCCTATCTCAACGAGCTTTTTTATAAACTCCGAGAGCTCGAGCCTCTGGCCCACTTCTACTTTAAGCTTCTGTCTCTCGTAGTTCTCGGGCTTACCTATGCCGTATATACACGAGACGGAGGCGACGACGATAACGTCGCGGCGGTTTAAAACAGAGCGCGTTGCCGAGTGGCGGAGCCGCTCGAGCTTATCGTTTATAACGGCTTCCTTCTCCACGTACAGGTCCTGCTCGGGCAGGTAAGCCTCGGGCCGGTAAAAGTCGTAGTAGGAGATGAAGTACTCGACGGCGTTCTCGGGAAAGAGCTCCTTAAACTCGCGGTAAAGCTGAGCCGCCAGTATCTTGTTGTGAACCACTACGAGCGTGGGCTTGTTGTAGCGGGCTATAACGTTAGCCAGCGTGAAGGTTTTCCCCGTGCCCGTGGCACCTAAGAGCACCTGCTCCTTTACGCCCTTTTTAAGGTTGTTAAGAAGCTGCTTTATGGCCTTGGGCTGGTCTCCGGCGGGCTTTAAAGAGGTATTAAGCTTAAAGCCTTCCGACGCTTTAACGGGCATGGGAAGTATAAATATAGGCCGTTAGTGGCCGTGGGGCAGACGGAAAAACAGGCCCGCCACGGTAGCTACGGCCGAGAGGAGTAAATAGTATACGGGCAGAACCGAGGCCGCGGCAAAGAGCTGCGTCCGGTTAGGAACGCTTAAAAGCTCAACGCGCTTTTTAAGAATGTACAGGCTCCAGAAGCCGGCGAGGAACGGAAACACCCTAAAGACGTGTAGCCACGCGTCTCCGCGCTCGGCCAGCGGCTCGACGCGCAGACTTAGACCGAAGGCCTGCGCGAAGCCGTTTACGATGTTGTGGTAGTAGTGGAGGAAGAAAAACTCGCTTACGTGCGCAAGCGCCCCTATTATCATAAGCGGGGCGAAAGCGTAGCCGAGGTGGAGAAAGAGCGTCCTCTCGTCGAGGCCCGAGACGCGTTTAGCGAGCTTAAGGCTTAAAAACAGAAGCCCGAAGGCGGTTAACAGGGCCATTACGAAGGCGAAAAATCCCACCGGGTCTACCCACTCGGGCGTGCCGAGCTTCTCTCTTACGAAGTTACCGAGCAGCGTCCACGGCATAAACTGTCCCAGCTGCGTGTGGCCTAAGGCGTGGTGGTAACGCATGCCGAAGGTAATGGCACCTAAAAGAACGACGTAAACCCAGACCTCCCAAGCAAAGGGTTTCCTTATGGGCTTAAACAGCGAGTGGGAGTAAGAGCGGAGCTCGAACTTTACGTCTTCACAGCTACGGGCGCAGTCGAGGCAGTAGGTACACCACGCGTTCGTGTTCTTAGGGTCGAAAGTGGAAGGGTTAAGCTCGTAAGGGCACGAGAGGGCGCAGACAGGCTTTTTACAGCTGTTACAAGCCTCCCGGTTAGTTGCGAGCCAGAGCATGCCCACGCGGTTAAAGGCGCTGTTTACCGTACCTATGGGACAGAGGTACTTACAGAAGGTCATACCCCTAAAGAGGGCGTTTACCGTTAGCGAGAGAAGCAGGAAAAAACCGAAAAAGAGGGCGGTCCTAAACGGGTCGCGCCAGAAGCCGGGGAAAGTGTACAGGACGAACCAGTAGGCTATAACGTTAAAGAGCACGAGGCCCAGATAGGGGTTTTTCAAAAAGCGGGGCGGGCGGAGGCGGAGAGAAGGGAGGTTTCTACCGAGAAAACCCAGAGGGCAGAGCGTACAGAAGACGTTACCCACCGTGGCCAGCGTGGTAACCATAAAAAACGGCCAGAAGAGGCTCCAGAAAACCGCCGTGGTAAACAGGTTTAACTCGCGCGAGGGCACCAGAAAGCCCCACGCCAAGGCGTAAAGAAATATAAACAGCGTAAGGCCTCTAAAAAGGGCAAGGGCGGGGCGCGAGAGGAGCAGCCTTAAAACGGGCACCCTGAGCAGGTCCAGTCTCATAAACGCCTCCTAAAACAGATAGTTAAGGCGGAACATGTAGGTGCGCGGCGGGCCCGGGTATATGTAAGTGTCGCCGTCTATGTCCTTCTGGTACACGGCAGCGTACTTCTTGTCAAAGAGGTTGTTAACGTTTAAAAAGACGCTCAGCCGGTTACCTCTGGCGTAGCCTACGGCCAGATTCGTTATGAACTTGTACCCATCGTAAGTTTCCGTGTTGGCGTGGTCCACGTAGTAGGGCCCCCAAGTAGTAGTGTCTACGTTAAATCTTATACCCTTTGCCGGCCACCAACGGAGGTAGATAGTGTAGATGTAGTCGGGTATGTAGGGAAGCTTATTACCGCTCCGGTCGTAAACGATAACCTGACGCGTCCTGTAGTCGTAAACGTACTCCTTAAAGTCGTCGTACTCGTAGTTAAAGTACGAGTAAGCGCCGCCGAGCACGAGGTGCTTAAACAGCTTAACGCTACCCTCAAACTCGAAGCCCCGCCTCAGCGTCTTACCGGCGTTCATGTAGGTACGCTCACCCGTGGGCAGAATCGTGTAAACTATGTCGTCCTCTACGGTAGTGTAGTAAACGGCGGTGCTAAAGCGGAAGAACCTGCCGGCACCTTTTAAGCCCACCTCGTAGTTAGTAAGCTTTGCCGGGTCGAGGTTAGGGTTGGTAAGCACCTCGCTGTCTTGGGGCGTTAAGAAGCCCGTCGATATAGTACCGTAGGCGCTTAAGTTCCTATTAAACTTGTACACAACGCCCACACGCGGGCTAAAAGCGTTAAAGGTTTTACGGACGTTAACCTCGTCGTTGTACGGATAGTAGTAGTTACTGCCCCACGCAAAGTTCCAGTAGTAAGTTTTCTCGATGTCAAACACCACGTGGTCGAACCTCAGACCGAGGTCCACGAGCGTCTTTTTAGTAGGCTTTAGCGTCTCTTGGGCAAATACGCCCACCATCAGGTTCCGGTTACTCTGCTCGTCCGCCAGCTCGCCTTTCTCGTCCGAGATAACGTAGGCTATGGGATTCGTGCGGGAGGCCGTCGAACAGAGGGCCAGCGTACCGTCTTCAAGACGGCAGTACTTGTACAGATAACGCTTCGCGTCGTAGTGGTCGTAGCGGAGCTGAACGCCCGCCAGAAGCGTAGAGTTAACGCCGAAGAGGGTGTGTCTGTACTCAACCTGCGTGTCGAGACCGCCCACGTACGAGCCGCCGTCGTTAATCCGGGCCGTAACCGGGTGGTAGTGCGTCCAGCGCTGGAGGTAGAATATGCTCTTAAGCTTTAAAGCGTTGGATATGTCCCGCTCGTACTTGTTGCTCCAGAAGAATATCTTACTGTAGCGGCCGCTCCTTCTCCACGGCGAGGAAGTCTGCTGCGTGGGGTCTTGGTCGAACTCCTCTTTAGTAAGCGAGCCCGGCAGCTGTAGGTCTGCCTTAGTGAAGCTTATCGTCGACTCAAAAACGGACCGCTCGTCTGGATTAAAGCCGAGCTTTAGAGCGCTCTGCAGGTTCTCGAACTTGTTCCACTCGCGCCACGAGTCACTCTTTTTGTAAGTAGTACTGAAGTTGTAGAAAACCTTCCCGTCCTTGTTACCCCCGTAAAGGGCGTTAAACATGTAAGTCTGGTAGTTACCCACGCCGCTTTTAAACCTAAAGCCCTGAAACTTAAACGGGCTTACCGTGATAAAGTTAACCACGCCGCCCGAGTTAGCGCCCCACATCGTCGAGTTAGGCCCCTTAACTATCTCCACCCGCTCGATGAGCATCGTGTCGATAAAGTCCATCCGCGTAAAGCCGTCAGGGTCGGTTATAGGCACGCCGTCAAGAAGAACGTTAATCTCCCTGACCCCGTAAGGCGCCTTTAGACCGGCACCCCGGATAATAAGCCTAACGTCGTACCCGCCGTTTCGCGTCGTCACCTGAACGCCCGACACGCCCTGAAACAGCTCGTAAGTGTTAAAGTTCGTCCGCGCCTCAAGCTCCTCCTCCGTTATCGTAGACACGCCTGCCGGCGTCTCGAGCTCCGACCGCTCCGTACGCGTAGCCGTCACCTGAACCTTCTCCAGCACCACCTCTTCCGCGAAGCCTGCCGAGAACAAGGCCAGCGCCAGAAGCGCCCTTCTCACGGCCCCACCTCCGTTACTTTATCGTTAATTTTACTACGAAATTAACATGAGTTTTTCGTCAGAAATTAAGACCGCGCTTACGCGCGGTAAATTAAGAACCATGGAGAAAGAGCTCGAGGAGCTCTCGCGTCTGGTAGGCCGGCTGGCTCACGAGCTTGGCTACCGCGCCTATCTCGTGGGCGGACCCGTACGCGACTTACTTTTAAGCCGCGAAAGCTGGGACGCCGACTACGCCGTAGAAGGCAACGCCTTAAAGCTGGCCGAGCGGCTCTCTAAAGAGCTCGGCGTAGAGCTCCACCCCTTTGAGCCTTTTATGACCGCCCACCTAAAGGTAGGCAAGCTAAAGGTCGAGCTCGCCACCGCCCGGCGTGAGCACTACGAGAGACCCGGCGCCTACCCGCGCGTAGAGCCGGCCACCCTTAACGAAGACCTAAAGAGGCGCGACTTCACCGTCAACGCCATGGCCCTCTCTGTAAACCCCGACGACTACGGCCGCCTTATAGACCCGCTTAAAGGCCGCGAGGACCTAAGAAAAGGCCTTCTGCGCGTCCTTAAGCCCGGCTCGTTTAAAGAAGACCCCGTTAGGATGCTGAGAGCCCTGCGGTTTGCCGCCCGCTTTAACTTTAAGCTCGAGCCCTTTACCGAGCGCGAGCTCCTCTCGGCCTCCCGCGAAGGCTACCTAAAACTCGCTCCCCGGCCCCGTCTGCTAAACGAGCTTAAGCTCGCCCTCCGAGAAGAGAACGCCCCGCTCGTGCTCGAGCTCTACCAACGCTACGGGCTTCTCGGGCAGCTCCTCGGCGTAGACTTTAACGAAGAGCTCTACCGCGTAAAGGAAGCTATGCCCCTCGTGCGCAGGCTGCTGCCCGAAGGACAAGAAGGCTGGCTTTACCTCGTTTTTCTTTTAAAGAGCGCGCCCGACGCGGCGCTGCTGAAAGAGATGGGTGCGCCCGCTTGGGCGGCCGAGGCTCACCGGTTTCTAAAAGAAGAGTTTGGGCCTCTCTCGGAACGGCTAAAAGCCGCCCGGGACGCGGGCAGTATTTACGAGCTGCTCCGGCCTTTAAGACCGCATCAGCTGGCGCTGCTTGCACCCTTTTACGTTCCTAAAGTAGAGCTCTTCCTTGAGAAGCTGCGGCCGTTTAAGCTGCCGCCGGAGGAGCTCGAGCGGCTTAAGCGCAGCGGGCTTAAAGGGAGAGAGCTCGGACGGGCCGTAGAGGAGCGGAAGAAGGAGCTCTTGACCGAGCTCTTTAAAGACCTTAAATTTAAATAAAGTAAGGGGGCGAACGGATTCGACGGGGACCGGCGCTCCCCGAGGAGCAGGCCGGGTGGCACCCGTAACAGCCGCGCGAAACAGCTCCCGAAGC
>JAADCR010000006.1 GCA_013154375.1 Aquificota bacterium | reverse complement strand
CAAATCAGCCCACCGCTAAACCTTTACCTTTCCTTCCAGAAGCTCTTTCAGGAAGGCCTTAAACTCCTCTCCTATGTCTTGGCGCCTTAGGGCGAAGTTCACCACCGTCTTTAGGTAGTCAAGGGGGTTGCCCGTGTCGTAAACCTCGCGCTCGACCTTCACCGCGTATATGACTTCCTCTTCCAGCAGAAGCTTCATCGCGTCCGTAAGCTGGTACTCGCCGCCCTTACCCGGCTTCGTCCGCTTGAGCGCCTCGAAAATAGCGGGCGTAAAGACGTACCGGCCCACTATGGCGAGGTTAGAGGGGGCCTCTTCCGGCGCCGGCTTCTCTACGAGGTCTTCCACCAAGTAGACGCCCTTCTCGAGCTCTTTAACCTTTACCACGCCGTACTTACTAACCTCCTCCTGAGGCACCTCCATAAGGGCTATTACGGACTTACCGAGCTTGTTAAACAGGTAAAGCAGCCTCTCAAGCTCCTTCTCTTCCTCGTCTATAAGGACGTCGCCTAAAGCCACGAGAAAAGGCTCGTTACCCACGGCCGGCTCGGCCGTAAGCACCGCGTGGCCTAAACCCAGCTGCTCTTTCTGGCGGACGAAGATGGGGTTTATGATGTTGGCTATGTCGCGGACCTCTTTAAGAAGCTGCTCTTTACCGGCGCGCTTCAGGTGCTCCTCGAGCTCCGGATGGAAATCAAAGTGGTTCTCTATGGCCCGCTTGTGCCTTCCGGTGACGAAGACGATGTTGTCTATCCCCACGCCCGCCAACGCCTCGACGATGAACTGTATGACGGGCTTGTCTATAATAGGGAGCATCTCTTTAGGCATGGACTTGGTGGCCGGCAGAAAGCGCGTACCCCAACCGGCAACCGGGAGAACGGCTTTTCTCACCATGGTTCTACCTCCCCCTTTTATTGTAGAGATAGATAGTTAGTTTACCGATAGTTACGCCTAAGAGGGCGCCCGCGGCTACGTCGAGCGGGAAGTGTACGCCCGCGTAAACGCGCCCGAAGGCCACCGTAAGCGCGTAGAGGCACCACAGGAGCTTGACCTTTCTGCTCTCGCCCTCGGCCATAACGCAGGCTACCGTAAAGGCCATGGCCGCGTCGCCGGAGGGGAAGGAGCGCCACCTGAGGTTAAACAGCGGCTCGAGCTCGGGAAAGTAAACCGGCGGGCGCGGGGCGTGGATTAGGCTCTTTAGCGCGGTTACCGCAAGCGTCTCTAAAAGCAGGGCCGTAAGTAGAGGTAGGAGCTTTCTCCGGCGGTAAAAGTAGGTCCAGACGGCCAGAGGCAGGACCGCCCAGCCGGAGCCTAAGAGCGAGAGGTACCTAAACAGCTCGTCGAGGGCCGGGTGGCGGAGCTTCTGAAGCAGCAGAAAAAGCTCGAAGTTAAGCGGGAGCTCTTCGACGCTCAACGGTAGCGCTCCTTCAGGTAGTTAACGGCGTACTTACCAAACAGGTCGAGCTCGACGTTTAGAAGCTCGCCGACTTTCCGGTAGCGGAGGTTCGTCTGCTCGTAGGTGTGGGGTATAACGGCGACGCTGAAGCGGTTAGACGCGACGGAGCGGACCGTAAGGCTTATCCCGTCTACGCCCACCGAGCCCTTCTCGACGAAGTAGACGCGCTTCTCGGGCGGGAAGGAGACCTCTATAAGCCAGTGCTCGCCCACTTTCTGCTTTTTTAAGAGCCTGCCCGTAAAGTCCACGTGCCCGAGAAGAATGTGCCCGCCCAGCCGGTCGCCGAGCTTAAGCGCCCGCTCGAGGTTAACCCGGTCGCCGGGCTTAAGCAGGCCGAGGTTCGTCGTCTTTAGCGTCTCGAACGAGAGGTCGAACGAGGCTCTCTTTTCTTTAAAGGCCGTTACGGTCAGGCAGACGCCGTTAACGGCCACGCTCTCGCCTACTTTAAGCTCTTTAAAGGGGAGCTCGAGCTCGAGCTTCCCGCCGGCCGAGCCGCGCTTTAAAGAGAGTACTTTACCCAGCGCCTCGACCAGCCCCGTAAACATCAGAGCTCCTTAAGAAGCTCGTTCTCTAAGGGCGGCTCTTTAAGCACGCGCTCGAACTGCTCGAGGTAGAAGCGCCGCCGCTCTACGGCCACGAAGCCCGAGCTCTCGCCCGCTACGAGGCTCTCGAAAACTACGCGGGCGAATAGAACCGCCAGCTCGAGGTCTCGGGCGGTAACGCGGGCGTAAATAAGGCCGTAGTCTCCCTGCTCTACGGCGGTAAAGGGGAGCTCTAACGGGGGGCTGCCTAAGGAGGCCAGAACGAAGCTCTCGAGCCGTTTAAGCTTCTCGACGGAGGTGCGGCCGGGCAGGTGGAGCCCGTCCACGCCGGCGGCGACGGCGGCCTTAAGGAGCGCCCTCGGGGCGTTTAGCCCGAGCTTGAATAGGTACCTGCCGCCTGAGCTGCGGGCGCGCCGTACGAGGGCGTTCAGGCGCGCAAAGAGCTCCTCGGTAAACGAGGAGAAACCGCCGTGCTCGTCCGTGAGCGATAGGTCGGCCTCTACCGTAAAGGGGACGGTAAGTACGGGCGTGCCGCTCTCTTCGGCTATAAGAAGGCTCGCCTCCGTAGCACCCCGCCCGCCTAAGACCACGAGGGCGTCGACACCTTCTTTTTTTAGCACGCGGTAAGCCCGTTCGCGGCTCTCGAGCTTTTTAAACCCTTCGTACGGGGCGGGCTTTAGGACGGGCAAGGGCTCGTTGCGGAGGCGTTTTAAAAGCCCGGCGTCGGGACGGGTAAAGGTGCCTTCCGTAAGGCCTTTAAAGCCTTCGGGGACTAAGAGGAGCTCGTGGCCGTTGTCCGAGAGAAGCTCGTAAAGCCGCAGGACGAAGGCGTTGGTGCCCGGAGCGCCCTTCCCGGCGTGTAGGAGCGCGACCTTCATAGCAGTTAGTTTACCTTTCTAAGAGCTTTCGCGCCTTCTCTTTAAGCTCGGCCAGCGTTATAAGCGCCTGCAGGGGCGTGGTGTTCTCGAGCTGTAGAGAGGCAAGCTCTTTAACGAGACGGGTTAGCTCGTCGTCAGGCGGGGGAGGCTCGGAGCGGCGGAAGGTCTCTTCGAGAAGCTTTAGGTCGCGCTTCTCGAGCTCGCTCAGGATGCGGCGCGCGTCGCGGATAAGCTCGTCCGGCAGGCCGGCCAGAGCGGCCACCTCGACGCCGAAGCTCCCTTCGGCTTTGCCTTCTTTAAGGAGGTAGAGAAACCTCACGCCGTCAGGCGTCTTCTCTACTTCCATGTGATAGTTCTTAACGCCTTCGGTGACGCCTTCGAGCTCGGTAAGCTCGAGAAAGTGCGTAGCCAGCAGGGTTTTGGCTTTCACGCGGGAAGAGAGGTAGCGGACGAGGGCCTTGGAGATGGCTATCCCGTCGTAGGTGGAGGTGCCGCGGCCCACCTCGTCGAGGACGACGAGGCTTCTGGGGGTGGCGTGGTTGAGGATGTGAGCCACCTCGAGCATCTCGTTCATAAAGGTAGATACGCCCAGCGCAAGGGCGTCGCCCGAGCCTATCCGCGTAAATACGGCGTCGGTTACGGGTACGCGGGCCTTGCGGGCGGGTACGAAGCTGCCCATGTGCGCCAGCACGGTTATGAGGGCCACCTGTCTTACGTAAGAAGACTTGCCGGCCATGTTGGGCCCGGTGATGACGTGGATGAAGGCCTCCCGCGTAAGGGAGGTGTCGTTGGGGACGAAGTGCTCGGCGTAGGCTTCTATAAGAGGATGGCGGCCTTCGAGAACGGTAAGCTCGTAGCCTTCGTGCAGCTCGGGACGGGTCCAGTTTCTCAGCTCGGCTACCGTGGCGAGGGACTGCAGGTAGTCGAGCTCGGCCACGGCGCGGGCGGTGCTGCCCACGCGCTCGAGCTCTTTTAGAACGCGCTCGCGCAGCTGCCGGTAGAGCTCGTACTCGAGCTCGTTTACGCGGGCGCGGGCCGAGAGGACTTTCTCTTCGAGCCTTTGCAGCTCGTCGGTGGTGTAGCGCTCGCCCGACGAGAGGGTCTGGCGGCGCTTAAAGTACGGAGGGACGCGCTTGAGGTTGGCCTTGGTGACCTCTACGTAGTAGCCCATGACTTTGTTGTAGCCGAGCTTAAGGCTCTGGATGCCCGTCTCGCGCCTCAGCTTCTCTTCGTAGTTTTTTAAGAGCTTCTCGGCGTTGTTTATAACGAACCTCAGCTCGTCTAAGTACGGGTCTACGCCGTCTTTTATAAGACCGCCCTCTTTTACGTGTAGGGGCGGCTCGTCGACGAGAACGCGCTCTATCTCGTCCGCCAGCGCCGAGAGCTCCTCGAGCCGGCCCGCCAGCTCCTTAAAGTAGCCGGCCTTAAGGCCGAGGACGAAGCCGCGGAGCTGCTCGGTCTTTCTAAGGGAGTTTTTCAGCTGGACGAGCTCGCGCGGCGAGGCCATGCCCGAGCTTATCCTCGAGACGAGCCGCTCGAGGTCCGCCACGCCCTCGAGCAGGGCGCGCAGCTGCTCGCGCTTGGCCGCGTCGTTAACGAGCTCCTCCACGGCCTCCTGCAGGCGCTCTATCTTCTCTTTACTCCGGAGCGGGTTTAGCAGGTAAAAGCGCAGGCGGCGGCGGCCCATGGCCGTGAGGGTGCGGTCGAGCACCTTAAAGAGCGAGTGGTCTTTACGGCCCTCTATAGACTCGAGCAGCTCGAGCCCCTTTACGGCTTTGTGGTCGAGCTTTAGGTGGCCCTCGTCACGGTAAGGCCGCGGTTTGGGTATAAAGGGGGCGAACGACTTCTGCGTCTTTAGCGCGTAGAGCCTAAGCGCCCCGAGGGGATAAAGCGACTCTTCCTCTTCAAAGCCCAGCGCGTGCGGAGGGCCGAGCTCTTTCGTAAGCTCTTCTCTCCCCTCCTCGAAGAAGGCTTCGGGCAGCACCGTCTCGTAGAGGTTAAAGAGCTTCTTCACGCGCCCGGGAAGCTCCTGCCCTTCGGGCAGTAAAATCTCTTTTACGGGGAGTTTGGAGATAAAGCTCTCGAGCTCGTTTTTTGGAAGCTTTGCCCCGATAAACTCGCCTACGGCTAAGTTTAAGTACCCCGCGTAGGCGTAGCGGCCCTTAAAGTAGACGGCGGCGAGGCCGCCGTCGCTTTTCTCGAAGAAGGTGCCCGGCGTGACGACGCGGACGACCTCCCGCTTTACCAGACCCTTTGCTTTAGCCGGGTCCTCTACCTGCTCGCATATGGCCACCTTGTAGCCCTTGTTTACGAGCTTCTGGATGTAGCTCTGGGCCGAGTGGTAGGGCACGCCGCACATGGGTATCCGCTCGCGGCCCTTCCCCGCCGGCCGGGAGGTAAGTACGAGCCCGAGCTCCTTAGAGCCCACGAGCGCGTCTTCGTAAAACAGCTCGTAAAAGTCGCCGAGACGGAAAAAAAGCAGGCAGTCCGGGTACTCGGACTTAAGCCGTTGGTACTGCGCCAGCATGGGCGTAAGCTGTGCGTTCATAAGATATAAATATGGACTGGCTGGTGGCCTACGACGTCTCGCGCGAGGAGGTGCGTAACAAAGTAGCCCGTCTGCTCTCGAACTACGGCTACAGGGTACAGCTGAGCGTCTTTTTCGTCCGCGGGCTCTCGCAGAGGGAGGCCGAGCGGCTGCTAAACGAGCTTAAAAAGCTCGTAAACCCGAAAACGGACCGCGTGTTTATGTACCCGGTTAAGGGTATAGACTTTTTTAAGGGCTACCCTGTAGAGCCTACGGCTTTCGTCGTTCTGTAGGAGGTGGGCCGTGCCGTCGTTCGTGGTAGCGTACGACCTGTCGGACGAGAGGAGGCGCTCGAAGGTAAGGACGCTCTCTAAAGCTTCCGGCGAGCACCACCAGCTTAGCGTCTTCCTGCTTCAGGCCGAGAGCCTTGAGGAAGTAATTACGAAGCTCGGGCCGCTCGTAGAGCACGAGACCGAGAGGCTGCTCGTGGCACGCGTAAGGGGTAAGGTGCTTAAAGTCGGCAGAGCTTTCGAAGAGACGGAGTTTCTACTTTGAGGCTGCTCTTTCTGACGCGACGGGCCTACGGGCTTAACCGCTACGAGGCCGTCTTCTCGTTTTTAGAGCTTAAAAACCCGCCTCCGGTTCCTACTTGCGTCTTTAGAGAAGAGGTACGCTTTCTCAACCTCCCGTACGGGAGCGACGGGCTCTCGGCCCGTCAGCGCTCCCTGTTAGCCGTCTTTACGGAGCAGCAGCTGTTTAAGACCGTCTCGTGGTACCTCGATACGGAGCTCGGCTTTTACCGCAAGCTTTACGGCAGGGCCAAGCTCCGGAGGCTCGAGCTCTTTCTTATGGAGCTGCTCTCGGGCTACCGGCGGTACTTACGCTTCTACGGCGCGCTCTTTACGCTTCTCGAGCTTACCCGCAGGCGGCTACGCCTAAAGGCGGACCTTAAGCAGGAGGTGGAGCTTAGGCTTTTAGGCGGCATGCACGCTCGGCTCGAGCTGTGGGAGCTTCTCTTCCTGCCCGCCGCCCTCGTCTGCATCACGCGCGACCTAAAAAACGCGTTTTACCTCGAGCCTCCTTCGGAGAGGGCGCTGGCTAACAACGCCGTGGGCCACCTGCTTACCACCAAGCCCCTCTTTCCCGCCTTAGACCGGTCGGCGTCGTTTTTAAAAGAGGCAGGGCTCGTCGGCTGAGTTATATTTAGATACTTGCCGTGATAGACACGCACTGCCACCTCGACCTTCTTAAAGAGCAGGACCGGCTCGAGGCTCTAAACGACGAGAGGTTAGAGTATCTAATAAACGTCGGCTTCGACCGGAAGACGATAAAAAACGCCCTTAAACTCGCCGAACACCCCAAGGTCTTTATAGCCGTAGGCTTCCACCCGCACGAGGCCGACCGCGTGACGGACGAAGACCTCGCTTGGCTCGAGGAGGTGGCCCGCCACCCTAAAGTAAGAGCCGTAGGCGAGACGGGTCTCGACTTTTACAAAAACTACGCCTCTAAAGAGAACCAAGAGCGCGTCTTTAGGGAGCAGATTCGGCTGGCCCGGAGGTTAGGCCTGCCGCTCGTTGTACACATGAGAGAGGCAGAAGAAGAGACGCTCCGCGTACTGGAAGAAGAGAAAGCCTACGAGGTGGGCGGCGTCCTGCACTGCTTTACCGGCTCGTACGAGACGATGAGGCGGGCCGTGGAGATGGGCTTTTACATCTCCTACTCGGGCATAATTACCTACAGAAACGCCGAGAGGCTCAGGGAGGTCGTCAAGCGGACGCCCACCTCCCGGATACTCCTCGAGACCGACGCACCCTTTTTAGCCCCCCAGCCGGTACGCGGCAAGCCCAACAAACCCACCAACATCTTCTACACGGCCGAGGTGCTGGCCGAGCTCCTGCCCAACACCTCCTTAGAAGACGTCGACCGTATGACCACGCAGAACGCCAAAAACCTCTTCAACCTCGGCCCTCAGGTAAAAAAAAACGCGGTAGTGTACGAGATTAACAACAAGCTCTACGTAAACCTCACCAACCGGTGTAACCTCCACTGCGCCTTCTGTCAGCGCGAGCGCGACCGGAACTTCTGGGTAAAGGGCCACTGGGTCTGGGTGGAGCGCGACCCCTCGGTGGAGGAAGTGCTCCGGCTCGTCAAAGACCCCTCGGCCTACGACGAGCTCGTCTTCTGCGGCTACGGCGAGCCCACGCTCCGCTTCGACGCGCTAAAGACTTTAGCAAAAGCCTTTAAAGAGAGAGGAGCCCGACGCGTACGCGTAGACACCAACGGACTTCTGTTTACCTTCCTGCCTAAAGAGCGGCTTAAAGAGCTTAAAGGGCTCGTGGACGCCTTCTCCGTAAGCCTAAACGCCCCCGACGCCGAGACCTACGAGCGCGTCTGCCGGCCCGTCCAGAAGGACGCCTTTAAGAAAGTGCTCGAGTTTATAAAAGAGGCTAAAAAGCTCGGCTTTGACGTAACCGTAACCGCCGTAGACTACGACGGCGTTAAGCTGGGAGAGGTGGAGAAGCTCGCCCGCCGTCTGGGCGTAAAGTTTAAAGGCCGCCGCTACGAGGTGGTGGGTTGATAGCCCGTCTACTCGACGCGCTGCTACTTACCGAGCGCAGCTGTCTTCACTGCGGTAAAACCTTTAAGCCCGAGACTCAGGGCTACCTGTGTAGAAGCTGTCTCCTCTCGGTAAGGCCGGCCGAGAGCTTCTACGAGCCGCCCGAGCTGCCCGGGCTTGACGGGCTTGAGTACTTCGCCCTATACGAAGGTGCGCTCAGGGAAGCCGTTAAGCTGATAAAGTTTAAAAGCGTAAAGCCTTTAGCCTGCGAGCTGGCGGAGCGCTTCCGCAGACACCTTAAGAGCTACCTCGACGAGCTGGGCGTACCGTTCGTCACCTTCGTCCCTACGCACTTTCTCCGCCGGTGGCGCCGCGGCTTTGACCACAACGAGCTCATGCTTAAGTGTGCGGGTCTGCCAGCGCTAAAGCTTCTAAAGCGCGTCCGCTACGCCCGCCCGCTGGCCGGAGCTAAGAAAGAAGAGCGCGAGCGGCGCGTCAGAGACGCCTTTAAGGCCCTCGGGACTTTAGAGCGCGTGGTACTCTTTGACGACGTTCTTACCACCGGCTCTACGGCCGTCGAGGCGGCCCGCGTCCTTAAGGCCGCAGGCGTTAAGGAGGTTTACCTGTACGCGCTGGCTCTCGAGCCGCCAGCGCCTTTACCGCCTCCATAACCCTCTCGGCCACCTCGCGGTAAACCTCCTTTTTATGAGGCAGCCCCTTAAAGCTTAAGGGCTCTCCCACGACCACCCTCACGCCCCGGTGCGGCCTCGGCACGTAAGCCCCCCGCGGCAGCACCCGGTCCGTCCCCTCTATCAGCACGGGCAGGACGGGCATACCGCTCTTTACCGCCAGCAGGCCCACGCCCGGCTTAGGCCTTAAAAAGGTGCCCGGGGGCGCCCGCATGCCTTCGGGGAAAATCGCCAGCTTGCAGCCGCGGCTTAAAAGCTCGAGCGCCCGCTCGAGCGTCTTGGCGTCCTGCAGCCCCTTACGGACGGGCAGCGTCCTGAGGTGCGGCATCACGAGCCCCAAAGGCCCTTTAAAAAGCTCCTCTTTTGCTAAGAAAAAGAGCGGCTCGGGAAAGACGGCGTTTAAGACCGGCGGGTCGAGGTTAGAGCGGTGGTTAGCCGCCACTATGCACGGCCCTTCGGGCACGCGCTCGAGCCCTTCCGCCTCTATCTTAACGAGCGCCTTAAAGAGCGGCCTTACGGCCTTCCAGACGGGCAGGAAGACGAGCCTACCCGCCCTCGTGTACGGGCAGCCCTTCATCGCTTAGAAGCTCCGTAAGCCTCTTAAAGACCTCCTCCTTAGGGCCGTTGGCGTCTAAAAAGACCGCCTCGCCGGGCTCGGGCGGCTCGGCCGAGCTTAATAGCTTCTTAAACACCTCCTCGTCCGCGTCCGAGACGTCGCGTCCGCGCGTCCTTAGCCTCCTTACGGCCTCCTCCGGCCTTACGGTGAGCCAAACTAAAAGAACCTCGGGAAAGGTCTTTTTAAGCACCTCCCGCCACCGCCGCTTCGAAAAAGTTGCGTCGAGCACCACGGGCCTGCCCTCTTTTATCAGCCGGCCGGCACGCCTTAAAAGCTCCTCGTACACGCGCTCGGTAAACTGCTCGTCGTAAAACCGCTCCTCGAGCTTCTCGTACGGCGACCTGCCGGCCAGCTCTTTTCTAACAGCGTCGCTGCGCACCCACGCGTAGTTAAACCGCTCGGCCAGCGCCCGGGCCAGCGTCGACTTCCCGCTCCCGGGCAGCCCGGCCAGTGCCACGAGCCTTCTCACCGCTTGTCCTCTTCCACCTTTCTCTTTACGAAGCTTACGGCCTCGTTAAGCGGGAGCTCCCAGCGCTCGCCCGTGAGCCGGCTCTGGAGCTCCACCGACCCCTCTTTAACTTTTTTGCCCACCACGAGCCGGTAAGGTATGCCCACGAGGTCCGCGTCGGCGAACTTAAAGCCGGCCCTCTCGTCCCGGTCGTCGTAGAGAACCTCGAGACCTTCCGCGAGGGCTTCGCGGTAGAGCTCCTCGGCTACGCGCGTAAGCTCCTCGTCTTTAGGGTTAAGCAGGATAATTAGAAGCTCAAACGGGGCTACGCGCGTAGGCCACTTTATCCCCTTCTCGTCGTGATGCTGCTCCACTATGGCCGCCAGCACGCGCGAGATGCCTATCCCGTAACAGCCCATAACGACGGGCTTCTCTCTCCCGTCGCGGTCGGTAAAGTAGGCCTTCATGGGCTCGGAGTAGCGCGTCCCGAGCAGGAAAGTGTGGCCGAGCTCGAGACCCCGCTCGAGGCGTAAAGGCTCGCCGCAGCGCGGGCAGGCGTCACCCTCGCGTACCTGTGCAAGGTCGACGAACGGGCCGTAGCTGAAGTCCCTTCCCGGGTTGGCGTTAACGAGGTGCTTGTCCGGCTCGTTAAAGGCCACCACCGCGTTCTTTATCCCTTCCACCGAGCGGTCCCAGAAGACGCGCGTCCCCTCCTTAAGCCCCACCGGGCCTATAAAGCCGCGCTCGGTGCCGAAAAACCTCCTCACCTCCTCGTCCGTGGCCAGCCTGAACTCGTCCGTCCCCAGCAGCTTCTCGAGCTTGTTCTCGTCCACCTCCCGGTCGCCTCGTATAAAGACCACCACCGGCTCGCCCTTTACCGCGTAAACCACGGCCTTCACGATTCTCTCCTTCTCGACGCCTAAAAAGCGCGCCAGCTCCTCTATCGTCCTTACGCCCGGCGTCTCCACCTCCTTTAAAGGTCTCTCCTCCTCTTCCCAGACGCGCGCGTCGTTTACGGGCACGACCTCCGCGTTGGCCGCGTAAGAGCAGCTCTCGCAGTAGGCGAGCTTAGCCTCCCCGTAAGGCGTGAGGGCTATAAACTCGTGCGAGAGCTTACCGCCTATCTGCCCCACGTCGGCCTCGGCCACGACCACCTTAAGCCCGAGCTTTTTAAATATCCGCTCGTAGGCAAAGCGCATGCTCTCGTAAGAGAGCTCCGCCGACTCCTCGTCCGCGTCGAACGAGTAGGCGTCCTTCATGATAAACTCGCGGGCCCTTATAAGGCCGAAACGCGGCCTCTTCTCGTCGCGGAACTTAACCTGTATCTGGTAAAGAAGCAGCGGCAGCTGCCGGTACGAGCGGACCGTCTTTCTTATAAGGTCCGTAATCTCCTCCTCGTGCGTAGGGCCGAGGCAGTACTCCCTCCCGTGACGGTCTTTAAGCTTAAAAAGCTCGTCCCCGTAAGCGTCCCACCTACCCGTCTCGAGCCAGAGCTCCTTGGGGTTTAAGACCGTAAGCAGAAGCTCCTGCGCCCCGCTCCGGTCCATCTCCCGCCTCACCACGCCCTCGATTTTTTTTAGCACGCGCAGCGCCGGCGGGAGAAGCTCGTAGATGCCCGCGGCCACCTGCTTTATAAAGCCCGCCTTTAGAAGCAGCCGGTGGGAGGGAGCCTCGGCCTCCGCGGGCTCTTCTTTACTCGTGTAGAGGAAGTACCTGCTCCAGCGCATGAGATTATTTTATAGAATTAGTTAAATGACGGGCGGCACCCTCCAAGAGCTGGCGCTCAGCATCCCCGCCTTAATGGTCGCCGTCATCCTCCACGAGGTGGCCCACGGATGGGTGGCCTACAAGATGGGCGACCCCACGCCTAAAGAGGCCGGACGGCTGACGCTAAACCCCTTACCCCACATAGACCCCGTGGGCACGCTCCTGCTGCCGGCCCTGCTCATGCTCTTAGGCTCGCCCATCCTCTTCGGCTGGGCCAAGCCCGTGCCCGTAAACCCCGCCAACTTCCGCGACCTAAGGAAAGGGATGTTCTTAGTCTCTATAGCCGGCATTACGGCCAACTTCCTGCTTGCCGTCCTCTTCGCCGCAGCCAACCGCCTGCTGAGGACGCTTCTGTACGAGGTGCCCCCCTATCTGGCCGAGACGCTCGTGGTCCCGCTCTTAATATTTACCGCGAAAGCGGTCCTTATAAACCTCGTTCTCGCCCTCTTTAACGCCGTACCCATACCGCCCTTAGACGGCAGCAAAGCCCTCATGAGCTTCCTCTCCTACCGCTACTGGGAGCTCTTTTACCGCTACGAGCCGTACGGCTTTCTCTTTATCACCCTGCTTCTCGTAACCGGCGTTCTCCAGCGGCTCATCTACCCGCCGCTCGAGCTTCTCTACCGGCTGCTGCTCGGATGAGCCCCTACCTCTACCCGCCCCTTCTTCTCCTTTCAGCCTTAGCCGGCTACGCGCTGCCGGAGCTGTTTCTACCCTTTAAGCCCTTCGTAAGCTGGCTGCTGGCACTCGTCATGCTCTCTATGGGCCTCGTACTCGAGAGGGAGGAGCTCAGCTTTTTAAAGCGTAAGCCCTACGCGCCCCTTTTAGCGCTCGTTCTCCAGTACGGGCTCATGCCACCGCTTGCGCTTTTAAGCGCAAAGCTTTTTAACCTCGGACCCGAGCTCACTTTAGGCTTCCTCCTCGTCGGGAGCGCGCCGGGCGGGACCGCCTCCAACCTCGTGACCTTTTTAGCCCGCGGCGACCTGCCCCTCTCGGTAAGCTCCACCGTTCTCTCTACGCTCGTCTCCCCACTGGCCACGCCTACCCTCGTCTACCTCTACGCGGGCTTTAAGCTGGAGGTCCCCTTCTGGGGCATGGCGCTGACGGCCCTCAAGGTAGCCGTGGCTCCGCTCAGCTTAGGCTTCTTTTTAAAAGAGCTTTTTAAGTTAAGACCGCCCTTACGGGCGGTAGAGGTTACGGCTTTCTCAACCGTCGCCTTCATCGTAGGCCTCGTGGTAGCGCTTAACCGCGAGGCGCTACGACAGCTCAGCATCCCGCTCCTTTTAGGCGTAACCCTGCACTGCGTTCTGGGCTTTCTAAGCGGGTACGCTCTGGCCAAGCTTTTTGGCCTCGACGAGAAGCGGGCCGTTACCGTAGCCGTGGAGGTCGGGATGCAGAACTCGGGCCTCTCGACGGTGCTGGCGCTAAAGTTCTTCTCGCCCCTTGCGGCCCTCCCCTCCGCCCTCTTCTCCGTCGTCCAGAACCTCGTCGGCCTTACCTTCGCCCTCCTCAGAAGGTAGCCGCTCGAGACGCTTTAGGTCCTCGTAGGCGTTCTTAAACCCCGCCACCACGCCCAGCAGGAAAAAGACCATAAGCCCCCACGGGCCCGTCTTAACGCCCGCCCAGTGCTCCATGGCCCAGTCGAAGCCCGCGCCCAGCAGCAGACCCGCAAGAATGCCGCCCACCAAGTCCGTCCCTACCAGAAGAGCGAGCGCCGCTCTGCTTCTCATACGTCGAATATCACCTCCGCCTCGTACTCCCCGTCCTTTTTCTCGACGCGGAGGCGGTAGTAAGTGGCCGCCTTTATAACCGTCTTAGGCTCGTGCCTGCTCGGGTCGAACCGCTCGCCCTTAAGCTTTACCTTAACCTTCTCGGGCGTAAGCTCGAGCACCTCGCAGCTCCGCGGGACGAACTTGTCGCGCTCGTGAAGCAGAAGCGCCGCGTTTATAAGGTCGGCAAGCAGGAAAGGCATAACGCCCGTCACCTCGAGCGTCTTCTCCTCCTTAGGCTCCACCTTGGACAGCTCCGTTATCTCGTTAAAAGTAGCCAGAAGCGCGCCGCAGAAAAGCTCCTCCAAGCTCGGAGCCCTTAGCCTTATCCCGGCCTCCGCCGTTACGTCCGAGACCTGCTCGTACGGAATCATAACTCAATTTTAAGGTAGAGCACCTTAAAGAAAGCGTCCTTAAAGGTGGGCAGCCGCCTCTTTAGCTCCGACACCGACGGCGTTTTTTTCCCTTCGTAGACCGACGTGCCCGTGTAGTGGAAGAACCTAACCAGCTCGAGACCCTCAAACGGGATGGGAAGCTCGAGCAGGAAGTGCTCCCCCGGAAAGCGCCTCAGCACCTCCTCGGCCTTAGGAAACGGGAAAGACGAGAAGGTACGGCTCCCCTCCACGGGCAGGGCCACGCCCACGGCCCTGCGCGCTACGCGGAGCGCCTCTTTAAGGCCCCTCTCCCAGTTACCCCAGTGAAGCGAGAAGTTCGAGAGCACGAACTCAAAGCTCTTCTCTTTAAAAGGCAGCGCCTCCAGCTCGCCTCTAACCGCCAGCGGGAAGCGGCGCCTGTAGACGCGGAGCATCCCCTCCGAGCGGTCCAGCCCCACCGGGAGCGCGTTAACCGCCGCCTCCGAGACGAAGCCCGTACCGCACCCGAGGTCCAGCGTAAGCCCGTAGGGTCTTACGAACGCCACGAGCCTGCGCGCGCTCTCTCTCTGCGGTAGGGCCCACCGCTCGTAGCTCTCAGCCGCTCTGGTAAAGTAGTCGGTCAAGCTCCGCCTCATGACCTATAGGCAGGTGTCCGCCCGGGAGAAGAATTAATTTAGACCTTTTTAACAGACGCTTAAGCGCGTAAGCCTCCTTAACCGGCACCACCGCGTCGTCCAACCCTTGCACGACGACCACCTCGTGCCTTAAGTGCGGGAGCAGAGGCCTCAGGTCGAGCTCGAGAAAAGCCTCGAGGTAGCCCGTTAAAAGCTCGAGCGGCGGCGCCTCGAGCTCCCTCCCCACCGCCAGTTTGTGAAAAAAGCCTACGCCCTCCCTCTTAAGACGGGCCTTAAAGGCCCGTAAGTTCTTCTTCTCCCAAGCGCCGCCGAAAAACGGGCTGGTCCCTACGAGCACGAGCCTGCTTACCTTCTTCGGGAAGAAGTAAGCCAGCAGCACGGCCACCGCCCCGCCCATGGACCAGCCCACCACCTCGTGCCCGCGGTCGAGCCGGGAGGCCAGACGGGCCACGAGCTCGTACCAGCTTCTAAAGGGCCCGTCCGTAAGGTAAGGCTTAAAGCCGCGGAACGACGAGAAGACCGAGGGCGTAAAGCCCCAGCCGTGGAGAAGAACGCGCCTACTTATCACAGTAGCGCTCCAGCACCGTCTTTATTATCTTGCTCGTAGAGACGTCGTAACGGAACGGCAGCGTGAGAACCTTCCCGCCGTAGCTCTCGACGAAGGCCCGCCCGACGACCTTCTCGAGCGGCCAGTCGCCGCCCTTAACGAGTACGTCGGGCCTTACGGCCCTTATGAGCCTCTCGGGCGTGTCCTCGTCGAAGACGACCACGAAGTCGACGGGCTTTAGCTGGCTAAGCAGGTAAGCCCTCATCTCCTGAGGCAGAACGGGCCTCCCGGGACCCTTAAGCCGGCGGACCGAGTCGTCGGAGTTAAGCCCGACGACGAGCACGTCGCCGAGCTCTTTAGCGCGGCTCAGGTAGTCCGCGTGGCCGGCGTGAAGCAGGTCGAAGCAGCCGTTGGTAAAGACGACCTTCTTACCGGCCTTTCTTAAAGGCTCCAGCCTCTTAAGAAGCTCCTCGAGCGTCACTATCACGACAGGTCGAAGACGACGGTCTTTATCTCCGTGTAGTCTTCTATGGCGAACTTGGGGCCTTCGCGCCCCACGCCCGAGTACTTAACCCCGCCGTAAGGCATGTGGTCCGCCCTAAAGGTAGGCCCCTCGTTTATAAGCACGCCCCCGGCCTCAATCTCCTTTATGCACCGCCAAGCCACCTTTACGTCGCGCGTAAACACGCCCACCTGAAGCCCGTACTCGGAGGCGTTAACGGCCTCTATCGCCTCGTCGAGCTCGCGGTAAGGGTTAACCGCCACCACGGGAGCGAAGGCTTCCTCCTTAAACAGCTTCGCCTCTTTAGGAACGAGCGAGACGACCGTAGGCGTCAGGAGAGGCGCGTCTTTAACCGGCTCGCCGCCGAGCTCCACCTTAGCGCCCATCCTCTCGGCTTCCTTTATCCACTCGAGCACCCGCTCGAGCTCGGAAGGCGCTATGAGCGGCCCCACGTCGGTGCTCTCGTCCATAGGGTCGCCCACCTTAAGCCGGGCGACGCGCTCCTTTAGCTTTGCTACGAACTCGTCGAAGAGCTTCTCGTGAACGAACACGCGCTGGACCGATATGCAGACCTGACCGGCGATGGCAAACCCGCCCTGAACCGTCTTCTCCACGGCCTTCTCGACGCTCCCGTCCTCGTGCAGAATTATTGCGGAGTTCGAGCCGAGCTCGAGCACCAGCTTCTTTATCCCGGCCTGACGGGCTATAATCTCGCCCACCTTACGGCTGCCGGTAAACGAGACCACCCTAACGTCGGGGTGCGTGGTTATGGCCCTCCCCACGTCGGCGTAGCCGGGTATAACGGAGACGGCCTCGGGAGGCGCGCCGGCCTCGAGGAGCAGCTCGCCGAGCATGAGGGGCGTAAGGGGCGTCCGCTCGGAGGGCTTCAGCACCACGGGACAGCCCGCGGCCAAGGCGGGCGCCACTTTGTGCATGGACAGGTTCAACGGGAAGTTAAACGGCGTTATGGCCGCCACTACGCCCGCGGGCACCCTTACGTAAAAGCCTACTTTCCCTTTACCGTTGGGGTGGGCGTCTAAAGGGAAAGTCTCGCCGTTTATCCGCTTTGCCTCTTCGGCGGCAAACAGGAGCGTCTGGACGGCCCGCTGGACCTCCGTCCGCGCTTCACGTATGGTTTTTCCCACCTCGAGCACGAGCGTACGGGCAAACTCCTCGGCCCGCTGCTCGAGCAGGCGCGCCGCCTCGCTTAAGAAGCGGTACCGCTCGTAGGCGGTAAGGGCGGCGAGCTTTTTCAGCCCTTCTTTGGCCTTCTCAACGGCCTCGCGCGCGTGCTCCTCGGTCCCTTTGGGCACCTCGCCTACCACGCGCCCGTCGTACGGGTAGACGACCTTAATCTTTTCCGGCGCGTCTCTAAACTCCCCGCCTACAATCATAAGCTTCTTAATCACGGCCGCACCTCCCTACAGAACGTACCTGCTTAGCTCCTCGTCCTTTACGAGCTCGCCGAGCTTAGCGCGGACGAACCGGGCGTCTATAACGACCGTCTGGCCCTTCATCTCGGGTGCGTTGAAGGATATGTCCTCGAGGAGCTTCTCCATAACCGTGTGGAGTCTACGGGCGCCTATGTTCTCGGTACGGGCGTTTACCTCTTCCGCTACGCGCGCTATCTCCTCTACGGCGTCGTCGGTAAACTCTAAGTAAACGCCCTCGGTCTTTAGCAGCTCCCGGTACTGCTTTACTAAAGCGTTTTTAGGCTCGACGAGTATGCGCTTAAAGTCCTCTTTCGTTAAAGGCTTTAACTCCACACGTATAGGGAAGCGGCCCTGAAGCTCGGGCATCAGGTCGGAGGGCTTGGCCACGTGGAAAGCCCCCGCCCCTATAAAGAGGATGTGGTCCGTCCTTACGGGCCCGTAACGCGTGTTTACGGTAGTGCCCTCGAGGATGGGAAGCAGGTCGCGCTGTACCCCTTCCCTCGAGACGCCGGGCCCTGCGCCCGGCGTCTTTACGGCTATCTTGTCCAGCTCGTCTATAAAGATTATCCCGAAGTTCTCGGCCCGGTAAACGGCCTCGCGGGCCACCTCTTCCTCGTCTATGAGCTTCTCGGCCTCCTCCTGCTCGAGCAGCTTTAACGCTTCCTTTACCTTAAGTTTGCGCCTTCTGCGCTGGGAAACGAGGCCCGAGAGGAGCTCCCTTAGCTGGCTCTCGAGCTCCTCCAGCCCGGGCGGCACGCCCACCACGGGGAAGCTCTTCTCTTTTACCTCTATCTCTACCACCCTCTCGTCCAGCTCGCCGCTTCTGAGCTTCTGCCTGAGCTCTTCGCGCTTAGCGTAGTTTTTAGGCTCCCGGGCGTTAAAGCTCAACTGCTGGGGGACCAGATAGTCTAAAAGCCGTTCCTCGGCCAGACGACGGGCCCGCTCCCTTACCTCTTTCACCTTCTCGGCCTTTACCATCTGAAAGGCCGCCTCGACGAGCTCCCTTACCATGCTCTCTACGTCACGGCCCACGTAGCCTACCTCGGTGTAGCGCGTAGCTTCCACCTTTACGAAGGGGGCTTTTATGAGCGCGGCCAGACGGCGGGCTATCTCCGTCTTACCTACGCCCGTGGGGCCGATGAGGAGGATGTTTTTAGGGACGACTTCGTCGCGGAGGTGCTCGGGCAGACGCTGACGGCGCCAGCGGTTTCTTAACGCCACGGCTACGGCACGCTTAGCCTCTTCCTGCCCTACGACGAACTTGTCCAGCTCCTCGACGATTCTTTTAGGCGTGAGCTCTTCCAGAAGCTCAGAAAGAGAGCTCGTCTTCATCCTGTAGCCTCTGCCTGAGCTCCCCCGTTACCTTTTTTGCCAGCTCGTCGAGGTAAGCCTCGAGGTTCTCGGGAAAGGGGTCAAACGCGTAAGGGAGCGGAAAGACCTCCTTTATCAGCTCGGGCGGCGGGTTGCAGAACCCTACGGCCGGGACTATCTCTTTAGCCCCGCGGCTAATCGCTTCCGAGACCGCCCGCTCGTAAGCTTCTTTTAAAGCCTCCTCCAGCGTTTCGTACTCGCCTACCTTCTCGCCCAGCTCGGAGAGGACGGCCCTCTTTACGGACCTTTTAAACCTCTCGAGGTCTTTTATGCCGCGCACGTAGTACTTACCCGCGTGCGTAGACAGCTCGACGCTCGAAGGGTCCTCGAGCGTAAAGTTAACGATGTAGTAGTCTATAAGCTCGCGGTCGGCGTAAACGTCGACGAAGAAAAACAGTTCCATAAAATTTAAATTTTAGTCTAAAACCTTACGCCCAGCTTGACCGACAGGCTCCTGTCGAGCGCGTCCGGGCTTAGGCCTTTACTCAAGGTAGCGGTAACGTAAAGTCTATCGGTAAGGTCGAGCATAAAAAAGACCGTGGCGTAGCGCTCGAAAGAGCCCGAGGCGTTCTCGGACAAGTCCAACGACAAGCTCGCGTAAAGCCGGTCCGTAAACTCGTACCCTAAACCGGGCGACAAGAAAAGCGCGTCGTTACCCGCTTTAAAGGTGTAGCTCGCGTAGAGGAACGCGTCCCAGCCGGCGGGCGAGAAGTAGTCTAAAAATACGGAAGGAGCGTAAGAGACCCTGCGGGTGCTTATGCCTTTCCTGCCGGTCGGGAGCTTTAGCCTAAAGCCAAAGACGCTCAGCGTACGGGAGAAGGTTTTACGGTAGCTCAGGTACAGCGAGCTGTCGCCAAGCCCCTCGCCGGGTGCGTACGGGTAGTAAGCGTAGTAGCGCGTAGAGTAAGAAGCGTAAAAAGGCTTTCTCGAGACGGCCAGCGAGAGCGTCAGGGCGTTACTCTCGTAGCCTTTGTCTTTTGAGTGTGAGAAGCCGAGCTTTAAGTAGTAGCGGACGCGTTTTTTCCGGCCGCGCTCAAAAACGTCGCGAAACTCCCTCTCTACAGGGCAGCCCCAACGGTCCACCACCGCCAGCAGCGGCGTGTCCGGGCACCGGTCTACCTCGTCCGGCACACCGTCGAGGTCCGAGTCTTGAAAACCGACGAGAGCTCCGGCCGCCAGAAGCACCGCCCGCTTTCTCATCATTTAAGACCTAAGTATATCAGTCCCGTTCGCGTTCTCCTTTTTCTTCGCGTTCCTCTCTCTCTTCAGGCTCCTCGCGCTCTTCCGGCTCGGGTAGCTCCCGCTCCTCGGCTACCTCGGTGCGCTCCTCGACCTCCCGCTCCTCAACTACTTCCGTGCGCTCCTCCACCTCCCGCTCTTCGGCTATCTCCGTCCGTTCTTCGACCTCGCGCTCTTCGACCACTTCCGTGCGTTCTTCCACCTCGCGCTCTTCTACTACTTCGGTCCGCTCCTCAACGTCCCGTTCTTCTGCTATCTCGGTCCGTTCCTCAACCTCGCGTTCTTCTGCTACCTCCGTTCTCTCCTCAACTTCGTACTCCCGCGTAAGCTCGGTCCGCTCTTCGGGCTCGGGCACCTCTTTTACGAGCTTCTCTTCCCTCTTGTAGGGCTTCTCGGCGGCTTTCCGCCGTCTTACGGGCAGTTTCTCTTTAGGCGGTTCACGCCCGGTAAGAGCGCGGTAGAGGTGCCTTATAGCCTCCTCCCTCTCGTGGCTTCTCATCGCCCTTATGCGGAGCTTTATCTCGTTCATTACCTTGTAGCGCTCCTCGGGAGGGGTACGCTTAAGCTTCTCCAGCAGGTGCTGTATCTCTTCTAAAGGAGAAGCTTCAACGGCGGTAACGAAAAGCGCAAAAACGAGGAGCGCCCTCATCTACTTTTCAGTTTGACGCAAAAAGAGAAAAAAGGAAGGGAGAAGGGGGTGGGGGAGGCTTTTTAAGAGTTGGAGTTCTCGTCGTCCTCGTAGTTGTCGTTAGCGTTGTCGTTGTAGTTAGAGTTGTACTCGTCGTCTTCGTAGTAGTCCTCCTGCTCTACTTTAGTGGCCACGAGGTAGACCTCGCTCGGGAGGTTGCTCTTGTCGAGCTCAACGTAGCCCTTAACCTCCACGAGCATGCCCGGCGAGACGAAGTTTATGCAGTCGGTGCCGTAGACGTAAAACTCTTCGTCTACGTAGTCAAACTCGCAGTAAGTGGCGTCGTTTACCTCTACGGTAAAGTTTATGGAGTAAGGCTCTTGGCCTACGGACATGGTAAAGGTGTTAGTCTCGGGGTTAACCGCGTCAACGTAAGCCTTAACCTCGACCGAGTAGTAGTAGTCGTCGGACGAGACATAGCTGCTGGTGGTAAGACCGCACTTTTTAGGCTCTTTGGTCTCAAACCTTAAAACCTCGAGCGTCTGGTCGGGGTTAGAGGGGTCGCCTAATACGTAAAGCTCGAGGCAGACCTGATTCTGGAACTTGTTCTGTAAGGTAGTCGCACAGTCGGCACCCTTGGTGTAGTACTCGCCTTGACCGCCGTAGTAGCGGTAGTTAAACTCACACCTCGTCTGGGCCGTCACCTGAGCCTTAAACTGGAGTCCTTTCCACTCTACGGTAAAGGTGTCTCCGCTTACGCTCTTGGGGTCTACGACGCCGTACATCTCAAACCGCTTGTAGACCGCCGGGTCGGTAACGGGGTTAGCTACCACGACGAGCTTCTGTACGGTGCACGAGCTCTGCTGCCCGTCGGAGCTGCAGTCTATGCTGAAGTTCTTCAGGTCGAAGTCCACCGCGAGCTTGTTGTTTATCGCCGGCTGTATGGAGCCCGTAACTATAATGCTACAACGGTCGTCGGTGCAATCTACCCGCGTAACGGTGGGGTCTTGATAGATGGGGTCAATGGTGTAGGTACCGGGCAGGCCTTGGTAAACTACCGTACCGGTCTTAGAGACTACCACCATAAGACCGCCGTAGGTGCCTTCGGGAACCTGAGAGGTGTCTATAAAGTGGAGAACGTCCTCGAGGTTGGTAAGGTCGACCGTAACGCCGTTGGCGTCGCTAAAAACCTGAACGGGGTTCACGCATCCCGCGTTAGGGTCTACGCTCTCACAGAGGTAGACCTCGTAAACGGTGGTCTCTAAAACGGAGATGTCCTTAGTCGGGTCTACGGGCGCGTCGGTTACGTAAACCGACAAGGGTACGGTAGCCGTGGTCGTGCCGGTGGTGGCCGTAGCGTCACCGCCTCCGCCGCCACCGCCGCAGTTGTATGCTACAATGGAGCTTATAAACAGCGCGCTTGCCAGCAGCGCCTTTTTCCCTTTCATCGCTTTCACCTCCTTTTTTTCTCTACGGGTATTAGTGTGGAACCTTAAGGTTAGCGGTGCGTTAGTAAAAGGTTAACGGTGCGTTACCTCTCAAGCAGAAGGTTACCCAGTGCGTCCACCTTTACGCTCCAGCCCGGCGGGACGAAAGTCGTCGAGTCGTACTCGACGACCAGACACGGCGAAGGTAGCTCGTTACCGGCCAGCAGCTTACCCCGGTCGTAGACCGGGAGCTCTAAAAAGCTCCCCTCGAAAAAAACGCGCTTCTGCTTTAAAAGCGCCCCGGGCGGAGGGCTCTTCCCGCCTTTAGGCAGGCTCGGCAGGGGAGGTTTAGGCCGGCTCGCCCGGGCACGGACGCGGAGGTTAACAAGCTCGACGGGCGCGTCGTGGCGGTAGCCGTAGAGCCGCTCGTGCAGCTCGGCGAAGCGCTCGGGATAGTCGGGGCTAAAGGGCAGCGTAAGCTCGTACGACTGGCCTTTAAAGCGGGCGTCGACGAGCCGCTCGAGCTGCACCTCCTCTTTGCCGAAACCCTCCGCCGCCATCTCGTCAAGAAGCTTCCGCTCGAGCTCCCTAAAGACCGGCTCGAGCGAGGCCGCTCCGGGCTCGGTTAACAGAACCGTCCTCGAGGCCTCCCTTAGGGCGTCGGCCCTAAGCATGCCCAGCGCCGAGAGCAGACCCGCGTGAGCGGGCACGAGCACGCGCCTTATCCGGAGCCTCTCGGCCAGCTGGGCCGCGTGCAGACCGCCGGCCCCGCCGAAAGAGACGAGCGTAAACTGCGACGGGTCGTACCCGCGCTCGACCGAGACGCGCTTAAGCGCCCGCTCCATGTTGGCGTTAACCACGCGGACTATCCCCTCGGCCACCTCGTAGGGCGTAAGGCCGAGCTTACGGGCAAGGCGCGTAAGGGCCTCTTTTACGGGCTCTACCTTAAGGCGCATCCTCCCGCCTAAGAAGTACTCCTCGTCAAGCCGGCCTAAAAAGAGGTTTGCGTCTGTGACGGTAAGCTCCTTCCCGCCCCTGCCGTAACAGATGGGCCCCGGGTCGGCGCCCGCGCTCTCGGGCCCCACGCGCAGGGCTCCGCCCTCGTCGAGGCGCGCTATAGAGCCCCCGCCGGCACCTACGGTGTGAATCTCCACCGTGGGCACGCGTACGGGAAAGCCGGCGACCTTACCCTCCCGCGTGACGCGCACCTGCCCGTCTACGAGCGAGACGTCCGTAGAGGTGCCGCCCATGTCGAAGGTGATTATCCGGTCGAAACCCGCCTCGCGGGCCACCTCGAGCGCTCCCGCCACGCCCCCCGCGGGCCCCGACAGAACCGTCCTTACGGCTTCGCGGGCCGCCAGCTCCGGGCTCACCGCTCCCCCGTCGGACTGAACGACCAGAAGCTCGTCGTGCTTGCCAAGGTGCTCTTTTAAGTAGTTAAGGTAAGAGGCCACCTTAGGCGCCACGAAGGCGTTTACCACCGTCGTAGAGGCCCGCTCGTACTCGCGGTACTCGCGCACCAGCTCGTGCGAGGCGCTGACGAAAAACCCTTCTTTAGACAGCCGCTCGGCCACGGCGCGCTCGTGCTTCGGCTCGGCGTAGGCGTGCAAGAAGCACACCGCCACCGACTCTACGCCCTTCTCTTTAAGCTTACGGACGAGCTTAACAAGCTCGTCTTCCTTTAGAGGCTCCACCTCGTTACCCTGCTCGTCTAGACGGCACGAGAGGCCGAACCTCAGCTCTCGGCTCACGAGCGGCTCAGGCTTTCGGTAGTGAAGGTCGTACAGCCTCTCACGGTTCTGCCTACCTATCTCGAGCAGGTCCTCAAACCCCGCGTTGGTCACGAAAGCCGTAACGGCCCCTTTACGCTCGAGCAGGGCGTTCGTGGCCACGGTGGTGCCGTGGACGACCAGAAGGGAAGGGCGGTTCCTGAGGCGGTTAACCCCCTCGAGCACCGCCCGGGCCGGGTTGTCGGGCGTAGAGGGGAGCTTTAGAAAGTGCCACCGCTCGCCGTCCCAGTAGACGAAGTCGGTAAAGGTGCCGCCCGTGTCTACGCCTAAGTGGCCCTTCATCGCTTAAGCTCGTCTTCCCGCTGGGCTATAAGCCCCTTACGCTCGCGCTCGGTAAGCTCCCTACGCTCAAACTTAAGGTACTCGAGGTAGCTCCGCTCTAAAACTATGTAAGTTATCCCGAGCGCCAGCAGCAACACGCCGAAGCCCACGAGGTCGGTAAAGGTAAACCGGTGCTCGAAAACCACCAGAATAATCTCGCGTACCACGAACACTATGCCCGCCTCGAGAATCTGCCGCTTCCGTATGCGCCGGAACTCCAAAACGTCTATAAAGACCTTAAACAGCTCTATAAGAACGAAGAAGTTAAGGATGTTGCGCACCAGAAGCTTAAAAGCTTTGTCGTAGTCCTCGGGCTTCGCCCCCTCAAAGAAAAACTCCAGAAAAAGCCTAAGGTCGTAAAAAATTATCCCGACGGCTATAACGAGCGTGAGCATGAGTATGGGTATGACGACCAGAGCCGTGGCGTTGACGAACTTGTTGTAGACGTCTATAACGCGGCAGATAAAGGTCTCGTCGCTGAGGAACTTGAGGTTCATACTATAATATTCAACACTATGGCTATAAAGGTGGGGATTAACGGGTTCGGACGGATAGGGAGGAGCTTCTTCCGCGCCGCTTGGGGGAACGAGAACGTACAGATAGTAGCGGTTAACGACCTTACGGACGCTTCCCAGCTGGCACACCTGCTTAAGTACGACTCGGTACACGGCGTCTTTAAGCACGAGGTGAAGGCCGGAAAGGACGAGATATTAGTAGACGGCAGAGCCGTAAAGGTCTTTTCCGAGAAAGACCCTTCTAAGATACCTTGGGACGAGCTGGGCGTGGAGGTCGTTCTCGAGGCTACGGGCGTCTTTAGGGACCGCGAGAACGCCTCTAAGCACCTGCGCGGCTCGGTCAGAAAAGTAATCATCACCGCCCCGGCTAAGAATCCCGACGCCACCTTAGTGCTCGGCGTCAACGAAGAGAGCTACGACCCCAAGAACCACCGTATAGTCTCCAACGCCTCGTGTACGACGAACTGCCTCGCTCCCGTGGTTAAGGTGCTCGACGAGGCCTTCGGCGTCGAGCAGGGCTACATGGTAACGGTGCACGCCTACACGAACGACCAGCGTCTGCTCGACCTGCCTCACAAGGACCTCCGCAGGGCACGCGCGGCGGCGGTTAACATAATCCCCACCTCCACCGGAGCCGCCAAAGCTATCGGCGAGGTGCTGCCCCACCTAAAGGGCAAGCTCGACGGGACGGCCCGCCGCGTACCCGTGGCCGACGGCTCGCTTATAGACCTTACGGTAAAGGTTAAAAATCCCCCCTCTTCGGTAGAGGAGGTTAACGAGCGGTTTAAAGAGGCCGCCGAGCG
>JAADCR010000007.1 GCA_013154375.1 Aquificota bacterium | reverse complement strand
GGGATAAGGTAGCACATGCACCGCGTTTATCCTCCTTTAGAGGAAAAAAGTTTGAAACCTGCGCAGGGTACGGCTTAAATTTTTAAGCAGATGCGCACCATAGCCGTTATAGGCTCCTCGCAGGCAAACGCCGAGGAGTACGCCGTAGCTTATCAGCTAGGCAAGGAGCTGGCACGCTTAGGTCTTACGGTCGTCTGCGGCGGCCGGACGGGCGTTATGGAAGCCGTCTGCAAAGGAGCCAAAGAAGAAGGAGGGCTCACCGTAGGCATTATGCCCTCTTACGACGGGCACGAGGCCAACCCCTACGTAGACCTAAAGATAAACACCGGCATGAACTGGAACCGCAACCCCATAGTAGTAGCTAGCGGCGAGATGGTCGTAGCCATAGGCGGCAGCTACGGCACGCTGTCCGAGATAGCCTACGCCCTAATCTTAGGCAAACTCGTACTCGGCTACAAAACGCACCCCGTAGAAGGCGTAGAGCACCTCGACTCCCTTGACGAGATAATAAAACGCGTGAAAAACTTTTACGGAGTCAAGGCGTGAGGGTGGCCGTAACCGGCGGCACGGGCTTTGTAGGAAGGTACGTCGTTAAAGAGCTTCTCGCGCGCGGACACGAACCCCTTCTTCTGGTCCGCAACCCCGAGAAAGCCCGGAAACTCTTCGGCTCCTCGGTAGAGGTAGAGAAAACCGACTTCACCCTTAAGGACCTTTTAAGAGTATTTAAAGAGAGACCGCCTTCGGCGGTAGTTCACCTAATAGGCATACTCTACGAGAGACCTTCCGAGGGCCAGACCTTCGAAGAGGTACACGCCCGCCTTACCAAAACCCTCGTCGAGGCCGCTAAAGAAGCCTCCGTTAACCGCTTCCTCTTTATGAGCGCCTTAGGCACCGACGACGGGGCCCCCTCCCGTTACCACCGTACAAAACGCGAGGCCGAGAAGGCCGTAATAAACTCCGGCATAACCTACGCCATTTTCCGGCCCTCGCTTATCCTCGGGCCCGAGCAGCTCCTCTTTAGAGAGCTTTACAAGCTCACGCGCTTCCTACCTATAGTCGTCTTACCCGGCGGCGGTAACTTCCCCTTCCAGCCCGTAGACGTCCGCGACGTAGCCTGCGCCTTTGCCACCGCTTTAGAGAGCGAGAAAGCCGAGAACAAAGTTATCGAGCTATGCGGCGACAAAGTAGTAACCCTAAAGCAGCTCCTTCAAGACACCTTCCGCTTCTGGAACCGCCGCGTCCTAATCCTGCCGGCACCCGCGGCGCTTCTTAAGCTCGTAGCACCCTTAGTAGAGAGACTTCTCTACCCTCCGCCCTTCTCGTCGGACCAGCTTAAGATGATGTGGCGGCCCAACGTCTGCGGCAGCTCTCCCGACGCCGTAAGCAACGGCGTTAAGTACCTCTGCGGCCGCGACCCTATACCCTACGAAGAGAGCCTCCGCTGGAGCCTCACCGAGTTTCAGAAAGTGGTAAAATAATAGCCGAGAAAACTTATCAACTAATAAGGAGGTGCAAGAGGATGAGAAAAGTGACGCTCGTTCTTGCACTCTTTGCAGGGGCGGGGCTTGCCGCAGCCGAGAAGCTCGACGACCAGAAGCTTCTCGAAGAGGCCCGTAAGTTCTTCGAACCCTTACCCAAGGTAGCCGAGAACCCCGACAACCCCATTAACGACGCAAAAGTCCTGCTGGGTAAGATGCTCTACTACGACCCGCGCCTCTCTAAAAGCGGGTTTATAAGCTGTAACTCCTGCCACAACCTCGCCCGCTACGGCGTGGACAACCTGCCCACCTCCATAGGCCACCGCTGGGCCATAGGCCCCAGAAACGCACCCACCGTTTACAACGCCGCCATACACGTAGCCCAGTTCTGGGACGGTAGGGCCAAAGACGTCGAAGAGCAGGCTTTAGGGCCCATAGTTAACCCCATAGAGATGGCCATGCCCACGCCCGAAGAAGCCGTAAAGGTAGTTAAGTCCATCCCTCAGTACGTCGAGCTCTTTAAAAAGGCCTTCCCCAACGAGAAAGACCCCGTAACCTACGAGAACATAGGTAAGGCCATAGGCGCCTTCGAGCGGACGCTCATGACCCCTTCCCGTTTCGACGAGTTTCTTAAAGGCAACACCGACGCTTTAACGCCTCAAGAGAAGCGCGGCCTTAAGACCTTTATAGAAGTCGGCTGTGCCTCGTGTCACAACGGTGCCGGCGTAGGCGGCCACATGTTTACCAAGTTCGGCCAAGTTACCGAGTACTGGAAAGAGATATACCCCTACGTTCTTAAAGACAAGCCCGCCATAACCGTAGACTTCGGCCGCTTCGGCGTCACCAAG
Organism: Aquificota bacterium; assembly: GCA_013154375.1. Lineage (GTDB taxonomy): Bacteria > Aquificota > Aquificia > Aquificales > Aquificaceae > Aquifex. The sequence goes on along the minus strand of JAADCR010000007.1, from coordinate 22,515 downwards.
AAAGAACAAGACATGTTCGTCTTTAAAGTACCCTCCTTAAGAAACATTGAGCACACCTACCCCTACTTCCACGACGGGAGCGTCTGGTCGCTCGAGGACGCGGTCCAGATTATGGCCAAGACCCAGCTCGGCAAAGAGCTTACCGAGCAGCAGGTTAAAGACATCGTAGCCTTCCTAAAAGCCCTTACGGGCGAGATACCCAAGCACGCCCTCGAGGTACCCGTTCTACCTCCTTCCACCGAAGAGACCCCGAGGCCTCGCGTCGACTGAGGCCTCTTTTTATCCTTTTTCTTTATGAGAGGACGCGTTCTACTGGTCCACGGCGGCGGCGGAGAAGAGACTCACGAGCTTATACATAAGCTTTTTCTAAGGCACCTAAATAACCCCGTTCTGTCCGAGCTCGGAGACTCGGCCCTCCTCTCGTTACCCTCGACGCGCGTAGCCTACACTACGGACGCCTTTACCGTCTCGCCCGTCTTTTTCAGAGGCGGCGACTTGGGCAAGCTCGCCGTGGCGGGCACTACCAACGACTTAGCCTGCGCCGGGGCCGAGCCGCTCTACCTTACCCTCTCGTTCGTAATAGAAGAGGGCTTTGAGCTTGAGAAGCTCGAGCGGATAGTCGTCTCTATAGCGGAGGAGCTTAAAAAGAACGGCGCCCTTCTGGCCGCGGGCGACACGAAGGTGGTGCCCCGGGGACAGGCCGACGGGCTGTACTTAGGCGCGAGCGGGATAGGCCGCGTCGTCTACGAAGGGCTCTCGCCTAAAAAGCTAAAGCCCGGCGACGCGTTGGTGGTGACGGGTACGGTGGGCGACCACGGCGCCTGCATACTGGCCGAGCGCGAAGGGCTCGAGATAGAGCTCGAAAGCGACTGCCGCAGCCTATGGCCCATGCTAAAAAAGGTCTACGAGGCGGGCTTTACCCTAAGGGCCGTGCGCGACGCCACGCGCGGCGGCCTTGCGGGCGTGCTCCACGAGTGGGCGCGTGCGAGCCGTAAAGACCTCGTAGTCTACGAAGAGGAGCTGCCCGTAAAAGAAGCCGTCAGGGGGCTCTGCGAGCTTTTGGGCTTCGAGCCGTACCATCTGGCCAACGAGGGGATGGCCGTTATAGCCGTAGCTCCCGAAGAGGCCGAGAAGCTGGTTGAGCTCCTACGCTCCACGCCCGAAGGGCGTCACGCTACTATAGTAGGAAAGGTAGAAGAAGGTGAAGGCAGGGTTCTGCTCGAGAACGCCTACGGCGTTAAGAGGCTTATGGAGCCTCCGGCGGGCGAGCTGCTCCCGCGCATATGCTAAAGTTATGCACGAGTTTTCCATAGTTCAGAGCCTTCTAGCGCTTATAGAGCAAGAGGCGGCAAAGCACGGGGCTAACAAGGTTAGTAAGGTGGTGCTCGCGGTCGGCCCGCTCTCGGGCGTAGAGGTTCACCTGCTTAAGCAGGCCTTCGAGGCCTTTAAGGAGGGGACGGTGGCGGCGGAGGCCGAGCTGGAGGTAGAGCAGACCAAGCTCCGCGTTTTCTGCCGCAGCTGCGGCCGGGAGTACGAGAAGGAGGAGCTTAACCTCCTCTGCCCTGCCTGCGGGACGAACGAGACGGAGCTGCGCGGGGGCGACGAGCTGCTTCTTAAAAGTCTCGAGCTTTTAACCGAAGAAAGTCGAGAAGAATCTTAGCGTGGTCGAAGACGAGCTCGTTAAAGGGTATCTCTTCGAGCTTAAACAGGTGCGCCTTTTTGGCGTCGCTACCGGCTACGGGCCTGCCCGTAGCGTCGGCCACCCAGACGACCGAGGCCACGTGAAACCTCGGGTCGCGCTTAGGGTCCGAGTAGACGCCTAAAAGCCCCGCCAGCTTCACTTTAAGGCCCGTCTCTTCCAGAGCTTCGCGCACGGCCGCGTCTTCTACGCGCTCGCCCACTTCCACGAAACCGCCCGGCAGGGCCAGACCCACGGGGGGGTTTCTCCGCTCTATAAGCACTATCCCTAAAAACCGCTCGCCGTCCCAGAGGCGGATAATAACGTCGGTGGCTAAGTAGGGCGTTCTTAGCTCCATACTAAAAGATTATGAAAAGTTTAAAAGAGTGGGCTCAAGCGTTAAGGGCCGCTTCGGCGGACGCGGTCGTGCTGGTGGAGGGTAAAAACGACAAAAAAGCGCTCGAGCGGCTGTTTGTTAGAAACGTCTACACCTTAGCCGGTAGAAGGCTTACGGACCTGCCGGACTTTCTCGAGAAAAAGGCGCGGAAAGTTATCCTCCTTTTCGACTTAGACCGGGAAGGGGAGGAGATTACGCGGAAAGTAAGGGAGATTTTAGAGGCGGAAGGGTTCGAGGTGGACGAGAAGTTCCGCAAAGCCCTGAGGGATTTACATATAATCTACATAGAGGAGATTCATGGAGAAGGTAGACAAGCTAAAAACCCTTAAGAAGATGCTCGTCTACGACCGGCTTCTACGCTTTACCATAGACCTGCTTACGGGCATCCGCGAGGAGCTAAAGGCCGACGTAGAAGAGACGCGTCTGCTGGCCGAGGCACTCCTTAGCGGCGAAGACAGGAGAAAGGTAGAAGAGTTTTTACTGAAAATCGAGGAGCTTTTCCTGCTTAAAACGGACGAGGTGCTCGACCACGTTTACGACGAGTACGAGGTTTTCAACTTCGACGTTACTTTTCTCTCGGCCATCCCCGAAGAGATTGAGAGGGAGCTCGAGAGGCTTGCGCTCGTAGATACGCTTAACACGCAGCTTCAGCTGCTTATAGACGTGCTCGACGAGGCGTTCTGTCTGCTGCCTTCCGACGACGAGCGGCTAAGGACGGTCCTAACGCCTTTTAGCGTTTACAGGGAGCTTCTCCTTCACGCGCAAGAGTTTAACAAAAAGTTTGCAAGTTTGTAAAAATTCTTCTAAAATCTGAGTTAAAAAGGAGGTGAAAAATGGCAAGAAGGAGAAAAGCCGGCCCGAAGTACAAGAAGATATCCATCTCGGTACCCAAGAGCTTTTACTATATTTTACTCGGCGTAGCTCAAGGTGACGAGAAGAAGCTTAACAAACTCATCCGCGGGATAATAGAGGACAAGTTTAGAGAGTCTACCGTGGAAGAGCTTCAGGCTTACATAGCAAAACCCGAGCCCGAGCCCGAGGAGAAGGAGGAGCTTCCCCCTGAACAGCCTTAAACTCATCTCCGAGAGGGTTAAGGCCCTCTCGGCTTACAAAACCGAGACCACCTCCGCCCCTATAAGACTCTCGTCCAACGAGCTGCCTTACGAGTTCCCGCCCGAGGTAAAAGAGAAGGCCTTTAAAGAGCTTAGCAAGCTCGAGCTTAGAACCTACCCCGACCCCGAGGCTAAAGCCCTCAAGGAGGTGCTCGCGGAGTACGCGGGCGTAAGCGAGGAGAACCTGCTCGTAGGTAACGGCTCGGACGAGCTTATTTACTACCTCACGCTCGCGGTAGGCGAGTTTTACATGCCCGTCTTTATACCCGTGCCTACCTTTCCTATGTACGAGATAAGCGCTTCCCTCTTCGGCCGCCCGCTCGTATCGGTGGAGCTGGACGAGCACTTCGACCTCCCGCTCGAAGAGAGCTTAAAGAAAGTTGAGGAAGAGAAGCCGGTTTTAGCCTTCTTCGCTTACCCGAACAACCCTACGGGCAACCTCTTTACGCGTTACAAGATAGAGCGGCTGAGAGAAGAGGGTTTGTTCTGCGTCGTGGACGAAGCTTACTACGAGTACTCGGGAGAGAGCTTTAAAGACGAGGCTCTCGGACGAACCGACACGGTGGTTTTACGGACGCTCTCTAAGATAGGTATGGCCTCGCTCCGCGTAGGTTACATGATAGCCCACGAAGCCGTCGTTAAAGAGATAAAGAAGGCTAAGTTACCGTTTAACGTAAGCGGGCCTTCTCAGGTGCTGGCGCGCGTCCTGCTTACGGAGGGAAGGGCCTTTTTGGAAGAGAAGGTAAAAGAGGTGGTGGCCGAGAGGGAGCGGCTCTTTGACGAGCTGTCGAAGATGCCCCTCGTGGAGGTCTTCCCGAGCAGGGCTAACTTCCTGCTTTTCAGGACGCCCTTCCCGGCGCGCGAGCTCCAGCAGGAGCTTCTCAAGCGCGGCGTGCTGGTAAGAAACGTCTCGTACCTGCCCAAGCTCAGCCGCTGTCTGCGCGTGAGCGTAGGAAAGCCCGAAGAGAACGACGCGTTTTTAAACGCCTTAGACGAGAGTCTTAAGGCCCTTTCGGAGCGCTACTGAGTTTTCTCGCGGTAGTAGTCTACGAGCGTCCTCCTTATCTCCTCGAGAAGCTCGCGGTCCGTAATCTCGACCACCTGGACGCTCCCTTTCTCGGTCTGGAGCGAGGGCATGGAGACGAACAGCCCTCCGTAGGCGTTTTTCATAAGCTTTACCCCTTTTACAAGGACGCTGTCATAGAGTAGAACGTCAAAGTACGCGAGCACCGCGCCGCGCTTAAGGGGTACCTCGTAAGGGTAGAACTTTACCACCTTAACGCGCTTCATTTAAAACTCCATAAGGTAGTAAAGCGGGGCGTGAGAGGTTAGAATTTTCAGCTCCTCGAACGAGCCGCCCATAAGCCTCTTCAGGAAAGGTCTCTCTTCTTTGTAGTAAAAGGGTACCGCGTCGGGGGCGTTGGCGAGCTCTTTCGCCTTCTCTATCGCGTCTTGTAAGTTGCCCAGCCCGTCGACGAGACCCAGCTCGAGCGCCTGCTGGCCGAGGATTATCCTTCCGTCGGCTACGCGGCGGAGCTGCTCTTCGCTAATTCTGTCTTTTCTGTACTTTAAGATGGCCCGTATGAACTGCTCGAGGCTCTCGTTTACGAGCCTCTGCAGGTACTGCTTCTCTTCCTCGGTTAACTCCCTAAAGGGCGAGAGGGTGTCTTTAAACTTACCCGTCTTTACGGTGGTGGCCTTTATGCCGAGCTTCTCGAGTAGCTCGCGGTAGGCCACGTGCGTTACGAGCACGCCTATGCTCCCGGTTATGGTCCCGGGGTTGGCCACGATAAAGTCGGCGGCGCTCGAGACGTAGTAGCCGCCTGAGGCGGCCACGTTACCCATAGAGACCACCACGGGCTTACCCGTCTCTTTAAACCTCTCTATGCTTCTGTAGAGCTCCTGAGAGGCGCCCACCGAGCCGCCGGGCGAGTCGACGCGCAGCACGAGCGCCACCACCGACTTTTTGTCCTTTAGCTCCTCTATCCGGCGGGCCAGAGGGTAAGGGTTCACTATAACGCCCGAGAGGCGCAGAACGGCTACCTTTTTCCCTACGGGTGACTTAGACTTTAAAACCGACCACGCACCCGACAGAACCATAACCGCGGCCCCGCAGATTATAAGGAGTCTAAAGAGCCTCCTCATACCCTCCTCCTCTCGGCCAGAAAGACGAGCATGGTAAGCAGGAGAAAGAGGCCTACCATGTAAAAGCGCGTAACCCAGACGGTCCAGTGCGTCTGCGTAAGGACGGCGGGTGCCTTCTCGAAAAGCCAGACGGCGAGCAGAAGCAGTAGAAAGGCAGGCGTGACGAAGCGCATAACCCAGTAGTAGACTTTAGGCACCTTTATTATCCCGCCCCGGTTTATCTCCTCCCACGCCCGCCGGGGCCCGAACAGCCAGACGAAGTATATAAGCTCCACCAGACCGAAAAACACCACGCCTACGGTGCCGGCCCAGAAGTCCATCTCGTCCAAGGCTCCCCTTAAGAATATAACCAGATGGGCCGAGAAGAACACTATGCCCGCCGTGAAAAAGACCGCTTGGCGGTGCGTAAGCTTAAGCTCGTCCTCGAAGAAAGCCACGAGAGGCTGCATGAGGGCAATGGAGGAGGTCAGGCCCGCAAAGAAGAGCAAGAAAAACCAGAGAAACCCTAAAAAGGGTCCGCCCGCCGTCTGGGAGAACACGGCCGGCAGGCTTATAAAGCCGAGGTTAAAGGCCCCTCCTTTGGCTATCTCCACCGCCGCGGTAAGACCGAAAAAAGCCACCGCCGCGGGTATGGCTATAGAGCCGCCTAAGATAACTTCCGCCTTCTCGTTAAGCGTGGCCGCGGTAAGACCGCTCAGGGTTATGTCCTCGTCGCGCCTAACGTAAGAGGCGTAAGTAACTATGGCACCGAAGCCCAGCGAGAGGGTGAAGAATATCTGGCCCACCGCCGCTATCCATACGCCCGGGTCCGTTAGCTTGGAAAAGTCGGGGTGCCACAGGAAGTTAAGCCCTTCTACGGCCGAGCCGTTGGGCGTCTCGAGCAGAAAGACCCTGACGACTAAAAAGACGGCCAGCAGAAAGAGCGTGGGCATGGCCACGCGCGCGAACCGCTCTATACCCTTAGAGACGCCCCTTAGCAGGATGGCGGCGTTAATGGCCATGGTAACGAGAAACATAAGGTAGGCAAAGAGCGAAGGCTTCAGAAAGTCACCCTCCGCGTTAAGCCCGACGTAGTTAAACAGAAACTCTTTAAAGGGTCTTAATACCTCTTCGGGAGAGGAGGCGCCGGGAGGAGGCTCGGGAGCCAGACCTACCAAAAACTTCAGGGCAAAGCCCAGCGTCCAGCTCTCTATGTAAACGTAGTAGATAATTACCACGAGGGGTATCCAGAGGCCGAAGACGCCGAGCACGCGCGAGAGGCGCGAGGGCTTAATAAGGTAAAAGATAGAGGGCGTGGTGCCGTGGCCGTGGGCCCCGCCGAAGCGTCCCATGGCCCACTCTACCCACATAAGCGGTATGCCTACCGCCAGAAAAGCCAGCAGGTAGGGTATCATAAACGCCCCGCCGCCGTTCTCGGCTGCCTGAACGGGGAAGCGGAGGAAGTTACCCAAGCCCACGGCGTTACCCGCCATGGCCAAGATAAGGCCTATGCGCGTGGCCCAGTGCTCCCTTCTTTCCATAGGAGAATATTTTAAAGCCCATGGTTAAGGTGAAAATCTGCGGCCTGACGGACGAGCGCGAGGCGGTTTTCTGCGCGCAAGCCGGTGCTGACTACGTGGGCGTAGTGGTTTACCCTAAAAGCCCGCGCTTCGTCCCGCCGGAGAGACGGCGCGGGATACTTAAAGCTCTTAAGGACCTGCCCGTAAAGACGGTAGCCGTCACGGTTAACGAGAGCCCGGAGGCGCTTTTAGCGCTCCTCGAGGAGGGCTTTGACCTGCTCCAGCTTCACGGCGACGAGGAGCCGTCGGTGCTGCGCAAACTGCCGCCCGAGCGCGTTATTAAGGCCTTCCGCGTAAAAGAAGCTCTTCCGGAGGTTAAGGGCTGGGAGGGCGTACACGCTTTTCTGTTTGACGCGTACGACGAGAAAGCCTACGGCGGGAGCGGTAAGCGCTTCCGGTGGGAGCTCGTGAAGGACTTTAAAGGCAGGTTCTTTTTGGCCGGCGGGCTTACGCCCGAGAACGTGGGTAAGGCCGTAAAGCTCGTAAGGCCTTACGCGGTGGACGTCTCTTCGGGCGTGGAGCGGTCGAAGGGTAGAAAGGACCTAAAGAAGGTCGAGCTGTTTATAAAGCGGGCGAAAGGCGCCTTATAAGCTCGTTAAACCGCTCGCCCCGCTCTGCGTAGCTTCTAAACTGGTCGAACGAGGCGCAGCCGGGCGAGAAGAGGAGCACGTCGCCCTCCTCGAGCTCCTCTAGCGCTTTCCCGAGCGCCTCCTCGAGCGTCTCGGCGGTCTTTATCCGCGTGCAGCCGTGCCAGCTCCGCTTTATTTTCTCACGCGCCTCGCCGAAAAGAACCGCGGCCTTTACGCGGCGGCTCACCTCCTCGCGTAGGGGCTTAAAGTCCGCCCCTTTGTCTTTACCGCCGGCGATAAGCACCACGCGTCCCGGGAAGCTCTTTAAGGCCGCAAGCAGGGCGCCGGGCGTGGTGGACTTAGCGTCGTTGTACACGGCCGCCCCTTTTAGGTAGCCTACAAACTCGAGGCGGTAAGGAAGACCCTTAAAGCCCGCTACGGCCTCCCGCACGGCCTGAGGCGGAGCACCGGCCAGAAAGGCCAGAACCGCGGCTATAGCCGCGTTAACGAGGTTGTGCTCGCCCGGCAGCCTTAGGTCGGAGCGCTTAAAGAGCTTAACGCCCCCGTAGCTGACCCACTCGCCTAACCTAATCTCGGACAGGAGCACCTTTCTGGCTTTGGTGGGCAGCGCTTTAACCTCTTTAACGCGGTCGTTAAGCACCACGAAGTCGTCTTCTTTTTGGCGGGCAAATATCCTGTACTTGGAACGGAGGTAGTCGGTAAGCGTGGGGTGCCAGTCGAGGTGGTCCGGGTGGAAGCTTACGAACGCCCCGCCGAAGGGCCTGAAGCTCGTCAGCGTCTTGCCCTGAAAAGAGGAGACCTCTACTACGGCCAGAGAGGCTTCGTCTTCGAGGGCTATGGCCGAGAGGGGTTTACCCGCGTTACCCCCCTCTTCCACCTTAAAGCCCGAGAGCTTTAACGCTAAGTAGGTCAGACGCGTTACGGTAGACTTACCGTCCGTGCCCGTTACGGCCAAGGCCCGGCCTTTAAAGAAGCGCCAGCCGAGCTCCAGCTCGCCTATAAGCTCTTTACCTTTTTTTAAGGCTTCGGTAAAAAGCGGGTGCGACGGCGGCACGCCCGGCGAGAGGACCACCGCGTCCACCTCGTCGAGCACCTCCCGCCAGAGCTGAGGCTCTTCTTCGTCCGAGCCCCAGTAAAAGCGGTAGCCTTTAGCCTTCAGAAGCTCCGCCGCCGCTCTCCCGCTTACGCCCTTACCCCAGACTAAAAACCTCACCTTAGAGCCTCTCTCGAGACCTCCGAGAGCGCCTCGTAGGGGTTTCTTTTGTCCGTTTCCCAGATAAAGACGCCGCTTCTGTGGAGCATCCACTTAACGCGGTTGCTCTCCGGGTGGTGGCCCGCCACCACTATGTCGGCACCGCGCCGCACCAGCTCCTTAGCCACGCACTCCTCTTTTCCGGGCTTTAACTCTACGCGGTCCGCCCTGCCCGCTCCCGAGAAAAAAAGTATCTCCTCGGTCTCTTTAAAGCTTTTAGCCACCTCGCCGTTACGCGTAAGCACGGCCACTTTGGTCCTCTCCGAGCCGGGGGAGGGCTCGTAGTGGATAAAGACCATCTCCACCTGAGGAACCTCTTCCGTTATTTTCTTCTCTATCTCGTCTGCCACGCGGTGGCTCTTTATAAAGTCCTCCGCGTCTATAACTATCACCGCGTCGACGAAGAGCCTGCCGCCGGCGGAGCGGACGAGCAGCCTCTTTATCTCTTTTACCTCCGGGAAAGAGCGGATAATCCGCTTTATCTTCTCCACCGTCTCCTCGTCGGCCGAGACGTCTAAGATGGCCCCCACCTGCTCTTTAAGCAGGCCGAAGGCCGTGTAGAAGATGAGCGCCGAGACTATCAGCGCGGCCCAGCGCTCGAGGTTGTAGCCTAAGTAGTACGAGACTAAGCTCACGAGCACCACGAACGAGGCCAGAGCGTCCGTAAGCGTGTGGTACGAGTCGGCCACGAGCGTGGGCGAGTTGAGTCTTTTCCCGGCCCTCCGCTCGAGGAACGAGAGCGTAAGCGACGAGACGAGCGAGAACACCACCACGGCTATGCCCACGGGCAGGTGCTCCTCGTTTATCTTTACCTCCCCCTTTAAGGCGCGCTGGAGAATCTCCCACGCCGTGAAGAGCAGAAAGAACGAGATAACTATGGCGCCCACGTTCTCGAGCTTGTAAAGCCCGTAAGGGAACTTCTCGTTCTTTACCTCGGAGAACTTTATAGACAGGAAGGCTATTAGTGACGCTAACGCGTCGGAGAGGGAGTGGACCGCGTCGCCGAGCAGCGAGAGGCTGCCCGTGAGCAGACCCGCCACGAGTTTCAGGAAAGCCTGTAGGAGGTTAAGCCCGAGGGAGAGAAGGGCCCAGTGCTCTTTTCTCATATGACCTCTACCCACACGCCCTTTAAGTATAAGGTATTAGGCATCTGGAGCACCCAAGGGTGGTCTAAGTCTTGGAAGGTTTTAGCTATAACGCGGACCTGACGCTTAACGTCGAGCGAGGCGGCCAGAAGCGTGTCGAGCAGGTGCTGCTCGGTGATGTGGAACGAGCAAGAGAAGACGGCCAGATAACCGCCCTTTTTAGTTACCTTAAGGCCGCGCACCAGAAGCTCCTTGTAGCCCCTAAGGGCGTTGGGCACGGCGGCCTTGTTCTTTGCAAAAGAAGGCGGGTCTATAATAACGACGCCGAACTGCTCGCCCTTCTTTGCCAGCTGCCTGAGGTAGTCAAAAGCGTTGGCCTTTACCCACCTTATACCCTCAAGCCCGTTTAGGACGGCGTTCTTCTCGGCCTCCTTTAGCGCCAGCTCGGAGATGTCCACGCCTATAACCTCCCCCGCCCCGGCCTTTTTCATGTTAAGCGCAAACCCGCCCGTGTGACAGAAAACGTCGAGACAGCGCTCGCCCGGCTCGACCAAGTTACGGACGAACTTCCGGGCGTTTCTCTGGTCTAAGAAGAAGCCCGTCTTCTGCCCTTGAGGTATGTTTATGTAGTACTTAAGGTCGTGCTCCCAGATGACGACCTCCTCGGGCACCTCGCCGTAAAGCACGCCCTCCTCTACGGGCAAACCTTCTACGCGCTTGGCCGTCTCGTTAACCTTCTCGTATATCCCGGCGGGCTTTAGAAGCTCTATAAGCGTCTCTAAGACCGCTTCGCGGTAGAGGTTCATCCCGTAAGTGGTAAACTCCACCGCGAGGTACTCGCCGTAGACGTCCACTATAAGACCCGGCAGGAGGTCACCCTCCGAGTGGACCAGCCTGTAGGCGTTACTGTTTATGTAAAGCCGCTTACGGTACTCGTAGGCCTCCTTTATCCGTTCGCGGATAAGCTCCTCCGTAAGAGGCTTGTCCTTGTCGAAGGAGAGAAGGCGGACCGCTATGTTAACGTCGGGGTTTATGTAACCGTAGCCTAAAAACTTCCCGCTTACGTCGCGCACCACCACGGGCTCGCCCTTTTTAGGCTTCCTCGAGTAGGAGGCTATCTCGGGCTTGTATATCCAAGGGAACATACCGCGTATGCGGTCCTCTATGCCCGGCTTAACCCTTATCTGGAGCATAAGAATATAATTTACCGCCGCGTAAAGCTCCTGAAAGTGAGCTGGGTAAAGCCCCCGAGCATAAAACCGGCGAAGAAGTAAAAGAGACCTTCTTTCCCGAAGGTCTCGTAAGTTAGAAAGAGGGCGAGAGCGAAGGCCGACAAGCGTAGCGGGCTCGTAAGGACGGCCTTCTTCCAGCCGAGCTTATTTATGACCTCGTTGTAGAGAATCCCGGCCAAGACGCCTATAATAAACGGAAGCATTTTACTTATGGTAAAGAAGGTGCTCGTGTTCGAAGAAGAGGCCGAGGCGCTCGAGTTTGCGCGGAAGGCGGAGGAGTACGGGCTTAAGCCCGTCGTTAAGCACAGTCTGGTTATCTTAGAGACCTCGTCGGACGAGGAGCTCCTCGGGCCGCTGAACGAGACGGACAAGAGCACGCTTAAACGCTTAAAGATTTTAGACGGGCTCGAGGACACCTCGTGCGAGGCGCTTCTAAAAAGTCTCCCTAAAGCTAAGCCCGTGCTCGACTTTTTAGACGGCGTTATATACGCCAACTTGGGCAAGATTTTCGTCGACACGAAGATATTCTTCCAGCCCATAGCCTCGGTAAAAGAGAAGCGCGTCAAGGCCTTCGAGGCGCTCTGCCGGCCGCCTATAAAAATAGTCGACCTTATAGACGTGGGTAAGAAGAGCTCGGAGTTTTCCGAGCAGTTCTGCCGGGAGCGGGCGCTCTCTATAGCCACCGAGGTGTTAAGGCCGGACCAGCTTCTCTTTCTGAACTTCCACCCGAGGTTTTTAAAAGACCCGCTTAAGAACTTCGGGAGCTTCGTCTCGGAGCTGCTCGCCCACGGGCTTGAGCCCCACCGCGTGGTGGTAGAGCTTACCGAGTACGAGGAGGTGGACCTCTACGCGGTAAAGAGTCTCATCTCGTTTTTTAAGACGGAAGGGATAAAGGTGGCGCTCGACGACGTGGGCTCGGGCTACTCGGGGCTGTTTTACCTCTCGGAGCTTAACCCGGACCTTATCAAGATAGACATGGAGCTGGTAAAGGGGGTTAACGAGCACAAGCTAAAGAGGACGATAGTTCACTACCTTATACGCGTCTCGCACGAGCTCGGCATAGAGGTGGTGGCCGAAGGGGTGGAGAGGGAAGAAGACCTCAGGACGCTCGTTTACATGGGCGTGGACTACGTTCAGGGCTTTTTAGTAGGCAAGCCGAGCGAGAGGCCTAACTTAGAGGAGCTCGACGCTTGGGTCCGTAAGTTACTCTCGTCGGTGTAAGTCCTGAAGAGCGTAGACGCGGAGCGTCTTTCCTTCTTCCTTTAACTTCCTGAAGCTCTTTATAGCCTCGAGGACGGCGTAGCCGCCGCGCACGGTCGTGTAGTAAGGAATCCCGAACTGTACGGCGGTGCGGCGTATGTAGTACGCGTCGGAGCGCTCGCGCTTGCCCGAGGGGGTGTTAATAATTAGGTCTATCTGCCTATTTATAATGAGGTCTACTACGTTGGGCCTCCGTCCTTCGGAGACCTTGTAGACGAGCCCTACCTCGAGCCCGTGCTTTCTTAAAAACTCGTAGGTGCCCTTCGTGGCCACTATCTTAAACCCGAGCTTTAGAAACTCGCGGGCCAGCCGTAAGATTTTGGGCTTGTCAGGGTCGGCCACGCTTATAAAGACGGTCCCGCGCTCGGGCAGCCGGTAGCCCGCGGCAAGCTGGGCTTTGTAGTAAGCGAGGCCGAAGCTCTCGTCCAGACCCATGACCTCGCCCGTGCTCTTCATCTCGGGCCCGAGAAGCGGGTCTACTTCGGGAAAGCGGCGCCACGGGAAGACGACCTCTTTTACCGACCAGATGCGCGCGTCGCGGCTCATAAAGTCGGAGGCCGGGTGCGCCTCGCCGCGCTCTTTCCGTCGGAAGACCTCGGGCAGCTGCTCGCGCAGGCTCTTGCCTACGAGCACTTTCGTGGCTATCTTGGCAAGCGGGTAGCCTACGGTCTTGCTTACGAACGGGACCGTCCGGGAGGCCCTCGGGTTTACCTCGAGCACGTAAACCGTGCCGTCTTTTACGGCAAACTGGACGTTTATAAGCCCTTTAACGTTTAAGGCTCTTGCGAGCTTCTCCGTCTGAAGCTTCACCTCTTTAGTAAGCTCGTCGGGCAGCGTGTAGGGCGGGATGGAGGCGGCGCTGTCGCCCGAGTGTACGCCCGCCTCCTCTATGTGCTCCATAACCGCGCCTATGAGCACGTCCTTACCGTCGGCCACCGCGTCGACGTCGAGCTCCACGCCGTCTTTCAGAAACTGGTCTATAAGGACGGGCCGCTCGTAGCTTACGCTGACGGCCTCCTCGAGGTACTCTTTAAGCTCGTTCTCGTCGTTAACTACGCGCATGGCCCGTCCGCCGAGCACGTAGGAGGGCCTCACGAGCACGGGATAGCCTATCTCTTCGGCCACCTTAAGGGCTTCTTCTCTGCTTTTGGCCGTCCCGCTTTTGGGCTGTTTTAGACCGAGCTCTATAACGAGTCTGCGAAACAGCTCGCGGTCCTCGGCCCGGTCTATGTCCTCGGGACGGGTGCCCAGAACGCGTACGCCCGCCTCTTGGAGCGGCAGCGAGAGCTTAAGAGGCGTCTGTCCGCCGAACTGTAAGATAACGCCGTAGGGCTTCTCGCGCTCTATAACGTCCATTACGTGCTCAAAGACCACGGGCTCAAAGTAGAGCCGGTCGGCCGTGTCGTAGTCGGTCGAGACGGTCTCGGGGTTACAGTTGACCATTATCGCGGTGTAGCCTTCCTCTTGGAGGGCGAAGACGGCGTGGACGCACGCGTAGTCGAACTCTATGCCCTGCCCAATCCGGTTAGGGCCGCTCCCGAGTATGACGACCTTTTTAGACATACTTAACGAGAAATTATAATTAAGAGCGATGAAGCTCATCTTCGAGAAGTCCGTTAAAGGACGGCGGGCCTACCGCCTCCCTCCCCTCGACGTTCCCGAGCAGCCTTTAGAGGAGCTCCTGCCGGAGGAGTACCTCCGCGAGGAGCTAAACCTGCCCGAGGTCTCCCAGCTCGAGGCGGTTAGACACTACACGAACCTCTCGCGCCTTAACTACGCCGTGGACACGACGATGGTCCCGCTCGGCTCGTGTAGCATGAAGTACAACCCCCGTCTGCACGAGGAGCTGGCCTCGCTGCCGGCTTTCACCTCGGCCCACCCGCTCACGCCCCCCGAGGCGGTAAGACCTCTTTTAGAGCTGGCCTACGAGCTTAAGGAGCTTCTTAAAGAGCTGGGTGGCTTTGCGGAGGTCTGTCTCCAGCCGGCGGCGGGTGCTCAGGGGGAGCTTTTAGGGCTTCTTCTTATAAAGGCTTATCACGAGGAGCGTAAAGAGGACCGCCCCGTGGTTCTCGTGCCCGACACGGCCCACGGCACCAACCCTGCCACGGCCTCCATGTGCGGCTACGAGGTCAAGGTGGTAAAGAGCGACGCTAAAGGCGAGCTCGACGAGGAAGACCTAAAAAAGAAGCTTACCGGTAAAGTGGCCGCGCTCATGCTGACGAACCCCAACACCTTAGGGATATTCGAGCGGAAGGTAAAGAAGGTGGCCCGGATGCTCCACGAGAAGGGGGCACTCCTGTACATGGACGGGGCGAACTTTAACGCGCTCGTGGGCCGGTTTAAGCCGGGCGAGTGGGGCGTGGACGTTATGCACTTTAACCTTCACAAAACCTTTTCCGCTCCCCACGGCGGGGGCGGGCCGGGGGCGGGGCCCGTGGGCGTGTCTAAGAGGCTGGTGCCTTACCTGCCGGTACCGCGGATAGTAAAAGAGAACGGCGAGGTGACGCTTAAGTGGGACGAGCCTAAGAGCGTGGGTAAGCTGCTCGCCTTCTGGGGGCACTTTACCGTATGGCTTAAGGCGCTGGCTTACTGCCTTACTTACGGTAAGGAGATAGAGCGCGTCTCGCGCTTTGCCGTGCTAAACGCGCGCTACCTAAGACGGCTCTTAAAGGGTCTGTTTAAAGACCCTTACGAGGGCGTGCCGTGCATGCACGAGTTCGTCCTCTCGGCTTCTAACCTGCTTAAGTACGGCGTTAGGGCTTACGACGTGGCCAAGCGGCTGCTCGACTACGGGTTTTACGCACCTACGGTCTACTTCCCGCTTACGGTTAAAGAGGCGCTTATGATAGAGCCGACGGAGACCGAGAGCCCTCAGACGCTCGAGGCCTTCGCAAAGGCTCTGGCTTCTATAGTAAGAGAGGCAAAAAGTAAGCCGGAGCTTTTAAAGGAAGCTCCTTTTACCACGCCCGTGGCACGGATAAACGAGGCCGAGGCTAACCGGAGGCCCGTCTTAAGGTGGGAGCATGGCGGTAGTGAAGCTCGAGAGGGTGAGTAAGGTCTACCCCGACGGTACGCAAGCGCTTAGGGGCGTTAACTTAGAGGTTAAAGAGGGTGAGTTTTTAGGCGTTATGGGCCCTTCGGGGAGCGGTAAGTCGACGCTGCTTCACATTATGGGCGGGCTCGACGCACCTACCGAGGGGCGGTGCCTGCTTATGGGTAAAGACCTGAGTAAGATGAGCGAGGACGAGCTGGCGGAGTTCCGTCGCAGGCGCGTGGCTTTCGTGTTTCAGTTTTACTACCTTCTTGAGGACTTTACGGTGCTCGAGAACATGCTCGTGGCGGCGCGCATCGCGGGCGTGCCCGACGCGTTTACGAAGGCTAAAAAGCTGCTTAAGTTTTTAAGGCTCGAGCACCGCGCGGACCACAAGCCCGCCCAGCTCTCGGGTGGCGAGCAGCAGCGGGCGGCCATAGGCCGGGCGCTTATAACCGAGCCTAAGCTTCTGCTGGCGGACGAGCCGACGGGTAACCTCGACTCGAAGGAGACGCGCCGGATATTTGAGCTTTTCAAGCGGCTAAACGAGGAAGGTCTTACGCTCGTGGTGGCCACGCACGACGAGTCGCTCGCGCCTTACTTTAACCGCGTCGTCCGCCTGAGAGACGGCGAGGTGGAAGGGATTTACTTAAGTAAGTAAAACTCGAGCCCGTTCTCGTAGACGCGGAGCACCTTGACGCCTTTAACCTCGAGCTCCTCTCTCTTTACGCCCGTAAGGGCGTCTCTTTTTACCTTCCGGTCGAGCTCTATAAAGCGTTCGGTATCGTGGGTGAGCCGCTCGAGCTTAGCGCGGGTGCGCGAGAGGACGGTAAAGAGGACGGAAAAGCTTACCGCCAGCACCGTCAAGGCTACGAGAACTTCAAGCAGCGTAAAGCCTCTCACAGGTCCCAGACGCTTATGTCGTCGTCCGTGCCTTCTATCCCGTCCGGCCCGACGGACTTAAGCTCGTAGGGCTTCCCGTCGGCGGGCGAGACGTATATAAGCTCGTTGCCCCACGCGTCTTTGGGCACTTTCTCGAGGTACTGCTTCCACCTTCTGGGCTCGGGCGGGACGGTGGGCTTTTCCACGAGGGCCCTAAGGCCTTGCTCGGTGGTGGGATAAAAGCCGTTGTCGAGCTTAAACTGCTCTAATGCGTTTTTAACGGCCTTAAGCTGGAGCTTGGTAGCCTCGACGCGCGCCTCGTCCACGCGGCCGGTAAGCCGCGGGACTATGAGCGCCGCAAGCAGACCTAAGATAATTAATACGACGAGGACCTCTATAAGCGTAAAGGCTCTTCTCATCCTTCCTCCTCCTCGTCTCCGAACTCGACGAAGAACGAGCCGGCAAAGGGGCCGGAGCTGGCCACCGCCCGGAGCGTCTCGAGGTAGTGGAGGAGCTCGTCGTACTTTTTAAGCAGGTTCCGCGCCCTGCGGTACTCCTCGCGCGGGAGACGGCGTCTAAGGAGGTGTCTTATGGCTATCCGCGTTACGCGGGCTCTGCCGTACTTCTCTTGCCACTCGCGCCAGAAGGCCCGCGTGCCTATGGGTGCTTTTATAACGTAGTAGTCGAGCTCCTCGAGCTCTTTTAAAAGCTCGAGCTCCAACGAGCGGGGCGGGCTTTCCATAATGTTAGAAATTTATAACTTTTTAAAATAACTCTCAATGAGAGAGAAGGACCTCGAGAAGCTTGAGCTTCCTAAGGTTAAAGAGATTCTAAAGTCCTACGCCCGCTCGGAGGCTACGAAGAGGTTAATAGACGGCCTGAGGCCGTTAGCCGACGAGGAAGCCCTCGAGCGCGAGAAGAAAAAGGCCGAGGAGTTTTTACAGCTCGAGGAAGGTCTTACGCTGGGCGCGTTTGAGGACCTAACCGAGACGCTTAAGCGTGCCTCGCTCGAGGGGGCGGTACTAACCGTAGAGGAGGTTCTAAGCGTCTTAAAGGTGGCCGAGCTGACGGGCTACGCCCGTCAACAGCTCTCTCCGCGCGTACGCGGGAAGGCCGAGCTGGAGAAGCTGACGAAAAAGCTTCACCCTCTGTCGGCGCTGGTTAACTTTATAAAGGCCTCGGTGGACCCGCGGGGCTTCGTCCGCGACGAGGCGAGCGACGAGCTTCTGCGCGTAAGGCGCTCTATAAGGAAGCTCGAGGAGGAGATAAGAAAGAGGCTCGAGAGCCTTATAAACCGGCCCGACGCGGACAAGTTTCTCTCGGACCGGATTATAACCATACGGAACGGCAGGTACGTGGTACCTGTAAAGACGGCCCACGTTAAGAAGATTTTCGGCATCGTCCACGGCACCTCCTCGTCGGGCTACACGACTTACGTCGAGCCTCAGTTCGTGGTGCAGCTTAACAACAAGCTCGCCGAGCTTAAGGTAAAAGAAGAGGAAGAGGTAAGGCGGGTCCTGTCTAAGCTTACCGAGCTTATAAGGGACTACCTTAAAGAGCTCTCGGAGAGCTTCTCGGCGCTCGTGGAGCTGGACCTGCTGTCGGCAAAACGGGCTTTCGCCGAGGAGTTTAACGCCGTCTTCGTAAAAAGGGGCGATGGGGTGGAGCTTTACGGGGCGCGTCACCCGCTTCTCGTAAAGAAGGGCGGTACCGTAGTGCCCGTAGACCTGCTTTTAAAAGAGAAAAAGGGCGTCATACTTACCGGGCCCAACACGGGCGGCAAGACGGTGGCGCTTAAGACGCTGGGGCTGTTCGTGCTTATGAACCAGTGTGCCCTACCGCTGCCGGTAAAGGAGGGGAGCCGTCTGCCCGTCTTTAAGAAGGTCTTCGTTGACGTGGGGGACGAGCAGAGCATAGAGCAGAGCCTCTCGACCTTCTCGGCGCACGTTAAGAACATGGCCGAGTTTCTGCCTAAGACGGACGGAGAGACGCTCGTGCTTTTAGACGAGCTGGGGGCGGGCACGGACCCGGTGGAGGGCTCGGCTTTAGCGGTGGGTCTTTTAGAGTACCTAAAGGAGCGCGGGGCTTGGGTATTCGCCACCACGCACCACACGCCCGTAAAGCTCTACGCCACGACGAGCGACTACTACGAGCCGGCAAGCGTCTTGTTTGACAAAGAGACGCTAAGGCCGCTTTACCGTATAGTCTACGGCGTGGTGGGCGAGAGTATGGCCCTTTACGTAGCCAGAAAGCTGGGTCTGCCCGAAGAGGTTATAAAGAAGGCCACCGAGTTTATGGGCGAGCAGGGAAGCAGGTACTTAGAGGTGACGCAGCGGCTGGCCGAGACGGTGGAGGGCTACGAGCGGGAGCGCGAGCGGCTCGAGGAGCTAAAAAAGGCTCTCGAGGAGGAGAAGAGAAAGCTCGAGCGGCTGCGCGCCGAGCTGGAGGAAGAGAAGCGGAAGGCTTGGAAGGGCGTCTACAGAGAAGCTAAGGAGTACCTTAGGAAGCTCAAAGAGCAGGCGCGCGAGCTTACCAAGAGCCCTCAGAATCTCGAGGGCTTTTTAAAAGAGAAAGAGCAGGAGCTTAAGAAGCTCGAGCCTAAGCGCGAGCCGCCTAAAGAGGGCCAGCGCGTGAGGTTTATGGGTAAAGAGGGGGTGGTGCTTAAGGTTAAAAACGGGAAGGCGTTCGTGGCGCTGGAGCAGATGAAGCTCTGGGTAGACGCCTCGGAGCTCGAGCCGGTAAAGGAGACGGAAAAGAAGAGCTCAAGCGCCGGCGGGACGCTTTTAGGCGTGAGGGATACGGTAAACCTCATGGGCAGAAGCGTAGAAGAGGCGCTTTTAGAGCTGGAGCGGTTTTTAGAAGAGGCCTCGGCGGCCGGGCTGGAGGTGGTGAAGGTGGTACACGGTATAGGCAGGGGTAAGCTCAGAAGCGCGGTGAGGGAGTTTCTCTCTAAGAGTGAGAGGGTTAAGTTTTTCCGCGACGCGTACCCTAAAGAGGGCGGCTCGGGCGTTACGGTGGTCTACCTTAAGGAGGGCGGGGCGTGAGGCTGTTTTTAACGGGCGTTGGCTCGGGCTTAGGTAAGGCGCTGGCTCTGGAGGCGCTTAAAAGAGGCTACGAGGTGTACGCGCTGGGCCGGAGACTGCCGGAGGAGCTAAAGGGGCGCGTAAGGTTTGAGCGGTGCGACCTGAGGGCCCACGAGAGGATACCGACGGCGGTGGAGAGGCTGCTTAGCGGCGTAGACGGGCTTGAGCTGGCGGTGCTAAACGCGGGCGTTCTGGGCGAGCTTAAAGACCTCAGGGAGACGGCGCTGTTTGAGATGCAGGAGGTTTTTAGCGTTAACCTGTGGGCGGCAAAGGTCGTTACGGACGAGCTTTTAAGGGTTACGCGCGTCGAGACGGTGGTGGCCGTCTCGTCGGGAGCGGCACGGAACTGTAACCGCGGCTGGGGCGCGTACGCGATGTCTAAAGCGGCGCTAAACTGCCTTATGAGCCTTTACGCTAAAGAGCTGCCCGGGACGCACTTCGTAGCCTACGCGCCGGGCTTGGTGCTTACGCCTATGCTCGAGAAGGTGCTCTCGAGCGACGCGGAGCGCTTCCCGTCGGTGGAACGGATAAGAAGGTCGGTTAAGCTTACGCCCGAACAGGCGGCAGAGCTATTTTTTGAGGCCTTAAGGTACCTAAAGGAAGCTCCCTCGGGCTCGTTCGTAGACGTGAGGGAGCTGCCGGTTTTTGAGGAGTTTTTACGCTCTTAGTGAAGGTGGTGACGGTGGTGATGGGCTTGCTCGGCTAAGGGACACGAGCGGGGGCAGGAGAAGCCTTCCCGCTCGAGCTGTACCGTAGCGTGCTTTATCCCGAAGCTGCGGGCTACCTCGTGGACCCGTTTTAGGACCTCGTCGTCGGGTAGCTCGTTACCGACGACGAGGTGGACCGTAAGCACCTCCGAGCCGGGGGTTATGGACCAGACGTGAAGGTCGTGAAGGTCTTTAACGCCCTTAACGCCGCGGAGGGCTCTCTCGAGCTCCTGCGTGTTTATGTGGGCGGGTGCTCCTTCGAGAAGTACGCGGAGCGTCTCTTTTATAACGCCGTAAGCGGAAGGGAGTATCAGCAGGGCAACGGCAACGCTCAGGATAGGGTCGGCCAGATAGAACTGCCAGAACTTTACGGCAAGGCCGGCTACTATGGCGGCTACCGAGCCGAGCGTGTCGGTGGCCACGTGCAGGAGGGCGGCTTTTACGTTAATGTTCTCGTGCGAGTGGCGGAGCAGCAGGTACCCGACGGTGAGGTTAACCATTAGGCCGGCGACGGCGACGTAGAGCATGGCCCCGTCTACGGGCTCGGGGTTCTCGAAGCGGGAGATAGCCTCGAGGAAGATGTAACCGACTAAAAAGAGGAGAAAGAGGCCGTTTAGGAGGGCGGCGAGTACCTCGAGCCTGTACAGGCCGTAGGTCATGCTGCCCGAGCGGACGCGGAGCGCAAGGTACTGCGCCACGAGGGCAACAAACAGCGAGACGGCGTCGGTGAGCATGTGACCCGCGTCCGAGAGCAGGGCGAGGCTGTTGGTGAGTATCCCGGCTACGAGCTCTACGAAGGCAAACCCGAGTATAAGAACGAAGCTAAAAAGGAGTACCTTTAGGCTCTCTTCGCGGTGCATACCTCCATTTTAACCGTTGCGTTCTTTCTCGTAGGCGCGCAGGCGCTCCTCTATGAGGTCCTTGTAGTAGAGCTTCTCCTTTTTAAGCTTCTCTATCTCGAGCTCGAGGTCGTGCGTCATGGGGTGGTGCTTCTCGAGTTTGCGTATTTTTTTGTCCAGCTCTTCGTGCTTCTTTTTAAGCTCGCGGAACGAGGGGTCTTTCTCCATAAGCTCTTTAACGAGCTCTTCCCTGCTCACGGCTCTACCTCCTGTGCAAAGAGTTTAAACTCGCCTACGCGGGCTCCGAGGTCGTAGTCCGATACTTGCTCTACGCGGGCCTTTACGAGCTGGCCCGTGTTCAGCGTCTGCTCGGTCTCGAGGTAGGTAAGCCCGTCGACCTCGGGGGCTTGGAAGTAGGTCCTGCCCACGGGCACGAGGCCGAGCTCTTGGTCCAGACCGTCGACGATAACCTCAAGCTCTTTCCCTAAAAAGGCCTCGTTCTTTTTACGCGTTACGGGCCTCTGGGCCTCTAGGAGGAGCTCTTTCCGGCGTAGCTTTTCCTCTTCGGGGACGGGGTCGCCGAGACCGTAAGCGGGCGTCCCTTCTTCGGGCGAGTAGGTAAAGACGCCCAGCCAGTGGAAGTATCCGTCTTTTACGAACGAGAGCAGCTCGTTAAACGCCTTCTCGTCTTCTTCGGGGTAGCCCACTATAAAGGCCGTTCTTATTACGGCTCCCTCCACGCGGCTTAGTATTTTCTCTACGAGCTTACGGGCGTAACGGCCGTCGTAGCCTCTGCGCATGCTTTTTAGCACGCGGTCCGAGACGTGCTGGAGCGGCACGTCGAAGTAGGGTAGGACTTTCTCCGAGTCGTTTATAAAAGCCAGCAGCTCGTCGGTCACCTCGGTGGGGTACAGGTATAGAAGCCGTATCCACTTAATGCCTTCTACTTTCTCGAGCTTCTTAAGAAGCTCCAAAAGGTCGGCGTTGCGCAGGTCGCGCCCGTAGTAGGTCGTGTCTTGCGAGATTACGCAGAGCTCTTTTACGCCTTGCTCCGCAAGGCGTCTTGCTTCTTCTACGAGCTCGTTTAAAGGCTTTGAGCGGTGACGGCCTCTTATGGCGGGTATGGCGCAGAAAGAGCAGAGGCGGTTGCAGCCTTCGGCTATCTTTAAGTAAGCGTAAGAGCGGGGGGTGGTAAGCAGACGGTAGGCTTTTCTGTTAGGCAGCCGGAGGTAGTTTATAAGCTCGTCCCAGCTCTCGGTGCCGAAGACGGCCTCGAGCTCGGGAATCTCTTTTTTTAACTCTTCTTTGTAGCGCTGGGCCAGACAGCCTACGGCTACCACGCGCTTGCCCTTCTCTATAAGCTCGAGAATCGCGTCTATGCTCTCGAGCTTGGCGTCTTTAATAAAGCCGCAGGTGTTGACGATGACGAGGTCGGCCTCGTCGGGGTTAGGCGTTATGCTGACGCCCGCGGCCTTAAGTTTGCCCAACATCACTTCGCTGTCGACTAAGTTTTTCGCACAACCCAAGCTTATTAAGCTTATCTTCATTTACATTAGAATTTAGATTCTTCTGTTTAGGAGGGGTGGCCGAGCGGTCTAAGGCGGGGGATTTGAAATCCCTTGAGCCCGAAAGGGCTCCGCGGGTTCGAATCCCGCCCCCTCCG
>JAADCR010000011.1 GCA_013154375.1 Aquificota bacterium | reverse complement strand
CCGTCGAGCTCGGCCCTTAGGCTCCGGTAGAGCTGCTCAAGCTCCGTAGGCTCGTAAGCCGGCTCGCTCTGAAGCGTCTCTTCAAAGCTTACGCCCGTAGGCAGACGCTTAAAAAAACCTCTAAGAAAAGGGTTAGAGAGGCTCTCGTGCTCGAGCGCCCGCTCGAGCTCCTGAGAGGGTAAGGTAAGAAGCTCGAGGTGCTGCTTTAAAAGCAGCTGAAGGTTGAGCCGCAGCTCGGGACGGACGCTCTGATGAAGTTTTAGCTCCATAGTAATTAAAATACTTGGGATGCCTACCTTCCTGCTGGTTAACGACGACGGGTACTTCTCGCAAGGCCTTCAGGCCTTAAGGAGTGCCTTAAGAAAGCTGGGGCGGGTGGTTACGGTGGCGCCGGACCGCAACTTAAGCGGCGTGGGCCACTCGCTTACCTTTAACGCGCCTTTAAGGATGAGGAGGGTGGAGGAGGACTTTTACGCGGTCATAGACGGCACGCCCGCCGACTGCGTGCATCTGGGTTACCGCGTCCTATTAAACGAGCAGAAGCCCGACCTCGTGGTGGCGGGCATAAACGAAGGGCCCAACTTGGGCGAGGACATAACCTACTCGGGCACCGTCTCGGGTGCCATGGAGGGGAGGCTTCTGGGCATACCCTCCGTGGCCTTCTCGGCCTTCGGGAAGGACCGCGAGAGCATAGACTTTAACGAGGTGGCTAAGGCCTGCCTCGAGGTGGTAAAGCGGGTTTTACGGGAGGGCATGCCCGACGACGTGTACCTCAACGTTAACGTCCCGAGCCTGCCTTTTGAGGAGATTAAGGGCTTCAAGCTTACGCGTCAGGGCAAGAGGGCTTACAAAGAGCGCGTGTTTAGGTACCACGACCCGTACGGTAAGCCCTTCTACTGGATAGCCGCCGAGGAGTTCGGCTGGCACGCGGAGGAAGGGACGGACTACTGGGCCGTCGTTAACGGCTTCGTCTCTATAACGCCGCTTCAGGTGGACCTTACGAACTACCGCGCCTTTAACGCGCTGAGGTTTTTAGAGACCCCTTAGCGCCTCCTCCCGCTGACGGCAGGTGGGGCACTCGCCGCACGGCGGCTCGGTCCCTTCGTAGCACGAGTAGGTCTTCTCGAAGGGTACGCCGAGCTTTTTACCCAGCTCCGCTATCTGCCGCTTCGTCATGCCTAAAAAGGGTGCCCAGACGGTTATCCGCTTTTTCTCTTTAGCCACGAAAGCCGAGCCGGCGTTAAGGGCCGCCTCGGCGGCCGTCACGAACTCGGGCCTGCAGTCGGGGTAAGGCGCGTCGAGCGCGTGTACGCCTATGCCTATGGCTTCGAGCTTAAGCTCGTCGGCAAAAGCCCCCGCTATGGCTAAGAAGTTAAGGTTCCTCATGGGTACCGTGGTTACGGGCGGCTCGTTCTCCGGGTAGTCGCCGCGGGGAACCTCGGCCTCCCGGTTAACCAGCGGCGAGGAGCTCAGCCGCCGGTACACGGGCAGCTCTACGAGGAAGTGCTCCTTAACGCCCGCCAGACGGGCCAGCTCCTTAGCGTACTTAAGCTCTACGCGGTGGCGCTGCCCGTAGTCGAACGATAGGGCGTAAACCTCTTCAAAGCTGCGCTTAGCCAGCCACAGGAGCGTGGCGCTGTCCATCCCGCCCGAGAGCAGCACTATAACGCTTCTACCCCTTATCTCCATACTATTTAAAGTATGAGAAAGCGGAGAAAGAGGCGGAGCCGTCCCCGTCTAAACTTCGCCCGCTTTCTGGTAAACGAGCTTAAAGACAAGCTCGGACGGGCGTTAAAATCCTCCTCATGAAGGTCTTACTTACGGGTGTCGCGGGCTTTATAGGCTGGGCCGTGGCCCGACGGCTTTTAGAGCAGGGCCACGAGGTGGTGGGCGTGGACAACTTAAACGACTACTACGACCCGAGGCTGAAGCTCTGGAGGCTCGAGACGCTGAAGCGCTACGGGAGGTTTACCTTCTTTAAGCTCGACGTGGAGAACTACGAGGCGTTGAGGGTGCTTTTTGAGACGCACGCGTTCGACGCTATAGTAAACGAGGCGGCCCGTGCGGGCGTGCGCGCTTCGCTGGAAAACCCGTTCGTCTACTTAAGAACCAACGCCGAGGGTACGCTAAACCTCCTCGAGCTGGCCAGAGAGTTCGGCGTTAAGAAGTTTATTCTGGCCTCTACCTCCTCGCTCTACGCGGGCCAGCCCGTACCCTTTAAAGAGGACCTGCCGGTTAACGAGCCCATATCGCCCTACGCAGCCTCTAAAAAGAGCGCGGAGGTGCTTACTTACACCTACCACTACCTTTACGGCATAGACGCGGCGGTGCTTAGGTACTTTACCGTCTACGGGCCGGCGGGCAGGCCCGACATGGCGGTGTTTAACTTCTTCTGGCGTACGCTAAAGGGTCTTCCTATAAGGGTTTACGGCGACGGCAGCCAGAAGCGCGACTTTACCTTCGTCGAGGACGTGGCGGAGGCTACCGTTAAAGCACTGGACCTTACGGGCTACGAGATAGTTAACGTGGGCAACGACCGGCCGAGGTCCGTCCGCGAGCTAATTAGCCTCGTCGAGGAGTTTACGGGCAAGAAGGCGAGCGTGGAGTACCTGCCTTTCCACAAGGCGGACCTAAAGGAGACGTGGGCGGACGTAAGTAAGGCCCGCCGGCTGCTGGGCTGGGAGCCTAAAACGAGCCTCGAGGAGGGGCTTAAAAAGACGGCTGAGTGGTTTAAGGAGCACTGGGGCTGGGTTAAGGAGCTGAGGGTTGATTAAACGAAAGTGGGGTATAACTTAAGTAGTTTGGTAAAAGGAGGTAGGAGCGATGGCAAGCAAAGCAAGCGGCGGCTCGACTAAAAACGGCAGGGACAGTATCGCCAAAAGGCTAGGCGTTAAGCGTTACGGCGGGCAGTTCGTGAGGGCGGGTAACGTGCTGGTGCGCCAGCGCGGGACCAAGTTTTACCCGGGTAAGAACGTGGGTCTCGGCTCGGACTACACGCTCTTTGCCCTCACCGACGGGTACGTGGTATTTGAGAACCGCAGGAACCGCAAGTACGTAAGCGTGCTCCCGCCCGAGGAGTGGGAGAAGCTCAACGGTAACGGTAAGGCTCACTGAGGGGCTAAAAACTCCTCGAAGGCCCTCCTTAGGGCCTTCATCTTCCGTTTAAGCTCCTTCTCAAAGGTCTCGGGCTCGAGGCCCATAGAGAGGGCTACGCGCGGTAGGTCCTGAGGCGTTAAGACCGAGGTTCCGCGCTCTTTAGAGAGTCTCAGGTGCGTCTCTACCCTTCTTAGAAAGAGAAACGCCTCGTAGGCGTCTTTAAGCTCGGGGTAGAGCTCGAGCATCCGCTCGAAGCCCTTTATCATGGAGCTCTCGCGGACTTTGTGCTTTATAAGCAGGTACTGGACTAAAAACTCTCCGTCTACTATACCGCCCTCGCCGAGCTTGAGGTCCACGACGCCTTTACCTTTTTTAGCGGCACTCTGGAGCTTTAGCCGCATCTCGTAGACTTCTTTTCTCTCTTTCTCGCCCCAAGGTTTGTTGAAGAGGAAGTTTCTTATCTCCTGCTCGAGCAGCTGCGCCGTCTCTTCGTGGCCGGTGATAAAGCGCGAGCGGACCCACGCGAGGCGTTCCCACGTGCGGGCTTCTTTCTGGAAGTACTTTCTGTAAAACTCGAGCTCGGGCACCAGCTCGCCTTTGCTGCCCATGGGTCTTAGCCTGAAGTCGACGCTGTAGAGGTAGCCCTCGGCGGTGTGGGCGGTTAGGAAGCGGACGAGCTTTTTAGCCTTCTCGTATAGGGAGGGCTTGTCTTGGGTCGAGTAGGCACAGAAGACGAGGTCGAGGTCCGAGCCGAAGGTGAGCTCTCTGCTGCCGAGCTTGCCGAGCGAGAAGAGGGCCCCGCGTTCGGAGGCTAAAGATAGCTCCTGCCAGAGGCTCTCTAAGATAAACTCGGCCAGCTCGGAGAGGGAGGTAAAGAGCTTCTTTAGCTTCTCGTTAGGCTCTTCTTCTTTGAGGAAGTAGACGAGGCCTATGCGGACCTCCCAGACGGTTTTAAACCTTCTGTAGAGGTTCTCCGGCGTTAGCGAGAGGGTCTCTTTGTAGCGGGCAAACTCGCGCGCGTAGTCTCGTTTTGTGGGGAAGTCGCGGTAGAGCGTGAGCGCGTCCTCGACGAGGTCGGGGTTGCGGGCTATAAGGTGTGACAGGTACGGCGAGAGGGAGAAAACTAAAAAGAGCTTCTCTAAAAACTCTTCTTTTTTGTGCTCGGAGAGGACGACGCGTTTGCCCGTAGGGTTGTAGAAGAACTTAAAGAAGTTTTTGAGCGTCTCGTCGGGCGAGGGGGAGCGGGCGGAGAGCTCGACGAGCAGGGGTACGAGTTTAAGGTAGGCTTTCTTCTCTTTCTCGGAGAACTCGCCCGCCCGCTCGCCGAAAAGCGGCTCGGACAGGGCTAAAAACGCCCGTAGGGCGTCTTTAAATCCTTTCTCTTTAAGGAGTTTCTGGCCTTTCTCGCGGTCTTCGGCCATGAGGGCTTCCTGTAGCTCGTCGAGGGGCTCTTTCTGAGCTTCGGGTAGTATCTGGTTGAAGATGGTCCGGACGGTTTTCCGCCAGAAGGACAGGTCGGCCTCGAAGGCGGCTTTCGTCTCGTAGCCGAGGTAGCGGGCGAGCCGCTCTTTGTCTTCTTCTTTTAGAACCTGCGTTCTTATGCAGTCTTTTAGCTGGATGCGGTGCTCGAGCTTTCGTAAGAAGGTGTAGGCTTTCTCGAGAAGCTCGGCCTCTTCGGCCGAGAAGACGCCGCGGTGGTGAAGTTTGTAGATGGCGCGGTAGGTGTTGCTCTCTCGTAAAAAGGGGTTTTTCGAGCCGAGGAGGATGACGAGCGACTGGACGCCGAACTCGACTTCCCTTATGCCGCCCTCGCCGGTTTTGACGTTGAAGCCTTTAAGGAAGCCTTTGCGCGCCTCGGCCTCTATCTTTTTCTTCATGAGGCGTATCTCTTCTATGAGCTTGAAGTCGGCCGAGGAGAAGACGAAGGGGGTTACGACCTCTTTCTCGAAACGGCGGTAGAGCTCTTCGTCGCCGGCACTGAAGCGGGCTCTAAGGAGGGCGAAGCGCTCCCACACGCGGCCGTAGCTCTCGTAGTAAAGCTCGGCACTTCTTAAGGACATCGATATAGGGCCGGACTTGCCGAAGGGTCTGAGGTCGAGGTCTACCTCGTACGGGACGCCTTCGGGCGTCCGGGCGTTTACGAGCTCCACGAGGCGTTTAAAGAGCTGGGCGAAGAACTCGGGCAGGCTTACCTTGCCGGCCGAGCCTTTGTCGGAGGAGTGGATAAACAGCAAGTCGACGTCCGAGTAGTAGTTTAGCTCTTCGCTCCCGAGCTTGCCTAAGGCTACGACGGCGGCGGTGGCCGGGGAGCCGTCTTCTTCTTTAGGCTCGCCGAAGCGCTCCACCGTCTCGTTCCAAGCTTTACGGAAGGCCAGCTCGAGCATGGCGTCGGGCAGGTAAGAGTACTCGCGCAGGAGGTCCTCGTAGCTGGAGACGCCTAAGAGCTCTTTGGCGAATATCCGCATAAGCTCGCGGTGTCTGTAAAAGGCGAGTTTTTCCGAGAAGCTGCCGGTGGCGGTAACCTCTTCGAGCTCTTTTAAGTAGTCCTCTTTCTCTTTAACCTTATACCAGAGGTTAGGGATGGCGTTCTGAAACTCGGTAGGGTGACGGAAGAGAAACTTCCTGAGACAGGCCGACTGCTCGAGTATCATAACCAGCAGGACGAAGCGGCGTTCGTTTAAGTAGTTAAGTAAGGAGGACGGGTCGGGGTGGCGCTTGAGAAGCTCGTCAAAGTAAGCAAAGGCTTTCTCGGGCTCGTACAGAAAGCGCTCGGCGGTTTTTTTGTACGAAGCCGGTACCACGATTTATACCTTTTTAAGCAGGTTTAACGCGAAGCGTAAGTTGCTAAAGAGCTCTATAGAGTAGTTGTCCCAGAAAACGCAGGTGCCTAACAGGCAGAACTGGCCTCCGCTCTCGCTTTCGTAGTAAGCGCCGAGGACGGGTTTAAAGCCTTTGTTGGAGACGGCCGTATTTTCGGCCTCAAGCAGGACTTTGGCGTTAGGGTTTTTAACGGTTACGGAAGCCGAGCAGGCGAACATGACGGCCTCGACGCCGTCGTTAAAGGCCTTAACGCGCGAGGTGACCACGAAGTAAGGCTCGTTTCTGTAGTTGCTTTCAGGGTCGGTAACCTCGTCGGGGTTTAGCTCCAGCCCGAAGGCACGGGCTAAACTGTTACAGGTGTCTGCTATGCGGTCTTCGTTTTTGTAGTAGCCGGCCAGAATAACGCGCTTCCCCTCTTCTACCCAGCGCCTTACGCGCTCTACCTCCTCTTGCGTAAACGGTATCTCGGGGTAGTTAAGCACTATAACGTCGTAACGGTCAAGCTCTTCCCAGTTTTCCACCTCGTCTACGGTAATGCCCTCCTTCCGCGTTGCCTTCTGCAAGATAGAAAAGTAGTAGTAGTCGGTAACGGTAAACTCTTGGTGAGATATGTCCCAGCCTACCCTCATGGTACGACATTTTACTAAAAGCTTTTCCC
>JAADCR010000070.1 GCA_013154375.1 Aquificota bacterium | reverse complement strand
GAGAAGCTCTACAAGAGCTACCTCGAAGAAGACCCTTACAACACGGTGGTGCTGGAGAAGCTGGCCCGCCTGTACACCGCCTCGGGTAAGATGAAAGAGGCTAAAGAGGTTTACGAGAAGCTCCTCCACCTCCAGCCGCAGAACCCTAACTACCTTCACGACTACGCGGTGGTGCTGCTGAACCTCGGCGAGTACCGCAAGGCCAAGGCCATCCTCTCGACGCTCTACGACCGCTATCCCGACAACCCTACCGTGGCTTTCACCTACGGTCTGGCGGCCGAGCTTACGGGCGACTTTGTGCAGGCCCGCCGCGTGTACGAGAAGCTCTTAACCGCTTACCCGGACAACCCTAAGGTCGTTGAGCGGCTGGCGGGCGTTTACCTGAGTCTCGGTCTTCTGGACCGGGCGGAGAACCTTATAAAGAAAGGTAAAGCCCTCGAGCCGGAGAACGAGCACTTCGAGCTTATGGAGGTGGAGCTTCTTACCAAAAGGGGTCTCTACGACCGCGCGCTGAGAAAGCTCGGGGAGCTTAAAAAGAGGAACCCGGCCGACTACAGGCTTTACTTTTTAGAAGCCGTCGTTTACGACGCGGCGGGTAACTACGCGAAGGCCGAAGAGAGCTTAAGGAAAGCTATAGAGCTTAACCCTGAGGACGCGGACCTTTACAACCACCTCGGCTACTCGCTTCTGCTCTGGTACGGCAGCAAACGCGTCGACGAGGCGGAGGAGCTTATAAAAAAAGCTCTCGTGCTCGAGCCCGACAACCCGGCGTTTTTAGACAGCATGGGCTGGGTCTACTACCACCGCGGCGAGTACAAGAAGGCGCTTAACTACCTGCTGAAGGCGCTAAAGGAGGTCTACGACGACCCGGTGGTTAACGAGCACGTGGGCGACGCGCTTAGAAAGCTCGGCTTTAAGGAGCAGGCCCGCCTTTACTACCGTAAGGCGTTAGAGCTTCTCGAGCAGGGACGGCAGGGCGAGCGGAACCAGAAGGAGCGGCTGCTCAGGAAGCTCGGAGAGCTTTAATCGCTTCTTTCTCGGGCAGCGGGGGCGCAAAGTAGAAGCCCTGAACGAGGTCACAGCCGAGGCTCCTAAGCTGCTCCCACTGGCTTTTTTTCTCCACGCCCTCGGCCACCACCTCCATCCCGAGCTCTTTCCCTACCGAGAGGACGGTTTTTACTACCGCCCGCGTACGCGGGCGGTCTAGTTTTCTTATAAAAGAACGGTCTACCTTTAAGCCTTTAACGGGTAGCTCGTCCAGATAGGAGAACGAGGCGTAGCCGGTCCCGAAGTCGTCTATAAAGACCCTAAGGCCCATCCCGTCGAGAAGCTCGAGTACTTCTTTCAGCAGGCGTAGGTTCTGCGCGAGCGTCCGCTCGGTTATCTCGAGCACGAGGTGCTTACGGAAAGAGGCGGGCAGCTCTTTAAGCGCTTCTATAAAGCGGCTGTCTTGTAAGCTTTTGGGCGAGACGTTCATAGAGAGGAAGACTTTCCTCGGGAGACGCTCGAAGAAGCTTCTGAGACGGCTCAGGTTCCTGAGGTCTACTTGAAGGGCCAGCTCGCTTAGCTCGAGCAGCTCTATAAACTCGGAAGGGCTTATTACGCTCCCTTCGTGCTCTATTCTAAGAAGGGCCTCGAAGCCGGCCACCTTCCCCGACGGGCAGGCGTAGACGGGCTGGTAGTAGAGCTTAAGCTCGTTTTTTAAGAAGGCTTCCGTAAGAAGGGAGCGGACGCGGACGTAGCGCTCGGCCTCTTCTTGGAACTTGGCGCTGAAAAACTTGTAAGCGTTCTCGCCTTCTTCTTTAGCCCGCTTTAGGGCTACGAAGGCTTTCTCGAGCAGCTCTCTCGCGCTCCGGCCGTCGTAAGGGTAAACGGCTGCTCCCGCGTTGAGCGAGATGGGTATTCTCCGGCCGTTTACCTCCACGGGACGGCGGAGCTTCTCGAGAAGCAGGTTTATAACGAGCGGGAGGCGCGGCAGCTCCGTCCTCGGCATAAACAGGCCGAACTCGTCGGCTCCCAACCGGCCGACGGGCCCGTCGGCTTGCCCGCGGAGCCGTCTTAGCAGCTCTTTAAGCACCTCGTCGCCGGCCTCGGGGCCGTAGACACGGTTTATCTCGGAGAAGTTTCTAACGTCGAGGACGAGCAGGGCGTGGTAGCGGTCCGGCTCGGCGGATATGACCTTCTCGGCTTCTTCTATAAAGGCCTCGCGGTTCAACGCACCCGTTTTCGGGTCGTAAGTCGAGAGGCGGCGTACCCGTCTCTCGAGCGCCAGCTCGTAGCTAAGGTCGCGCGCCAGAAGGCTGTAGTAGGTGCTCCCCTCGTGCGTTATGGGCGTCAGGCTCACCTCGAGGAGCACTTTTCTCTTACCGTAAGAGAGCTCGAGCCGTCCCCCTTCGGCGTCTACGCTCTTTCCGGCAAGCTCGTTTAAGCTCCTGCCCTCGAGCTCCTCGGGCGAGGCGCCGAGCAGCCGGGCAAAGCTCTCGTTAACCCTTAAGAGTCTGAGGCTTCCGTCGAGCAAGGCCATGGGCAGCCGTCCCGAGCGGAAGGTCTTAAAGCACAGGGCCGACAGAAGGTCGCGCTCTATCCGCTCTAAGGCTTTCTGGGCCAGCTCCCGGAAGCGTCTTAGCAGCTTAACCGCCTCGGCGGTGGGACGGCCCTCGAACTCAACGCGGAAGACCCAAGCGGGCTTTCCTTCTTTAAACAGAAGCAGAGAAGCAGAGCCGTTTTTTACGAGCAGGCCGCGTTTTACGAGCTCCTCGGCCGGCGCGCGTGCCCGCTCGAGCTTTACGCCTTTTACGCCTTTTACCCTTTTTAGCAGGTTTTTAAAGCGCTCGAGAAAACGCCTCTCGGACGACTCGAAGAGAAGCTCGAAGGCGTTTTTTAGTAACTCGAGAACGCCTAAGGCGTTTTTAAGTTTTATAGGTCTAAACGCATACTTGTTAAAAAAGTCTTTTCTCGAGGGACGGGGCCCCTGCTTCATTCGACGCTCCGGAGTTTTTAGCTAATTTAACCGTTCTTAGCGCGGGGTCAAGCTCCTTAAACTTTTATCCTATGGGGGAGTATCTGTCCTTAGACGCCTCGTACGGTGAAGGCGGAGGGCAGATTCTGCGCGTTGCGCTCATGCTCAGCTCTATACTGCGCGTGCCGGTTCACCTCTACAACGTGCGCGTAAAGCGCGAGAGCCCGGGCTTAAGGCCCCAGCACCTTAACGTGGTAAAGTTTTTAAAGCGGTTAACAAAGGCCCGCGTTAAGGGCGACGAGCTCGGCTCGACGGAGCTGTTTTTCGAGCCCAGAACGCTTAAGGCCGGGAGTTACGAGGTAAACTTCGACACGGCCGGCTCGATAAGCTTGTTTCTTCAGGCCGTGCTGCCCGTGCTGCTGTTCGTGCCCGGGGAGACCTCGCTGCGCGTAATAGGCGGGACCGACGTGCCCAAAAGCCCTACTATAGACTGGTTTAGGTTCGTCTTTCTGCCCGAGCTCAGAAGGGGTGCGGAGGAGCTTACGCTTACGGTGGTCAAGCGCGGGTTTTATCCCGAGGGCGGGGGCACGGTGGAGCTTAAGGTAAAGAGCTTTTTCGGCGAGGTGCCTTCGGCGGAAGAGGTGAGGAGCTTCGCGCGTGCGAAGCTCCGGATAGAGAAGTTAGAGCGTAAGGGGCTTAAGCGGCTTCACGTCTTCTCGGTGGCACACGAGGAGTTAAGGAGCCGTAAAGTGGCCGAGCGGCAGGCAAGCGGCGCCGCGGAGGCGTTAAAGGAGGCGGGCCTGCCGGCGCCGGAGGTGTACCGTCAGTACGCTCAGGCCCGCTCGCTGGGCAGCAGCGTCACCGCGTGGGCGGAAGACGAGGCGGGTAACCTCCTCGGGGCCGACGCGCTCGGTAAAAAGGGTAAGCCCTCCGAGCGGGTGGGCAGGGAGGCGGCCGAGAAGCTTATAAAGGACCTAAAGACGGGTGCGCCCGTGGACGAGCACCTCGCGGACCACCTTATACCTCTTCTGGGCCTTGCCGGGGGCGTTATGCGCGTGCCGCGGCTTACGGGCCACCTCGAGGCCTGCGCGTGGACCGTCGAGCAGTTTTTAGGCCCTACCTTTAAGCGCGACGGGCTCGTCTTTAGAGCCGGTTAGCGCGGTCGGTCCCGCGGTATCCCGCGAGCTTTTTGACCGCTTCGGCCAGAAGTCTTATCTCCCACTGCGCCCCTTCGTGCGTCCTTAGGGTTATAAAGTTGTCCAGCGAGACGCGCGGGACGGTCCAGTAAAAGCGCGTGTTGGTAAGAAGCGGCAGCACGCCGCGGGCCAGCTCGCGGGCCACGCCCTCGTTAAGAAGCTCCCGGTAGAGCTTTTTACTCTCTTCCGCGTGTGCATGGACCTTCTTAAGCAGCTCCTCGCTCCGCTCTACGGGCTCTTCCACGGAGGCCTGCTTGTTCTTCTTAGCCTGCTTGCGCAGGTAAGGCGGGAGGTAGAACGAGAGCTGCTCGTCGCCTACGTACCTGCGCGAGAGCTCGTTAAACGAGCCGAAGCGGTGTCTCATCCACTGACGGGCTACAAAGAGCGGGCACTCGACGATAAAGGTGTAGTAGTCCATCCGCGTCCCGAGCTCGAGCTTGTCCACCAGAGCCACCCACCCCGAAGGGGTCTCTATCTTCTTTAAGAAAAACCGCTCGTCGGTGCTGTAAGGTAAAGAAGAGAGCTCTTCGTCAGAGCTTCTTCCCTCCGCCACGCCTAAGACGGTGGGAAAGGCCTTCCGGAGCTGTTCTACAAGCTCGGGCGGGAGCTTCTCTAGGGCGT
This sequence comes from Aquificota bacterium, assembly GCA_013154375.1. GTDB lineage: Bacteria > Aquificota > Aquificia > Aquificales > Aquificaceae > Aquifex. Next base: position 21,526 of record JAADCR010000070.1, on the reverse strand, counting down.
TTAGGGCGTTACGGAGGTTTAGAAACAGGTACCCGTCGGTCCAGTAAGCCTGAAAGGTGGGGCTCTCTACCTCGGACAGAAGTCTGAGCCACTCGTCTTTGGGTGCCTCGTAGGCTACTACGCAGTGCTCGAAAGGGGAGGCGTGCCGGTGGGTATAAAGGTAGCGGATGAGACGCTTGTCGCGCTCGGGGTCGGTAAGCTCGTCGCGGGCAAACGAGACGCGGGCGGCCCGTACCACCCGCTGGTCCGAGCCCATGAGGCGTACGCGCATGCTTTTACAATTTTACCTTTACGAGCGAGCCGGGCGGGGCCTCGGCTTTACGCTTAAGCGTTAAGTAGTTCTCCGTAAGAAGCTCGTCCTCCGAGAGCACCAGCGCCCGGAGCTCTCTTCCTCTGTTTCTCTCGTAAAACGCCTTTCTTTTCTGCTCGTCGAGCTCTTTAAGCAGGCGTACGCGCTCTTTCTTTACGCGCTCGGGTACTTTCGGCCTTAGCTCGGAGGCTTTAGTTAAAGGTCTGTCGGAGTAGGGGAAGACGTGTAGGTAGGCAAAGGGCGTCTCTTTAACAAACTCGTAAGTCTTTCTAAAGTCCTCGTCCGTCTCGGTGGGAAAGCCCACGATAAGGTCGGTGCCTACGGCCGTAAGGGGGCGGTGCGTAAGGAGGTAGTCTACTACCCTTTTAAACTCGTCGAGCGCGTAGCCGCGCTTCATAAGCTCAAGCAGGCGGTCCGAGCCGCTCTGGAGCGAGAGGTGGAAGTGGGGCGCTATCTTCTCTTCTTTTACCGCAAGCTCGAGGAGCTTCTTAGGCAGCTCCTTAACGTGGAGCGACGAGAGCCTTATAAGCTCGAGCCCTTTTATCTTGACGAGCTCCGTAATAAGCTCGTAGAGCGTGTAGCCGAGGTCCCAGCCGTACTGGGAGAGCTGCGTGCCCGTGAGCACGAGCTCTTTAAAGCCCGCCTCGGCGAGCCTGCGGGCCTCTTTAACCACGCGCTCTTTAGGGACGCTCCTTACCTTACCGCGGGCAAAGGGTATGACGCAGAAGCTGCAGAAGCGGTTACACCCCTCTTGGACCTTTAAGAAAGGTCTTACACCCTCGAAGTAGAGGACGGTGCCGAAGTGTTTAACCTCGCCCTCTTTAAAGACGTTACCCACGACGAGCTTCTTTTCGCGCCGCTCGAGAAACTCCTCTACAAGCTTAACTATCTCGGACTTGTGCGTGTTGCCCACCACGAGGTCTACCTCTTTAAGCCGTGCGAGCGCCTCGGGGCTTATCTGGGCGTAACAGCCGGTGGCCACTACGACCGCGTTAGGGTTTCTGCGGCGGGCCTGATATACGGCCTGACGGGAGGAGCGCTCTCCGCCTACGGTTACGGCGCAGGTGTTTATGACGTAAACGTCGGCCTCTTCTTCAAAGTCTACCGGCTCGTAACCCCTCTTTACGAACTCGCTCCTTATTAGGTCCGTGTCGAACTGGTTCATCCTGCAGCCGAGCGTGGCGAAGGCTACTCTCATATGAGTAGAATATAGGCGTGGGCCGTTACTTTACGCTCGCGCTTCTTCTTATAGCGCTTAACCTCGGCTACGCCCTGTACGCGCTTAAAGAGTGGCGCGGCTACACCGAGAAGTTCGTCCTGTACCGGAAGCTGCTAAAGGAGAACATGCTCTTAAGTAAAGAGCTTGAGAGGGCTTTAAGTTACGAAGAGCTGCTCCGTTACGCCCGCCGTAAGGGCTTTAAGGACGCCACGCCCGAAGACGTGGAGCGCTTTAAAGAACTTCTAAAGACAGGTCGAGTGCTTGAGCGCGGCGCGTCGGGTAGCCCGAGGAGATAAAGTCGACGCCCTTAAGGGCGTAAAGACGCGCGTTCTCGGGCGTTACGGAGCCCGAGACCTCTACCAACACTTTACCCTTTACGAGCTTTAAAGCCTCTTTAACCTCTTCGGGGCTGAAGTTGTCCAGCATAACCGCGTCCGCTCCGGCCTCGAGCGCCTCGACAAGCTCGTCTAAGCTCTCTACCTCCACCTCGACTTTGTAGACGGGTGAGACGCGCTCGCGTACGAGCTTTACGGCCTGCCTTACCCCGCCTACGAGCTTTTTGTGGTTGTCTTTTATAAGTACCGCATCCGAGAGGCAGAAGCGGTGGTTCAACGCCCCGCCTACGCGGGCGGCGTACTTCTCGAAAAGCCTCAGGCCCGGCGTGGTTTTACGCGTGTCGAGGAGCTTAACGCCCGTGCCTTCAAGCGCTTTAACGAGCCTACGCGCGGCCGTAGCTACGCCGCAGAGCCGCTGGAGCAGGTTCAGCGCCGTCCTCTCGGTCTTAAGCAGGTTCGCGGCGGAGCCTTTCAGGTAGACGAGCTCGTCGCCGCTTTTAAAGCTCTCGCCTTCTTTTTTAAGAAGCTTAACCTCGGTGGGGCCTAAGAGGTTAAACAGCTCGGCTACGAAGGGGCCGCCCGCCATAAGACCCTCTTCTTTAGCCAGAATGACGGCCTCGGCCGTCTCGTCTTTTAAAAGGGCGTCCGTGGTAAGGTCGCCCCAGCAGAGGTCTTCGTTAAGAAAGGCCTCGAGCTGCTTTCTTATAAGTAGCGGGTTCATGGCGGCTTTAAGTGGGGGTGGCGGGAGTCGAACCCGCACGCCCGAGAACGGGCAGGGGGTTTTAAGCCCCCCGCGTCTGCCAGTTCCGCCACACCCCCGACGAGAAATAAAATTATATCCGTCAATATTATATTTAAATACTCTATGCGCGAGCCCATCGTAGCCGTAGCCACTCCTTACGGAGAGGGAGCCATAGGGATAGTAAGACTAAGCGGCAGAGGCGTTTTGGACATAGTTAAGCGCTTCTTTAAAACCAAAGGCGAGATAAAGCCCCGCTACGCGCACTACGGCGAGCTTTACGACGAAGAGGGTAATCTGCTCGACGAGGGCGTGCTTATATACTACAAAGCCCCCCGCTCCTACACGGGCGAGGACATGGTAGAGCTTAACCTCCACGGCAACCCGGCCATACTCAAGAGGGCCGTAGAGCTTTTCGTAAAGGCCGGCGCTAGGCTGGCCGAGCCGGGCGAGTTTACAAAGCGCGCCTTTTTAAGCGGGAAGTTAGACCTCACGCAGGCCGAGGCCGTAGCCGAGCTCATATCCGCCAAAACGGAGCTTGCAAGACGCGTAGCCTTAAAGCAGCTAAAGGGGGAGCTGTCCAAACTCGTAAAGCCTTTACGCGAGAAGCTTTTAACGCTCTCGGCTTACCTCGAGGCCGAGATAGAGTTTGCCGAGGAAGACCTACCCACCCTCTCGCGCGAGGAAGTGCTTAAGATGGTCCGCGAGGTTCTAAAGGGCGTAAGGGAGCTCCTTAAAACGGCCCGCACCGGTAAAGCGCTCAGGGAAGGGATAAAGCTCGCCATCGTGGGAAGGCCCAACGTCGGGAAGTCTTCCCTGTTTAACGCCTTGCTTAAAGAGGAGCGGGCCATAGTTACCGAGATTGCGGGCACCACGCGCGACTACATAGAAGAGACGCTCCAGATAAAAGGCGTGCCCGTAAAGCTCGTCGACACTGCGGGCATACGCGAGACGGAAGACCCCGTGGAGAGGATAGGCGTAGAGCGTAGTAAAAAGAAGCTCGAGGAGGCGGACCTCGTGCTGTTCGTGGTAGACCTGAGCAGCCCGCTAACGGAAGAAGACCTAAAGATATACGAGCTGGTAAAAGAGAAGGAGCACCTCGTGGTGGCCAACAAGGCGGACCTGCCGCAGCGGGCCGAGCTTGAAAAAATCCCGACGGAAAATATAATTAAAGTAAGTGCCCTTACGGGAGAGGGTTTAGAAGAACTGTCCGAACGAATCTTGAGTAAAGCCGGCGTGCAGTTGCAAGACAGCGTCAACGTTTACGTCTCCCTCAGGCACGAAGAGCTTCTTAAAAAAGCGGAGGCCGCACTGGAGCGGCTCGAGAAGCTTTATAAAGAGGGCGAGCCCAGCCCGGAGATAGCCATGCTCGAGGTCCGCGAGGCCTCCGACTACTTAGGTGAGATTCTGGGTGAGATTACCACCGAAGAGCTGCTCGGTAAGATTTTCTCCACCTTCTGCATAGGTAAGTAAGGAGGTTACTATGGCGGAGCGCGTTCAGACGCCCGAAAAACAAGACGAGAAGAAGCTCTATACGCTCGACGAGCTTAAGAAGATGACGCTGGCCGAGCTGCAGCGCATAGGGAAAGAGCTCGGTCTTACGCGGACTACGGGCCTTAAAAAGGAAGAGCTTATAGAGAAGATTCTAAACGCGCAAGCTCAAGAGAGCGGTCTCGTCTTCGTTAAAGGCGTGCTCGAAGTACTGCCCGAAGGCTACGGCTTTCTCCGTCTACCCGAGAACAACTACATGCCCAGCTGGGAAGACGTCTACGTAGCCCCCTCGCAGATAAAGAAGTTCGGCCTCAGGACGGGCGACACGATAGTAGGCTTTGCCCGCCCCCCGCGCGACAACGAGAAGTACAAGGCCCTCATAAGGATGGAGTCGGTAAACGGTCTGCCGCCCGACCCCGAGCTGCTTAGAAAGCGGCCCCAGTTTGAGAAGCTCACGCCCTTGCACCCTATGGAGCGGTTTAACCTCGAGTACGACCCTAAAGAGCTCTCGACGCGCGTGGTAAGCCTCATAGCGCCTATAGGGAAAGGGCAGCGGGGCCTCATCGTAGCTCCCCCTAAAGCCGGTAAGACGGTGCTCCTGCAGAAGATAGCTCAGGCGCTTATAAAGAACCACCCCGAGGTGTACCTGATAATCCTACTTATAGACGAGCGGCCCGAGGAAGTTACGGAGATGCGCCGGATAGTAGGCGAGCACGCCGAGGTGGTAGCCTCCACCTTCGACGAGCCGCCCGAGCGCCACATGCAGGTGGCGGAGCTCGTTATAGAGAAAGCCAAGAGGATGGTCGAGCTTAAAAAAGACGTGGTTATACTCATGGACTCGCTTACGCGCTTCACGCGTGCCTCCAACGCGGTTACGCCCCCTACGGGTAGGGTCCTTACCGGCGGCATAGAGATAACCGCCTTCCAGAAACCTAAAAAGTTCTTCGGTGCGGCGCGGAACATAGAAGAGGGCGGCAGCCTGACCATAATAGCCACGGCGCTGGTAGAGACGGGCTCGAAAATGGACGACGTTATTTACGAGGAGTTTAAGGGTACGGGTAACATGGAGATACACCTCGACCGCCGTCTTATGGAGCGGCGGATATTCCCGGCCATAAACATAGAGAAGTCGGGCACGCGGAAAGAAGAGCTCCTGCTCGAGCCGTGGGAGCTCCAGCGCGTCTGGGTGCTCCGTAAGTTCCTCTCGACCATGGACCCCGTCGAGGCCATGGAGTTCCTGCTGGACAAGCTTAAGCGCTTCAAAACCAACGAGGAGTTTCTCAAGGCCATGAACGCCTGATATAATATCTCGGCTGCGGGAGGTAAAGGAATGAAGAAAGGCATACACCCCGAGCTAAAACCCACCACTTTCGTCTGCGGTTGCGGCAACACCTTCACGCTGCTTTCCACCAAAGGAGGCACCGTCTACCTCGAGGTCTGCAACCAGTGCCACCCCTTTTACGCGGGCAAGCTTAAGATAAAACCCGCTTACTACAAGATGCTCGCCGAGCTCGAAGGGGGTAAAGAGACGGGCTGAGATGAGGAAGGAGCTCCTTAAGCGCCTCGAGAAGCTGCTTAAGCGCTACGAGGAGCTCCAAGAGAGCCTGTCCGACCCCGAGGTTATTAAAGACGTCCGGCGCTTCCGGGAGCTCTCCCGCGAGCTTAAAGAGCTCCAAGAGGTTAAAGAGCTTTACGACCGTTACCGGAAGGTAAAAGAAGAGCTCGCGCAGGCGCGCGAGCTTCTAAACAGCCCCGAGGAAGAGCTCCGCGAGCTCGCCCGCGAGGAGTACGAGCGGCTCTCGGAAGAGCTTAAAAAGCTCGAGCACGAGCTCCAGCTCCGCCTCGTCCCCCGCGACCCCAACGACGCTAAAAACGTCATCCTCGAGATACGGGCCGGCACCGGCGGCGAAGAGGCCGCCCTCTTTGCCGCGGACCTGTTTAGGATGTACCAGAAGTACGCCGAGGAGAAAGGCTGGAAGGTCACCGTCCTCTCGTCGCACCGTACGGGTCTGGGCGGGTTTAAAGAGGTCATAGCGCTCGTAGAAGGGGAAGGCGTTTACTCCCGTCTAAAGTACGAGAGCGGCGTACACCGCGTCCAGCGCGTACCCGTTACCGAGAGCGGCGGGCGGATACACACCTCCACCGCCACCGTCGCCGTACTGCCCGAGGTGGACGAGACGGACGTAAAGATAAACCCTCAGGACCTTAAGATAGAGACCTTCCGGGCCTCGGGTGCCGGCGGGCAGTACGTTAACACCACCGAGACGGCCGTCAGGATTACGCACGTACCCACGGGCATAGTGGTCCAGTGCCAAGACGAGCGCTCGCAGTTCCAGAACAAACAGAAGGCCCTAAAGATTCTCTACGCCAAACTTAAAGACTACTACGAGCGGAAAAAGCGCGAGGAGATTGCGCGCGAACGGAAGGAGCAGGTGGGCACCGGAGAGCGGAGCGAGAAGATAAGAACTTACAACTTCCCGCAGAACCGCGTCACGGACCACCGGATAAACCTAACGCTCTACAAACTGCAAGAGGTCCTCGACGGTAAGCTGGACGAGATTATAGACGCCCTGCGGGCGTCGGAGCTCGAGAGAAAACTTCAGCAGACGCGTTAGTCTTTTATAGGTATGCTTATCCAGAGCTCTTCTTTGTTCTCCTCTTCGCGCTTAAGGTTAACCTCTATGTTCCCCGCGTCGAAGTAAGGGTACTTAGAGAAGACCTTTATAAGGTCTTCTCGGATGCTGTCTATGATGTTCGGCGGCAAGCCCGCCCGCTCGTACGAGAGCACTACCTTTAGCCGCTTTTTAGCTATGTCTTTACTCTTTTTAGAGCGTAAAAAGCCGAAAACCAACTCAGTCCCCCCCGAAGATGCGGCTTAAGAGCCCCTTCTTCTCGCCGTAGCGCTTAAGCGGTACGTTCTCGCCCGTGATGCGGCGCGCAAGGTCCATAATGGCCTGAGCCGCCGGGAACTTCTCGTGGAGCACTATAGGCTCGCCTTTGTTCGTAAAGTCTACGAGCTTGGGCTCCTCGGGCACTATCCCTATCACCGGCGCCTTTAGAATGTCTACTATGTCCTCTACCGAGAGCATCTCCCCCTTCTTTACCATGTCCCACCTTATCCGGTTTATGACCACCGCGTACTCGTTTTTACCCCAGCTCTCGAGCAGGCCTATAACGCGGTCCGCGTCGCGGATGGAAGAGACCTCCGGGTTAACCACCACCAGCTCTCGGTCCGCGGGCGAGACGGCTATCTGGAAGCCCTTCTCTATGCCCGCGGGCGAGTCTACTATAACGTAGTCGAACTTACCCGACTCTTTCGCCTGCTTTATCGTCTCGTTCCACCGCTCGAGGTCTATCTCGTCCTTGTTAGCCCTCTGGTTAGCCGGTAGAAGCCAGAGCGGCAGACCCCTTTTGTCCTTAACGAGCGCCTTCTCAAGCGGGACGCGCCCCTCGAGCACGTCCAGAACGTCGTAAACTATCCTGTTCTCTAAGCCTAAAATCATGTCGAGGTTTCTGAGCCCTATGTCCGCGTCTACGAGTAACACCTTTTTACCGAGCTTTGCCAGCGCCGTACCGAGGTTGGCCACCAGCGTAGTCTTCCCCACGCCTCCCTTACCCGACGTTACGACGATAACCTCAGCCATCTCTCCACTCCTTCTATCCCTTCTAATATTATTTCGCCGTTCTCTACTTTAGCAATCTCGGGGTAGCCCGGCGAGAGCCGCTCGCTGTCCGAGGGTATGGCTTTTACGCTTCCTATCTGGAGTAGCTGCGGCTCCATTCTAAGCGCCACTATAACCGCCCCCTCGTCGCCTATAAGCCCTGCCTTAGCTACGCCCCTAAGCTTCCCTATAACTATCACGTTCCCGCCCGCGAGCACCTCCGCGTCGCGGTTAACGTCGCCGAGCACCAGCACGTCGCCCGCGTGCTCCACGCGCTGCCCCGCCCTTAGACTCTTCTCTACCACCAGAAGACGACTCTCCTTTCTCTCCCCCTTCCGCTCTAAAACCGCACCCGTAAGCTCCTTTATAAAGCTCTCGAGCTCCCTCCGCTCGTCCTCCGTAAGCACCTCCGGGTTCTCGATGAGAACGGGGCTGCCTTTAAAGAGCTTTTTCGAGAGCTTCTCTTTAAGCTCTCTTTTTAGCTCCTCGAACGGCTCTTTCCGTAAAATCCGTAGGTACAGAACGGGCGTCGTCTTCCCCTTTATCTCTATCACGCTTTTACTATTTTAAAATAACTGCCTATGGAAACTTTCGTATTAGACACGAGCGTGTTTACCAACCCCGAGATATACCGCACCTTCGAAGAGGACCAGAAGGGGGCCTTAGAAGACTTTATACACCTCGCGCTCAACTCGGGAGCCGAGTTTTACATGCCCACCTCCGTTTACGACGAGCTTAGGAAGCTCGTAGACGCGGGCAGCCTCTGGGCCGAGTTCGAGATGGTGGTAAAGATACGCTCGCCCCGCAGGCTTAAGCTCGAGATACCCGCGGAAGTCCTCTACGAGCTTATAGACGAGATTAGGCACCGGATAAACAAAGGCTTAAGAATTGCCGAGGAGCACGCCCGCGAGGCCAGCTCGTGCGACGACGTGGGTAAGCTCATAGCAAAGCTCCGCGAGAAGTACCGCGAGGCTCTCCGTCAGGGCATTATAGACAGTAAAGAGGACGTGGACGTGCTTCTGCTGGCCTACGAGCTGGACGCCACGCTCGTCTCGGCCGACGAAGGGCTAAGAAGGTGGGCCGACCGGGTAGGGATAAAGCTCGTAAACCCAAAAAACTTCCGGGCCATACTCGAGAGCCTTATCCGCCACCGGGCCCGCTGACGGTCACCGAGCCCGCCTCCCGCTCAAACCCTTCCACCAGCAGCGTAAGCAGCTTAGCCGCCTTAACGAGCGCCTCTTCTAAGTACGGGTCGGCCAGACGGAAGGGCTCGCCCAGCTCGTACACCACGCTCCCGTACCCGCGGTCGAACTTAACGAACACCACCAGCACGCCCCGCTCGGGGTCTTTTAACACCTCCTCTTCCGGCCTGCGCGCCGGGACCACCTTAACGCTCTTAAGACCGAAGGTCTTTTTAATAGCCTCGAGGTAGCTCTCCGGCTCGCGGTGCTGCGTGACGAGCTCAAACAGCTTCTCCGTAAGCGCGAAGCGCTTCCTCTCTCTCTCCAGCTCCGAGAGCTCTTTCAGCAGAAGACGGTAGTTTCTGCGGAGCTTGTTTATCTGCTTCCTCTCTTTAGACATAACCACCGCGTACTCGAAGTTGTACGAAGCAAAAAGAACGCCTATAAAGAAGAGCACCACCGCCGAGAGCACGAGCGGGTTCTCTTTAAAGAAGAGAAAGGCTAAAAGAGCGCCTTCGGCGCTGAGAAGCAGCGCCACGCCGGGCTTTCTCGAAGCGTAGGCGGCCACGAGCACGCCTATGGAAAAGAGCGCCAGAGGCGAGCGCGTGAAGTAGACGAACAGGGGCACTAAAGTGAGGTCTAAAAGGACCGCCAGCCTCTTAAAAAGACGCGTACGCGTAAAGAGGTAGACAAGAACATTGGCAAGAAAGTAAACCGAGAGGGCGGAGACGGCCTCGAAGGGGAGCCGCTCGTAGTGGAGAAACAGAAAAAGCGCCAGATACAGCAGCGTGAAAAGCCGGGCGAGAAACAGAACGTCCCGCGTAAGCTTGTCGGGCATTAATTAAAAGTTAGCACAGCCTAAGTAAGACCCACGGCCTTAAACAGCTGTGCCAGCTCGCCCTTGTTAAGGTCGCGCCACTTACCCGGCGCGAGCTTACCCAGCTTTACGGGGCCTATCTGCGTCCGCTTAAGCCTCTTAACCCTGTGGCCGAAGTGCGCCAGATAGCGCTTAACGATGTGCTTCCTCCCTTCGTGGAACACCACCTCCAGAAGCGTGTCCTTACCCTCGTAGCGGACCAGCCTTACCGCGTCGGGTTTAGCAAAGCCGTCCTCGAGCTGGGCTCCTTTACGCATGGCCTTAAGCGTCTTCTGGTCCACTTTACCTTCCACGAGAGCCAGATACACCTTAGGCAGCTTGTAGCGCGGGTGTAGGACGCGGTTGGCCAGCTCGCCGTCGTTGGTTAAAAGCAGCAGCCCCTCCGTGTTGTAGTCGAGCCGCCCGACCGGGAAGACGCGCTCGGGGATGTTTTTAATAAGCTCGGATATGGTCTTACGCCCGTCGGGCGAGGGGCCGAGCTGCGTCAGGTAACAGCACGGCTTGTTAAGGATTACGTAGCGCTTCCGCTGCGGCTTGACGGGCTTCCCGTCCACCTCCACGCGGTCGCGCTCGGGGTCTACCTTAAACGCGAGGTCCCTAACCACCTGACCGTTAACCTTAACGCGCCCCTCGAGCACGAGCTTCTCCGCCTTACGCCGCGACGTCACGCCCGCCTCGGATAAGAACTTGTTTATCCTCACCTTCATCTTTATTGAAGATAATACTCTTTATGGAGCTGGTTAAAGAGCTCGTAAAGGAAGGGGGAAAGATACTGCTTGCGGTGCTCGACGGGCTGGGAGGCCTCCCCGTTAAGGACGGCAGAACCGAGCTCGAGCTGGCTAAGACCCCGAACTTAGACGCGCTTGCTAAAAACTCGGCTTTAGGCATGCACCTGCCCGTAGACTACGGGATAACGCCCGGTAGCGGGCCGGGCCACTTGGCGCTCTTCGGCTACGACCCGGTTAAGTACCGGATAGGGCGGGGCGTGCTCGAGGCGCTCGGCCTCGGTCTGGAGGTAGACGAGCGGTCCGTGGCCGTAAGGGCCAACTACGCCACCGTAAAGTACGAGAACGGTAAGCCCGTCGTGGTGGACCGGCGGGCCGGCCGGCTGCCCACCGAGGAGAACCGCCGGATAACGCGGCGTCTGGCCGAGGAAATTAAAGAGATAGACGGCGTTAAGGTGGAGCTGGCGCCGGGCATGGAGCACCGTCTGGCGGTGGTCTTCCGCTTCCCCGAGCCGCTCGAAGAGGGCAGCGACGCGGTTACAGACACCGACCCGCAGGCCACCGGCCTTAGCCCCTTAGAGCCCCGGCCGCTTAAGCCGCAGGCCGAGCGCGTGGCGCGCGTGGCGGTAAAGTTTTTAGAACGCGTAGCGGAGCTTTTAAAAAACGAGCCGAAGGCTAACTTTATGCTCCTGCGCGGCTTTGCCCAAAAGCCCAAGCTCGAGCCTTTCTCCGAACGCTACGGCCTTAAGGCCGTCTGCGTAGCGGTTTACCCTATGTACCGCGGGCTTGCCCGCCTCGTGGGCATGGAGACGGTAGAGCCTAAAGAGCCTACGCTTAAAGGCCAGATAGAGACGCTAAAAGAGCTCTGGGACCGCTACGAGTTTTTTTTCTTACACTACAAAAAGACCGACAGCTACGGCGAGGACGGCAACTACGAAGGGAAGGTAAAGGCTATAGAGGAGTTCGACGCCCACCTGCCCGAGCTTCTGGAGCTAAAGCCCGCCGTGCTGGCCGTTACGGGTGACCACGCCACGCCCTCGGTCCTAAAGAGCCACTCGTGGCACCCCGTGCCCGTCTTGGTCCACTCGCCGTTCGTCTTAGGCGGCTACGAGGCGTTTAACGAGCGGACCTGCCTTAAAGGAGAGCTCGGTACGTTTCCGGGCAAGAAGCTCATGCAGCTGCTACTGGCGCACGCGTTAAGGCTTAAAAAGTTCGGGGCGTAAAAGATGCTCGAGATTAGGGGTAAAAAGCTCCGGCTCGTTATAGACGAAGAGAGGATAAAGAGGCGCGTAAAGGAGCTGGCGCTCGAGCTTGAGCGCGAGCTCGGCGGCGGCGAGCCGCCCGTCTTTATAGGCCTGCTAAAGGGCTCGTTTATATTTCTTGCCGACCTTATAAGGGAGCTCAGCCTCCCGGCGGTGGTGGACTTTATGCGCGTCTCGAGCTACGGCTCGGGCACCGAGAGCTCGGGCGAGGTGAGAATCTTAAAAGAGCCCGAGCTGGAGCTAAAGGGTAAAAAGGTCGTGCTCGTGGACGACATCCTCGACACGGGCCTTACGCTTAAGCGCGTAAAGGAGTACCTGCTTGAGAAAGAGCCGGCGGTGCTTAAAACGTGCGTTCTGCTCGACAAGAAGGAGGCGCGTAAAGTCCCCTTCGAGGCGGACCTCGTGGGCTTCGAGGTGCCCAACGACTTTTTAGTAGGCTACGGGCTCGACTGGGGCGAGCTGGGGCGCAACCTTAGGGGCATTTACGCGGTGGAGCTTTAGTAGGCTTCCTCTTCTACGCGTATAAGAACGGGCTCCTTCTCCACCACGGGCAGGCTCTTTACGCGCTCGAGCGCCTTACGCACGTCCTGCTCGTAGGCTTTGTGCGTGAGAATAACGAGCGGCACCACGGGCGAGTCGTTCCCGGCAATCTTGCAAGCTTTCTCCTTCTGGAGCACCGAGGCTATGCTTATGTTAAAGTCCGCCAGCACGCGCGCCACCGCCGCCAGCACGCCCGGCCGGTCGGGCACCGAGAAGCGCAGGTAGTAGCGCGAGTAGAAGTTCTGCGTCAGCTTAAGCGGCCGGCCCGACCAGTCGACGCGCGGCACGAGCCCCCCTTTTCTTAAAAAGACGCCCGCCTGTACCACGTCGGAGACGACGGCCGAGGCGGTGGGCAAACTGCCCGCCCCTTGGCCGTAGAACATGGTTTTACCCACGAAGTCGCCCTCTATCATAACCGCGTTGTAAACGCCCGAGACCTTCGCCAGCGCCTCGTCCGAGGGTATAAAGGTAGGGTGGACCCTTACCTCCACCTCCCCGTCGCGCTCTTTAGCAATGGCCAGCAGCTTCAGCGTGTAGCCCAGCTCCTTGCCCAGCTCCACGTCCAAGTGCTCTACTTTCCGTATGCCCTCTACGAAGACCGACGAGAACTCGACGAAGCTCCCGTAGGCGAGCGTAGCCAGAAGGGTTATCTTGTGCGCCGCGTCCCAGCCGTCGACGTCTAGAGTAGGGTCGGCCTCGGCGTAGCCGAGCCTGCGGGCCTCGTTTAGCGCCTCTTCGAACGACAGACCCTCCTCGTACATGCGCGTAAGGATGTAGTTGGTCGTGCCGTTAAGTATGCCGAGGATGCTCTTTATCCGGTTACCCACCAGCCCTTCCCGGAGGGCCTTTATGACGGGTATGCCGCCCCCCACGGCCGCCTCAAAGCCTAAAAAGACGCCCCTCTTCTGTGCGGCGCGGAATATCTCTCTACCCTCTTCGGCCAGCAGGTGTTTGTTGGCCGTAACCGTACACTTACCCAGCTCTATAGCCTCGAGAAGCAGCTTTTTAGCAAACTCCTTCCCGCCCACCAGCTCGACCACCACGTCGGCCTCTTTAAGAACCTCGCGGTAGTCGGTGGTCCGCAGCCGCTCGGGAACCTCGAAGGGGCGGGGTCTGTCCCAGTCGCGGTCGGCCACCTTAACCAGCTCGAACCTTATGCCCGTCCGCTGCTCTATAACGGAGGCGTTCTCGAGAAGGAGCTTGACGGTGCCCGTGCCCACGGTACCGCAGCCTACTACGCCCACCTTTACCTTTTCCATCAAGAGATTATCTTAATCTTTATGGCGGAGAAGCAAGAGCGTAAAAAGACCGAGCTTTTTAGGTACAACGAGAAGACGGGCGAGTGGCGGAAGCTCAGCCTCGAGTTTACCGAGGGCGGAGCCTTTATAAGGCTCGAGGAGGGTAAAAAGGGCGAAGAGCAGCGCAAAAGCATGGCCATGAAGCTGAGCTACCAAGAGCTCAGCTACCTCATGACGGTCATCCAGAAGGGCCTTTTAAAGTACCTCGAGGTCTGAACCGCTCGTTAAACCTCTTCTCAAACTCCTCGGGCTTGGGCGAGACGACGAACAGCTCCTGTACGGAGCTACCGCTTTTGTAAAGCAGCTTAAACCCGCTTACGGTTCTGTACTTTAAAAACAGGCCCTTCGAGCCGCGGCCCTTGTTCTGCCTTACTATCCTGCCCGGGATGATGCTCTCCACGCAGTCCCAGCCCTCGAGCTCCCTAAGGTACTCCTTAAGCCCCTCCAGCAGGTGGTGCTCCACCTTTACCTTGCCGCTCCTCCGCCGGCCCACAGCATCTCCTCCAGCGTAGCGTGGACGCCCTCCGCCAGCGCCCTCAGGTCGTACCCGCCCTCTAAGGTAAACAGCAGCGGCAGACCCTCCGAGAGCTTTACGATGCTGCGCGCTATCCGCCTCACCCCCTCGTCGCTTACGCGCAGGTGCGTAAGCGGGTCGTCCGCGTGCAGGTCGTAGCCCGCCGAGACGACCACGAACTCGGGCCTAAAGCGTTCGTAAACCTCGGGCAGCAGCCTCTCGTAGACGGGCACCACCTCCTCGTCGCCCGCGCCCGCGGGTAGAGGGACGTTTAGCGTGTAGCCGTAACCCCTGCCGCTCCCCCGCTCGTCGGCGCTCCCCGTGCCCGGGTAAAACGGGTACTGGTGCGTCGAGAAGTAAAAGACGCGGTCCTCCTCGTAAAAGCTCCGCTGCGTCCCGTTCCCGTGGTGCGCGTCGAAGTCGATAATAAGAACGCGCTTAAAGCCGCGCTTTAACAGGTAGCGCGCCAGCACCGCCGCGTTGTTAAAGATGCAAAAGCCCATGGCCCGCGCGTACTCCGCGTGGTGGCCCGGCGGACGGACCGCGCAGAAGACCGCGTCGAGGGAGCCGCTTATAAGCTCCTCGGCACCCTTAAGCAGCCCTCCCACCGCGTACAGGGCCACCTCGTAGCTGTAGGGCGTGGCGTAAGTGTCGGGGTCTAAAAACCCGCCCCCCGCCTCGCAGAACTCCTTAACCTCCTGTACGTAAGCCGGGTCGTGGTTAAGCGCCACCTCTTCCGGCGTTGCCCGCCGCGGCTTTAAAAAAGTAAGCCGCTCCCTTAACGGGCTCCGCTCGAGCCGGTCGACTATAGCCTCGAGCCTCCCCTTGTGCTCCGGGTGGCCCTCCCAGTCGTGCTTAAGGTAGATAGGGTCGTAGACGAAGCCCACGCGCCTCATCGTAAAACCTCCCCGAGCCTCCTGCGCGCCAGCTCCAGAAGCTCCTCCCCTCTAACGCCCGAGCTTCGCGCCCGCTCGAGCTCCGTGACCAGACGCCCGAGCTCCTCCGGCAGTAGCTCCTCGAGCTTCTCGCGCAAAGCCCTCGAGAGCGCCGGCACCTTACCCGAGGTGCTTATGCCTACGACGAGCTCGCCCCGCCTTACGAGCGAAGGGAAGATAAAGCTGCAGTGCTCGGGCGCGTCCACGGCGTTACACAGTATACCTTTCTCTTTACAGAGTTTAGAGACGCGCGCCTGAAGGCGCGCGTCGTCTGTTGCCAAAACTACGAGCAGCTTACCCCTTAGGTCCGACGGGCGGAAGGCCCGTCTCTTCCACTTTATCACCTTTCTCTTGGCAAGCTCCCTGAGCTCGGGCGTGGCCTTAGGGCTTACGAGCGTTACCTCCGGCTTAAAGGGCAGAAGCTGCTTGACTTTTCGCGCGGCCACTTTACCGCCGCCGACCACGAGCACGGGCCTGCCCGTAAGCTCTATAAAGACCGGGAAGAGTGGCATTTTATTATTATGAACCGCAGGAAGTTTTTAGGCTCGGCTCTTGCGTGCTTCGCCCTAAAAGGTCTGCCTTTTGCCGAGGAGGCGATAAAGAGCTTAGAAAAGGGCGAGGAGCTCTTCCCTCAGGGCGTTGCCTCGGGCGAGCTTACGAGCCGCTCGGTCTTACTGTGGACGCGCGTAACCCGTCCCGACGCGGCCGTACGGCTCCGCCTGCTCGACGCCAAGAAACGGACCGTCCGCGAGGCCGTCTTAAAGCCCGGGCCCTTCGGGACGGTAAAGCTCCGGCTTAAAGGCCTAAAGCCCGGCGAGCGCTACTTTTACCTGTTTGAGGCGCTGGGCACGCAGACGGGCGGCACCTTCAAAACGCTGCCCGAAGAGCCCGAGAGGCTTAAGATAGCCCTCGTCACCTGTCAGAACTACGAGAACGGCTTTTACGCGGCCTACGAGGGTCTGGCGGCCGAGGAGCTGGACCTCGTGGTCTTTTTAGGCGACCGGATATACGAGCGGCTGTTTTACGACGGGGTCAGGCCCTACCGGCCCGAGCTGCCGAGCGGCGGCACCGTCTGCTTGACCGAAGAAGACTACGCGTACCTTTATAAGCTGTACCTCTCGGACGAGAGCTACAAGAAGGCGCGGGCGCTCCAGAGCTTTCTCTACCTCTGGGACGACCACGAGTACGCCAACGACTACGCGTTTGACTACGAGCGGGGTTTTTACCGCCTACCCGGCCACCCGTACGAGCTTAAGCGCGAGGAGACGCTGAGACTCAGGCGGGCCGCCGTCCGCGTCTGGGAGGCCTTTACGCCGCGCCGCCTAAAAAAACTGCCGCCGCCGTTTTACGGCACCACCTACGCGAGCTTTAAGCTCGGCTCGCTGGGCCGTCTGGTCGTAACCGACGAGCGGAGCTTCCGCGACCTCCAGCCTTACTACGGCCGCGAGCCTAAGACCATGCTCGGAGAGGAGCAGAAAAGGTGGTTCTTTAACGAGCTCGGGCAAGAGAAGGGCTGGTTTCTGTGGGCCAACGAGGTGCTCTTCTCGCCGCTTAAAAGGCCCCGTCGGAAGGACCTCGACAGCTGGAACGGCTACGCGCGCGAGCGCGACGAGATAATAAAGCGCTTCGCCGGTAAAAAGGTGCTCGTGCTTACGGGCGACCGCCACGCGGCCATGCTCTGGTCCCATCCTTGGGGTACGGAGGTGGTGGCGCCGCCGTTAAGCTCGTTTAACGGTCTGGACCGCTACCGCCGTAAAGGCGGTCCCGACCCTCAGATAACCGAGACGCGGGAGCTAAAGGAGAACGAGAGCCTAAAGTGGGTGAGCCACCAGCTGTGGGGCTACGCCGTGGTCACGCTCGGGCGCTCTACGGCCGAGGTCTCGTTCTACTTTGCCGACAAGCACTTCCCGCGCTCGCCCGTAAGGCTCGTAAAGCGCTTCACCTGCGTTTAAAGAAGTTAACCAGCTCGCCCGTAGTAGCGTCTAAGACGGCCGTCCCCTTAACGCCCTTTATCTTGTACAGGCACTCGCCCGTCTTTTTCCGCTTCGAGAGGTAGGCCTTGTAGACTTTACCCGTGTAAGGCTCGGCCTTCTCGAGCGCCTTCTTAAGGTCGAGGGCGCTCTCGAGGCAGTCCTCTAAGTACTTAGGCACCGCGTAAGCCAGACTAATTAGCGCCAGCAGCGCCAACAGCCCTCTCATACACGAACACCTCCTTACTACCGAGCCGGTACCTTCTTACGAGCTTAAAAGGCCTCTCTTTACAGTCTACGAGGTAACGCCAGCCGGGTACGAGCCGCTCTTTGTAAAGCGGCCGTCCTAAGTAAAAGTCTAAGTATAAACAGAAGTCTTTAGGGCAGTTACAGGCCACCTCGTGTCCCTCTACGAGCTTGGCCAGCTCGTAGGCCTTCTCTTTAGGCTTGCCGCGCTTCTCGTTCAGGTAAGGCAGGTAGAAAAGACCGAAAAGCAGCCTCAGCAGCACCGCTACGCCTACCGCCAGCAGAAAGAGCTTTACGAGCCGCTCTTTTAAGAGCTTAACGCCTATTACGGTAACAAGCGGAAACAGCGGCAGGACGTACCTGCCCCTACTGGCGGCCGAGAGGAGGTAGGGAAGGTAGTTAAAACCCGCAAGAAGGGCGAAAAACCGGTAAGGGCGGTCTAAAGCGGGCCGGTAGCGCCAGAGGGCGTAAAGGACGAAGGGCGAGAGGGGAAGCAGCTGCTTAAAGTTTAAAAGCGGGTAGGTGATAAGGTGCTTTAAGAACGCGTAAGCGTCTTTAGAGCTCTCCACGCGGCTGAAGCTCTCCCGCCATAGCGTCTTTAGGTACAGAAGGGGGTAGTCCGACAGGGGGAGCCACCAGAGGGACGAGACGAGCGCCAGCGCGTAGGCTGCTAAAAAGGAGCGGGAGAAGAGAAAGAGAAAGCGCCGCTCGTAGACGGCAAGGGCCAACAGGCTAAGGCCGAAGAAGGCGAAGGCGGGGAAGCCTTTAAGCATAAAGGTGACGCCCGTAAGGAGGGAGGCCGCGTAGAGGTAACCGAGCCGTCTCGTCTCGCGGTAGCGCCAGAGGCTTAAAAACAGCAGGAAGGTAAAGAAGGTAAGCGTGACGTCAATCTCGGCAAGCCAGCCGTACCAGAAAAGCACGTCGGCAAGAGTCACGAAGGCCAGAAAGCCCAGAAGGGCCTTCTCGGGCTTAAGTCCTAAGCTAAGAAGCAGAAGGGCCACCAAAAGACCGTTTAGGAAGGTAAAGGTTACGCTTACGGCCCGCGCCGTTACGACGTCCCAGCCGAGGAGCTTAGCGTACAGCACTATAAGCCAGTTAAATAGGGGCGGTTTGTTAAAGTAAGGCTCGCCCAGTATAGTGGGCTGGAAGTACTTACCCGAGTGGGCCATCTCGAAGGCCACGATGGCACGCGTAGCCTCCTCGCCCCTAAAGGGAAACGCGTTTAAGTTGGGCAGGAGGCTTAAAAAGGCGGCAAGGATAAGAAGCAGAAGGAGTCTCATGCGCCCCTCTGCCCGCCTAAGGGGGCGCTTTTAATCCAGCTGCCGACGAGAAGCAGCCAAAAAAGCGAGAGCAGGCCCAGCGTAATACTCATGACCGCGCTCCCGAGCTTTAAAAACAGGCCGCCCAAGAGACCGCCGGTAAAGGCTCCTACGAACTGGAAGGTGTTGTAAACGCCTACGGCGATGCCCCTTTTTTCGGGCCCGGCGAGCTTGGTAAGGAGCGAGGGCAGGACGGGCTCGAGGAGGTGAAAGCCTACGAAGAAGAGTAGCAGCATGCCCACGAGACCCCAGAAGCCGGGTACGAGCAGGTAGACGAGAAAGCCGAGGGCTATCAGCGCCACGCCCGACAGGTAGACCTCTTTAATCCTGCCGCGCTTCTCGGCGGCTATAACCGCCGGCACCATGACCGCTAACGAGACCAAAATTACCGGGAGGTACACCTTCCAGTGCTCGGGCTTGGGCAGACCGTAGCGCTCTATAAGCTCCACGGGCACTACGGTAAAGAGGGCCACAAGAACGAGGTGTAAGAGCATGACCGAGAGGTCTATAACGAGCTGGTTGCGGTCGCGGAGTATAGACGGGAGCGTCTTTAGAAACGGCTCAATCTCTTTTCTGTGGCGCTCGGGCTCTTTTATAAAGAGCCAGAGGTAAAGCAGGGCCAGAAGGCTGAGAAGGCCCGTAAGGACGAAGAGGGCGGGTACGCCCAGATAGCCTGCAAGCAGCGGCGAGACGACGATGCTGAAGGCAAAAGTAAGACCTATGGCGGCGCCTATGTGCGCGAAGGCTACCGTACGGACCTCCTCGCGCACGAGGTCCGCCGCGAGGGCTATAGCGGCCGAGGATATGGCTCCCGCGCCCTGAAGGAAGCGCGCCAGCACCATACCCCAAGCCGTGCTTACGACGGCGCCTAAAAAGCTCCCCAGCGCGTAGACGAGCAGACCCGCACTAATTACGGCTTTTCTCGAGTACTTGTCCGAGAGGTAGCCGAAGGGTATCTGTAGGAGCGCCTGCGTAAAGCCGTAAACGCCTACGGCGAGACCCACGAGCAGGGGGGTGGCGCCCTCGAGCGTCTTTACGTAAGGCGCTAAAACGGGCAGGAGCAGAAACAGGCCTAAAAACCGGGCTACGACGACGAAGGTTATGCCCGCTACGACCTTCTTCTCTTCTTTAGTAAGCATAAGTTCAGATTATACTTACCGCAGGCCCAGCAGCCGGTAAAGCTCTTCCGAGGCACCTTCTATAATGCGGCCCTCCTGCGGGAGGATGTTGTAGGGCACGCCCTCGAGGCCCACTATCCGTGCGGCCTTAAGGTGAGCCTCCACGCGCTCGCACGGCTCTACGGGCGGGACCTTGCCGTCGAGCTTACCCGTTAGCACCGCGTCGAGCGCCTCAGCCGGCTCGTCCGAGCAGAGGACGAAGTAGACCTTCCGCGCGTTCTCTTCGCCCCAGCCTTTAAAGGGTACTAAAAAGACGAAAAGCTTAAGCTCGTCGAGGTGTTTCCTAAGCTCAGCCCACTCTTTACGGCAGTGCGGGCAGTCGGGGTTCATAAAGACGATAAGCTCCCGCTCGCCGCTGCCTACTTTTACCGCCTGCTCGAGCGGGAGCTCTTTTACCAGCTCCCTGACGACCTCTCTCATAAACTCCGAGGCAAAGAGCAGGCTGAAAAGCATGAGCGTCAGGAGCCGGAGCATAGCTCTTTTATTTTATCTTTCACGCGCTTTATTATCCAGTCGGGCGTGGAGGCTCCCGCCGAGAGGCCTACGCGTTTAGCCCCCTCGAACCACTCGGGCTTTAGCTCCTCCTCCGTCTCCACGTGGTAGGTCCGCGGGTTTAGCGAGCGGGCTATGTGATAGAGCCGCCGCGTGTTACCGCTGTTTTTCCCGCCGACGATTATCATAACGTCTACGCGCGGTGCCAGCTCGCGGACGCTCTCTTGACGCAGAGAGGTGGCGTTACATATGGTGTTTATAACCTTAAGCTCCTTTACCCAGAGCGCAAGCTCGCCTACTACTTCTTTAAAGAACGCCTCGTTCTGCGTCGTCTGGGCTACCACGCCCACGCGCTCGTAGACCGTCACGCGCTCGAGGTCCTCTTTACTCTCGACGACCTCCCCTTTGCCGTTACAGGCCTTAAGGTAGCCCAGCGTCCCGACCACCTCGGGGTGGTTCTTCTCACCCACGATGACGACGAAGTAGCCTTCCTTCGCCAGACGGCAGACCGCCTCGTGGACGGCCTTTACGTAAGGACAGGTGGCGTCCACCAGCTCGTACCCGGCCTCTTTAAGCTTTCTCTCTTCTTGGGGAGGGATGCCGTGCGAGCGGACCACCAGCGTAGAGCCCTCGGGCGCCTCACCCTTTAGCGGCTCTACGCCCAGCCCCTTTAGACGGTTAACCTCCTGAGGGTTGTGGATAATCGGGCCGAGCGTGTAGACGCGGCTCTTTTTACGCGCCTGCTCTTCGGCCAGCTTTACGGCCCGCTTAACGCCGAAGCAGAAGCCCGCGTGCTCGGCTACGAGTATCTCTACCATAGGCACCTATTTTATAATCTTGAGAAGTAGCTTCTATGTGCGGCATCGCGGGCGTCTTTAACTCCGAACGGGCTTCCCAGTACGCGTACCTGCTCGTCTACTCACTCCAGCACCGCGGGCAAGAGAGCGTAGGCATAAGCTCGTCCGAGGGTAAAGGCATATACACGGTCAAAAAGCCCGGGAAAGTGCTCGAGAGCATAACCAAGGAAGACCTCGCCTACCTTAAAGGCGACAAAGCCGTGGCCCACGTGCGCTACTCTACCGCCGGCGGCTCGGGCCCGAGCAACGCCCAGCCCATAGTCCGTGAGACGCCCTTAGGGAAAGTTGCGCTCGTACACAACGGTAACCTCGTTAACTACCTCTCGTTAAGAAGACGGCTCGAGGAGCAAGGCGTTAAGTTCTACTACAACTCCGA
>JAADCR010000067.1 GCA_013154375.1 Aquificota bacterium | reverse complement strand
GGACAAAATAAATCTTTCTTGTATTCTATATGATAGAAGAGGTTATAAACCTACTTTAAAAAAAACTTATAAATCTTTAAGTGAGAAAGTGGCAGTAGAAAGTATATTTTTGGCTTATCAAGCGACACACAAAAAGTTACCTTCTAAGAATAAAATTAGATTTTTTGTATCAGGTTTAAAAGCATTAATAAGACAAAAAATTAATTATCAACTTATGGAAACAAAGCTGTTATGGAAAATGATATGGGAAATTTATTTAAGTCAAAGTTTGTCCCCTAACGAAGCTTATTTAACAAAAAAAACTAAACATTATCTCTTAGATATATCCTTCAACTATATTCATGAAAAAGTCTTAAGGTCATTGCCAGATTTTATTTTAGAACCACCAAAAATGAATAATTCTAAAATAATTATTTTTCCTTTTCCAACCTCCATAAAAGTGATAGGCAATAATGTAAAAGCTGTGCATAAAATCCACGATCTTATTCCCATTCTATACACTAATTATATAGACAATGTAGATAAATATACTAAATTTTATAGAAAAACCTTAGATAGAATTACGAAATATGATAATTCTTATTTTGTATGTATTTCGGAGCCAGTTCGTGAAGAATTTTTAAATGTATATCCTCATATAGAAGACAAAACTATAGTTATTCCTAATGTTTTGCCTGATACATTTTATAATGAAAAAAATCTGACCTGGTTAGGGGCTATTATAAAGACTAGATTGAGTAGCTTACACAAGAACAAATTTATAGAATTTAATACAGAGAAGAAATATATTCTTCACGTAGGCACCATTGAACCCAAGAAAAACCACATAAATCTAATAAAAGCGTATGAATTTTTGAAATACAAATATCAAAATAAAGATTTTATACTAATTTTGGTTGGCAATTTAGGGTGGAAATATGAGGAAGTATTAAAAAAAATAAAAATATTAATAAATAAAAATCAGTTGATTCACTTAAGTAATCTATCCCCTGAAGAACTTCGAGTGGTGTATTCCCATGCATCTGTTGTTTGCACACCATCATTTGTTGAGGGTTTTAGTTTTACACCCGCAGAAGCAGCAAAGTGTGGAACGCCATCTGTGATATCAGATATCCCTGCACATAAATGGGTTATGAAAGATGGAGCAGTTTACTGTAATCCCTATAGTTATAAGTCTATTGCTCAAGGTTTAGAAACAATTCTTTTCAAATGGACTACAAAAGAAAAAGAAGAATTAATAAGAAAAGCTCAAGATGCTATAGCCAGGTTCTCCATAGAGAATATCCAAGAAAAATGGGAAGATTATTTATTATCTTTAACAAAGCGATAAAACGAGCGCCCCTTAAAGAAGGGGCGCGTCTTTATTATCTACCGAATCTTCTAACCGTCCACTCGTAGACGGCGGGTAGTATAACGAGCGTTAAAAGCGTAGAGGTGAATATCCCACCTACTACTACCACGGCGAGGGGTTTCTGTACTTCGGAGCCTATGCCTTTAGACAGGAGCATGGGGACGAGGCCTAAGGAGGCGGCGGTGGCGGTTATGAGTATGGGGCGGAGTCTGAGCATGGCGGCGCGCTTTACCGCTTCGGTGACGTCTTTAATCTTCTGGAGCATCTGTCTTATGTAAGAGACGAGGACGACGCCGTTGAGCGTAGCTATCCCGAAGACGGCTATAAAGCCTATGGCGGAGGGGACGGAGAGGTTAAAGCCCGATAGGTAGAGCGAGATTATCCCGCCTATGGTGGCGAAGGGGACGTTGAGCATAATAACGAGGGCGTCCCGGACGGAGTTGTAGTTTAGGTAGAGGAGGAGGAATATAAGGAGGATGGCTAAGGGGACGACGACGGTGAGCTTTTTCATGGCCCTCTGCTGGCTCTCAAACTGGCCGCCGAAGGTTATAAAGTAGCCGGTGGGGAGCTTGACCTGCTCTTTTATTTTTTTCCTGAGCTCTTCGACGAAGCTTCCGAGGTCTCGTCCCTCGACGTTGGCCATAACGAGGGCGTAGCGGATGTTGTTCTCCCGTCTTATGACGAAGAGGCCTTCGGTCTTTTTAAGCTCGGCCAGCTGCCCGAGCGTTAGGAGCTTGCCGTCGCGCTCGAAGAGGGGTATAGAGCCGAGGCGCTTAATCTTGTTGCGGTACTCGTCGGGCAGGGTGAGGTGTATGGGGAAGAGGTAGGTGTCCTGCTGGAGCGTGCCGGCGGGAGCGCCGCCTAAGGTGTAGCGGATAACGTTTAGAAGCTCTTCGGCGGTAAGACCGTAGCGGGCGAGAGCGTCGCGCTTAGGCTCGACGCGGAGCTGGAGCCTCCCGGTCTGCTCTTCTTTGTGGACGTCGGTAGCGCCTTTTACGGTTTTGACGACCTTCTCCACCTTCTCGGCCAGCTCGTTGAGCACCTTAGGGTCGGGGCCGAATATCTTAACGGCTATGTCGGACTTGACGCCCGAGAGAAGCTCGTCTATCCGCATCTTAATGGGTTGCGTAAACTCGAGCTCGGCCGGGAGCCACGCGAGGCGCTTTCTCAGGATGTCGTTAAACTCCTGACGGGTTTTGAAGGTTTCCCACTCGTCGTGGGGTTTAAGGATGACCCACGTCTCTATGTAGTTAACGTCGACGGCCTCGCCCTTCTCGGCCCGTCCTACGGTGGAGAAGGCGTAGAGGACTTCCGGGTACTCGAGGGCCGTCTTCTCTATGGCGTAGGCTATCTTTTTAGACTCTTCGAGGGAGATGTTGGGGTCGAGGTAGGCCTCTATAAGAACGGCGCCCTCTTCGAGCTCGGGCGTAAACTCGGTACCTATCCGCGTTAGGAGGAAGAGGCTGACGATAAAGGCCAGAACGGTCCCGGCCACCAGCAGGCCGCGTATGCGGAAGCTCAGCTCGAGAATGCGCGCGTATACGGCTTTAATCTTTCTCATAAAGAGGGTGTCTTCTTCTCTCCCGCCTTTAAGAAGGTAGTACGAGAGGACGGGGATGAAGACGAAGGCTACGAACAGCGAGGCCATGAGAGCGAAGATGACCGTAAGGGCCAAGGGCTTGAAGTACTTACCTTCTATAGACTCGAAGGTGAAGATGGGGGTAAAGACGACGGCGATGATGAGTATGGCGAAGAAGACGGGCCTCCAGACCTCTCTTACGGCGTCTAAGACGACTCTCAGCTTGTTCTCGTTTTTGCGCTCGCTAAGGTGCCGGTAGACGTTCTCAACGACGACGACGGTGGCGTCGGCAAAAAGCCCGAGGCCTATGGCCAGACCGCCGAGCGACATGAGGTTGCCGCTTATCCCGTAGTGTTTCATGACGATGAAGGCGATAAGGAGCGTTAGGGGTATGGAGGAGATGACGAGCAGGGAGGCGCGGAAGTTGCCCAGATAGACGAGCATGGCCAGCGAGACGAGGATTATGCCCTCCAGCAGGGCCTTCTCGACGGTCTGGACCGCTTTCTCGGTTAGGTACGCTTGGTCGTAGAGGCGCTCTATCTTTAAGCCCTCGGGCAGGATGCTCTGAATCTCTTTAAGCTTCTGGCGGAGCTTCCTCACGACCTCCTGCGTGTTCTCGTATATGCGCTTAACGACGATGTTGCCCTGCATTTCTTGCTCGTTGTAGGTAAAGGCGCCGCGCCGGTTGGGTACTTCTCCTCGTACTACGCGTGCAACGTCACGGACGTAGACGGCCAGCCCTCTCTCGGCGTCAACTTTTACGGGGATGTTTAGAATCTCGTTAACGGAGCGGACCTTACCCAGACCGCGGACCACCAGCTCGCCTTCGGGGGTTTTGTAAAAGCCGCCCTCGACGAGGAGGTTGTTTCTCTTAAGCGCTTCTATAAACTCCTCGAAGGTGACGCCGTATGCGGCGAAGCGTTCAAAGTCGGGAACTATAAGGTACGCCAGCTCGGGGCCGAACTGGACTATCTCTTCTATCCCGCCGACGCTCATAAGTATGGGCCGGACGAGCCACTGCTGGTAGATGCTTTTTATCTCTTCCAGCGAGTAGCGGCCCGTCGTGTCGCGCAGGACGTATATAAGGACATTACCCAGACCCGTGGCGTTGGGGCCCATAACGGGTACGTAGCCTTCGGGCAGATTCTCTTTAACGTCTTGGAGCTTCTCAAGCACCAGACGGCGGGCAAAGTAAACGTCGGTACCGTCTTTAAAAAAGACCGAGACGTAAGAGAGGCCGGGCATGGAGACGCTCCGTACCAGCTCGACGTCCTTTACGCCGTTCATAACCGACTCGACGGGTATGGTTATGAGCGTCTCCACCTCTTCCGGCGAGAGGCCCGGCGCCTCGGTGTATATGTTCACCTGTACGGGCGTAGGGTCAGGGAAGGCGTCGATGGGCAGGGTTCGGTAGCTGTAAAAGCCGTAAACGACGACGCCGACGAGCAGCAGCAGCACGAGCATGCGGTAGCGCAGCACCAGCTCAAACATCTCCTCACCTCCGATTAGTGGCCGCCTTCTACGCCTTCAAACTTCGACTTTAGGAAGAAGGTGCCCTTAACGGCTATCACCTGCCCGGGTTTAAGGCCTTCCACGCGGTAGTGACCGTCCGCTTCGCCTAAAACCTTTACCTCTACGGGCTTAAACCGCCCGTTCTCGTAGACGAACACCACGGTTCTACCCTCGAGCGTCTGGACCGCCTCGACGGGCACGAAAAGGCCCTTTACTTTACCCTCGGACACCGTAAGCTCGACGAACTCTCCCGGCAGAAGGTAACCCTCGGCGTTGTTTGCCTCGCAGCGGACCTTCCTCCGCCGGGTCTTAGGGTCGAGCTCGCGGGCCACAAAGCCTACTCTGCAACCGACGCGGAGCTCACCCTTTAGAACCGTTCCTTGGGCGCCTTCTCTTACCGAGGCTTCCGCAGGGGCGTACCCGTAAACCCAGACGCGCTCGTACGAGCTCAGCTCGAGAATAAGCTCCTCGGGCGATACGGCGTCCCCGGGGTATACGCTCAGCTTAGAGACGACGCCGTCGCGCGGCGCGCGGAGAACTAAGTAAGGCCCTTCCGTCTCGCCGTAAGAGCTGAGTAGTGCCGAGAGGGACCTGACGCGCCCGCGCGCCCTTATAAGCTCGAGCTCCGCCTCGAAGACGTCCACGAACTTAACCACTTTCTGCGCGTAGAGTTTCTTCAGCTTCTCGTAACGCTTCTGAGCCGTCTCGAGCTCTACGCGCGCGCGGCTTAGCTCGGCCTTAAGCTCCGCTACCTCGGACGACCAGACGAGGGCGAGTCTCTGGCCCTTTTTTACGCGCTGCCCCTCTTGTACGAGCAGCTTCTTTAGAATGCCCTCCGCGGGGCTGTGGACGCGGTAGACCAGCCGCGGGTCTTTGGCCACCTCGGCCGGCATCTTAACCTTAACCGCCAGCTCCTGCTCCTTTACGGGAGCAAGCTCTATCCCGAGCAGCCTCATCTGCTCGCGCGTAAGCTTAAGCTCGTCGGCCGCGAGAAGGCCTATAAAGACGAGTAAAAAGAAGAGCTTTCTCATGGCTCACCTCCTAAAGCGATAAAGCGGGCGTAAAGGCCGTGTAGGCCGCGGTAAAGCTCGGCCCGCCGTCTTAGAAGCTCGTAGTAGCGGCGGCGGGCGTCTATAAGCTCGAAGAAGCTAACCGTCCCGAGCCTAAAGCCCCTGAGGGCCACCTCCAGCTCCTCCTCGGCGCCCGGCAGGAGCTCTTTCTCGAAAAACTCCAGCTCTTTCTTTAACACCGCGTAGCGGTCTTTCAGGCTCTCGAGCTCGAGCTTAAGCCGGTACTCGGCGTTACGCCTCTTTAGCCTTACGCCCTCAAGCAGGGCCGTCTTCTCGAGTATCTCGCCCTGACGCCGGTAAAAAAGCGGCAGACGCGACGAGAAGGTCAGCCTGAGACCGTAGTAAGCCCCCGCGTCTTCTACCAGCAGGCCCACCGAGAGCGGGGGTTTAGCCAGCGCCCTCTCGAGCTTTACGGCCCTTTTAAGCTCCTCTTCTTTAAAGGCCCACCTTCTTACGAGCGGGCTGTTACTCGGCTTAAAAGGCTTTAAAGGCTTTACGCTCTCGAGCCTGCCTTCTACCCCGTCGACCTTTTCGGCCAGCAGCGCCGAGAGCTCCTTAAGCGCCCTCCGGTAGTCCTTCTCGGCCAGCTTTAAGTCCGTCTGGACGAGCCTGCGCTCCCTCTTGGCCCTTAGGTAGTCCAGAAGCGTAGCCCCGCCCAGCTCGTAAGCTTTCTCTACGAACCGCTCGAGCTCAAAAGCCAGCTTAAGCTCTTCCCGCGCTATCCTAAGCAGCTCTTTACGGTAAAGAGCCTCGGCAAACGCCTCGTAGACCCTTCCCAGAGTCTCCTTCTCTGCACCCCTTAGCTCTTCTTTAGCCGCAAGCTCTTGAGCTTCTACTACCGCAAGACGGCGGCTCCGCACGCCCCAGAGCGGCAGCGGCTGAGCCAGCTCGGCCAGATACAGAAACCGCCCCTGCGGTCCCGAGCCATCCGAGGTATAGACGAAGCCGCTCTCAAAGTTCAGCTCAGGGTTCTCCAGCGCGCGGGCCGCACGCTTCCGTCCCTCAAAGGCCTTAAGCTCCTGACGGAGCGCCTTAAGGTAGAGGTTCTTCTCGAGCGCCTTCTTAAGCGCCTCGTCGAGCGTAACGCCGAAGCTTAAACTAACGAGCAGCAAAAGTACGAGCATAATAACGCACCTCCTAAAGGACTAAAGGGCTCTCGGTCGGGGAGACAGCCCTTCAGATAAGGAGGCGGACGGTCTTAATGAGAACGGGCTCGTTTAGAAGGTTCTGCGGGACGGAAAGGTTAAAGCTTTTAAAAGAGAGAAGTACGGACGCCTCCGGCGTAAAAGAGGAAGGGAGTACCGCGGGGGCGTCTTTTTTAGCTTCAAAGGTCTGCTTTAGGTGCTCCTCGCCGGGCTTCTCGGTTAAGTGGAGAAGCTCCCAGTGGGGCTTCTCGCCGTCGTGCAGACAGAGTACGACGGTTTTCGAGAGAAAGCCTAAAGCGAGCAGCAGAAAGAGCGCTAAGATAAACCCGGCACGCCGGAGCATCTGAGAAATATTAT
>JAADCR010000047.1 GCA_013154375.1 Aquificota bacterium | reverse complement strand
CGGTGGCGGTAGTTTCGATGCTGGTGGCTTTAGGCGGCATATGGCTTGCTTGGGCGGTGTACGTAAAAAGGCTCGTCGACTACGAGCAGCTCTACCAGCGCTTTAAGCCCCTTCACACCCTCTTTAAAGAGCAGTTCTTTACCGAAAAGCTTTACCACAAAGTGCTGGCCGAGGGGTACCTGCTGGCGGCACGCGACCTGTACACGGTCTTTGAGCGGATAGCCATAGACGGGTTTATAAACTGGCTCTCATCGGCCGTGGTAAAAGCGGGTGAGTTTTTAAGGGTTATCCACGCGGGTAAGCTCAACTGGTACGTTTTCGGGCTTACGGTGGGTCTGTGTGTGATAGCCTTTATACTGGTTGCCACCATAGCCGGAGGAGGGTAGGATGGAAGCCGTTCTTAACTTCGCCATATTCTTACCCCTGCTCGGGGCTCTGCTCGTAGCCGTCGTAAGGAACGAGCTCTTTGCGAAGATAACCGCCGTCTCCCTCTCGGGCTTCGTGCTGCTGTTAGCGCTCATTTTATTTATAAACTTCGACTTTAGTAAAGAAGGCTTCCAGTTTGAGACGGTCGTCCCGTGGATAAAGACGCTGGGCATTAACTACCACGTAGGTCTCGACGGCATGGCCGTCTCGCTCATCCTTATGACGGCGCTTATTTTCTTCGCCGTCTTCGTCTGGTCGTGGAAGATAGAAGACCGGCCCGTCCTTTACTTGTCGCTCTTTCTCGCCCTCGAGACGGCGTGCATAGGCGTCTTTGCCGCGCTGGACCTTTTCCTGTTCTACCTCTTCTGGGAGGCCATGCTCATACCCATGTACTTTATCATCGGCTTCTGGGGCCACGACCGGAAGGTCTACGCGGCTAACAAGTTCTTCCTTTACACCTTCTTCGGCTCGCTCTTTCTCCTGCTCGGGATAGCCTCGGTGCTCGTTTACGCTTACTTTACGCAAGGCAGGATATCCTTCGACTACGCATTCCTCTCTTCCGTCGACTACCCGCTCTGGCTCGAGCTTATAGCCTTCCTCTTTTTCGGTCTCGGTTTTGCCGTGAAAATTCCCATGTGGCCGTTTCACACGTGGCTGCCCGACGCACACGTCGAGGCCCCCACGGCCGGCTCCGCCGTTCTGGCGGGCGTGCTGCTTAAGATGGGTACCTACGGCTTCGTCCGCTTCTCGCTACCCTTCTTCCCCGAGGCTTCCAAGTACTACGCGCCCCTAATCTTCTTCTTAAGCGTCGTGGCCATTATATACGCGGCCATGATGGCGATAGCGCAGAACCACATGAAGCGGCTTATAGCCTACTCGTCCATCTCGCACATGGGTCTCGTGACGCTGGGCACCTTTGCCCTCACGCCCGAGGCACTTAACGGTGCGGTCTACCTCATGATAGCTCACGGCCTCTCCTCGGCCGCCTTATTCTTTAGCGCCGGCTTTATATACGACCGCATACACTCTTACGAGATGGACCGCCTCGGCGGTCTGGCCCGTTATATTCCCTACTTTACGGTGGCCTTCTTCCTGTCCGTGCTGGCCGGGATAGCCTTCCCCGGCTTTGCCAGCTTCGTGGCCGAGTTTCTCATCCTCTTAGGTACCTACGCCAAGCATCCCGTCTGGGCCTTCGTCGCGGGCGTGGGCATGGTTCTCGGAGCCGCTTACTCGCTGTACATGTTTAAGAAAGTCATGCTCGAAGAAGAGCGCGTACCGCCCGAGCGGATAGAGCGGTGGAAGAAGCTTAAAGACCTCGAGCCTCACCACGTTATAACCTTCGCCCTCATCCTCTTTATGGCCCTCCTTATGGGCGTCTACCCCTACCCGTTCGTGAAAGTAGTCGAGCACACGGCCAGACTCGTCCTCGGAGGTTGAGCCTTGAACTGGAGTGCGCTTCTGCCCGAGCTTACGCTCTCGGCCGGCGTTCTTACGCTCTTTACCTTAGAGCTTCTTTACGGTAAAAAGGCCTTTAAGGCCGCCACCCTGCTGGCGGCCCTCTTTCTCGCCCTTGCGGCCGTCTCTACGCTCTTTACGGCTCACCCCGAGCGGCTCTTTTTCGGCGGCTTTACCGTAGACGCGCTCAGTCTGGCGGGTAAGCTCCTCCTTTACGCCCTCGCGGCGCTCGTTCTCGTCTCTTCTTACGACTACTTTATAAAAAGAAACTCCCCCTACGGCGAGCTGCCGTACCTCTACCTTCTGGCCGTTCTGGGTATGAGCGTCATGCTCTCGAGCGACAACCTCGCGGTCGTGTTTACCGGTTTAGAGCTCTCGTCCATAACGCTCTACCTGCTTGCCGGCCTATTTAAAAACGACTACCCGTCTAAA
Organism: Aquificota bacterium; assembly: GCA_013154375.1. Lineage (GTDB taxonomy): Bacteria > Aquificota > Aquificia > Aquificales > Aquificaceae > Aquifex. The sequence goes on along the minus strand of JAADCR010000047.1, from coordinate 5,051 downwards.
GAGGGGGCGTTTAAGTACCTTGTTATAGGCACCACGGGCACCTCCATGTTCGCCCTTGGCTCGGCCTTCGTTTACGCCGCCACGGGCAGCCTGCGGACGGTACCCTACGAGGGCGAGAACGCCTTCTTTGCCTTAGGCGTCGTTTTAATACTCTCGGCTTTAGCCCTTAAAGCCTCCGCCGTCCCCTTCCACTTCTGGACGCCCGACGCTTACGAAGGCGCTCCCACGCCCACCACCGCCTTTATGGCCGCCGTCCCCAAGCTCGCCCTTTACTTCCTTTTAGTAAAGCTCACGTACACCCTCCTCTCCTCCTTTGAAGACTGGCGGCTCTTCGTCGTCCTTCTGGCCGTAGCGTCCATGCTCGTGGGCAACCTTGCCGCCTACGCGCAGACCTCGCTTAAGCGCCTCTTCGCCTACTCCTCCGTAGCCCACGCCGGCTACTTCCTTACGGCCTTAACGGCCGTAGACGAACACCTCTTTGCCGCCCTGCTGTTTTACGTCTTTGCCTACGGTACGGCCACCGTAGGCGTCTTTACGCTGCTAACCGTCCTCGAGAAGGCCCTCGGCCGCCCGGCACGGCTCGACGACCTTAAAGGTCTTTACAGAACCGCCCCGGGTACGGCCTTGCTGTTTGCCCTTTTCCTGTTCGCCTTTATAGGCATCCCGCCTCTGGCCCTCTTCTGGGGCAAGCTGGGCATCTTCTTCGGCCTCGTAAAGGCGGAGCTATTTACCGTAGGCGTGCTCTTCGCCCTCGGGAGCCTGCTCTCGGTAGGCTACTACCTGCGCCTCGTCGTTTTAATGTTTCTAACAGAGCCCGAGAGAGAGGTAAAGACCGCCCTGTCGGGCGGTGAGGCCTTTACCTTAAGCTTTGCCGCGCTGGCCACCTTAGCGCTCGGTCTGGCTCCCCAGACGGTGCTCGACCTTCTGCTGCGGGCTCTGCCGTGAAGGCGTTCGTGCTTCTGGCTTCCGGCGAAGGGAGGCGGACGGGCTTCCGGAAGCAGTTTGCCCTTCTGTGCGGTAAGCCTATGTTTATGCACGCGCTCGAGAAAGCCTTAGGGCTTTTTGACGAGCTTATCCTCGTCCTGCCGCCGGACGCCGTGGAGAGCACGCCCGTACCGCCGGGCGTTAAGAAGGTCGCCGGCGGGAAGGAGCGGCAGGACTCGGTTTACGAGGCGCTTAAAGTAGTTAACGCCGAGCTGGTGGTGCTACACGACGCGGCCCGCCCCCTTACGCCCCGCGAGCTGTTTTTACGCGTTACGCAGCTGGGTCCCTACGACGGGCTTATAGCCGCCGCCCGGGCCCGCGACACTATTAAAGAGGTGGAGAACGGGCGCGTGGTGCGGACGCTCGACCGCTCCAGAGTCTGGCACGCGCAGACGCCGCAGGCTTTTAAGACGGAGATTCTCTTAGCCTGTCACGAGCGCGCCCGCAAAGAGGGCTTTTTAGCCACCGACGACGCGGCCCTTCTCGAGCGCTACGGCTACGAGGTGGGCGTGCTCGAGAGCAGCTTCTGGAACTTTAAGGTAACCTACCCGGAGGACCTTAAGGTGGCCGAGCTGCTGCTCTGCGGTCAGCCCGTATCCTCCGCCCGCTCGAACTCCGGACAGCCGTCGTCGGGCGGCAGCTCCTCAGGAAACTCCTCGCGGTAGCGGTTGTGATATCCGCAGACGGGACACTTTATCTCTACCAGATACCCCTCGTGCGCGTGGCCCACGTCCCAGCCGCAGAGAGGGCACTCGCCCTCTCCGGCTTTAAGCACCTCCGAAGGTGAGGCGCCGTTAGATATGGCTTTAAGTACTTCTTTTACGCGCCGTAAGGCGCGTCTTACTTCTTCCGAGTTCCACTCAGCCCCGCAGTCTAAACACCTAAACTCGGCGTAAGAGCCCTCCCGCAGGAGTTTGAGTATGTCCTTCGAGCCGCACGAGTCGTCTATGCAGACGGCCCCTATCTCTTTTCTCGAGAGCTTGTCCAAAATCTCGTAAAGCGTCTCTTTGTTAAGCTCCATAGGCTCGTCGTAGGCCCTGTAGCCGCAGCACTCGCAGAAGGCTTCCACGCGCGGGTACGGCTCGAAGTACTCGCAGACTCTTAGGGCTATGCGGTTACAAGCCGGGCAGAGCTCGCGGTGCTGAAGGCAGAAGCTCCCGGTCATAAAACCTCCTCCAGCTCCTCTATAAGCTTAATAATATCCTCGGGCTCGGCGTCTTTACCCACCTTTAAGACGGCGTTCTCCACCTTAAGCTCGCCCACCACCACCTTCGGCAGCCAGCCGACGGACTTAAAGCCCTCGAGTAGCAGCACGTCGCAGTCGTTAAAGTAACGCCTTATAAGCTCCTTAAGCGGCGGCGGCTCGAGCTCCCACAGCGTAAAGAGCGAGGGCGAGAGCAGACCCGCCTTTCTACAGAAAGGCTTCACGCGCCAAGTGTCCGAGCCCTCCCGGTCGGTAACGCCGTGGCCCTTAGGGTCGTGCTTAAGGTAGCAGACGCGGTAGCCCCGCTCTTTAAGCAGCCGGGCAACTTTCTCCACGAGCGTGGTCTTACCCGCGTCGTGAAGACCTACGAACGCTACGAGCTTCACCGCTATCCCCTAAAATACTTCTGTACTATGATACCCGTTAAAGACCTAAACCCCTCGCGGAGTTTTCCTTTAGTAAACGCCTCCATAGTGCTCGTCTGTACCCTCGTCTGGCTTTACGAGTGGAGCTTAACTAAAGTCGTAGTCCAGACGCCTGAAGGCCCCAAGACCGCCTTCGAGCTCTTTATAAGGCAGTGGGGGCTCGTCCCGGCGGAGCTGCTCGAACGGCCTTACACGCTTATCACGCACATGTTTCTCCACGGCAGCTGGGGCCACTTTATCGGCAACATGTGGTTTCTCTGGGTCTTCGGCGACAACGTCGAAGACAGGCTCGGGAAGGTCCGGTACTTAATCTTCTACCTCCTCTCGGGCATAGGGGCGGCCTTAACCCAGACGGTGGTCAGCCTCCTCTTCGGCGGTGCCAACGTGCCCATGGTGGGGGCCAGCGGTGCCATAAGCGGCGTCCTTGCCGCCTACATGAAGCTCTTCCCGGGAGCGCGCGTACTGGCTTTAGTGCCCGTGTTCTTCTTTCTGTACTTCGTGGAAGTGCCCGCGGTGGTCTTTATCACCTTGTGGTTTACCGTCCAGATAATAAACGGGATATACTCTTTACCTTTCTTAGGTAAAGGCGGGATAGCGTGGTACGCCCACATAGGCGGATTTCTTACGGGCTACTACCTCGTGGACTTCTTTAAAAAGCGCTAAGGTGCTCCAGATAAAGCCGGTAGCGCTCTTTAAGCTCTTCCATAAAGTCGCCACCGAGCTTCTCTAAAAGCGCGTCCGCCACCAGAAGCGCCGTCATAGCCTCGGCCACCACCGAGGCGGCGGGGACGGCCAGAACGTCCGTCCTCTCTTTGCCCGCCCTCACCTCCTCTTTGGTCTCTAAGTCTACGCTCCTTAAAGGCTTTGCTAAGGTAGGTATGGGCTTCATGGCGCAGCGGGCGTACAGGGGCATGCCGTTGGTAATCCCGCCCTCCGTCCCGCCCAGATTGTTCGAGTAGCGGAAGAAACCCCGCTCTCCCGACCAGCCTATCTCGTCGTGCACCTGCGAGCCTTTCCGGTACGACGAGCCGAAGGCCTGACCCACCTCCACGCCCTTAACCGCCTGAATGCTCGTCAGAACGAACGAGAGGCGCGCGTCTATCCGGCGGTCCCACTGGACGTGCGAGCCGAGGCCCGGCGGCACGCCTACGGCGAACACCACGAACCGGCCGCCTAAGCTCTCGCCCTCACTTTTAGCCTCGTCTACGAGCTTAACCAGCTCCTCGTCCCTCTCGGGGTAAGGCGTCCGGAAGAGCGAGCGCTCCGCCCGCTCGTGAAGCTCTAAAAGCGCCTTACCGTCGGCGAAGACCTCCGGCGGCGGCTCGAGCTCCACCTCCCCTACGCCCGTAACGAAGCTCCCCACCTTTATACCGAACTCCCTTAAAAAGAGCTTCGCCAGCGCTCCCGCCGCCACCCTTCCCGCCGTCTCGCGGGCCGACGAGCGCTCCAGCACGTTCCTTAAGTCCCTCTGGCCGTACTTAAGACCGCCCGCAAGGTCCGCGTGCCCGGGACGGGGGCGCGTAAAGGGCACCGCCGAAGGCGGCCGCTCGCCGAAGGGAGCCATCTTCTCTCTCCAGTTCTCCCAGTCGCGGTTTCTAACCCAGATGGTAACGGGCGAGCCGAGCGTGCGGCCGAACCTCACGCCCGAGAGAAACTCCGCCTCGTCTTTCTCTATCTTCATCCTCCCGCCGCGGCCGTAGCCGCGCTGACGGCGCGCAAGCTCCGCGTTTACGAAAGTCTCGTCCACCTCGAGGTTGGCCGGCAGCCCTTCTAAAAACGCCAGAATCCCCTTCCCGTGCGACTCGCCCGCCGTAAAAAAACGCAGAACCCTAAGCGCCATCAGCCCTCTTTCTTAGGCACGCGGGCCGCCTTCACCACCTTACCCGCCTTCAGACACTTGGTACACACGTAGATGCGCCTCACCGTCCCGTCCGGCAGACGGACGCGCATCTTGTGAACGTTAGGCTTAAAAACCCTTCTGTTCCGCTCGCCCGAGAAAGTTACCCTTCTACCCACTACGGGCTTTTTACCGCAGACCTCGCAGACCGCCATAACTAAAACCTCCTTATTCTCTGCAGAAAAAGATATTATAGACCGCCCCCGAAGGGGGCGGTAATCTTGACTTGTAAGAAAGTTAAGACTTAAGCTAAAAAGTGGAGGTAGACTATGGAAACCTTCTGGGAGGTATTTAAACGCCACGGGGTGAGCCGGAGGGACTTTTTAAAGTTCGCCACCACCGTTACGGGACTTATGGGCTTAGCCCCTTCCATGGTTCCCGAAGTGGTGAAAGCCCTCGAGAGCAAGCCCCGCATACCCGTCATATGGCTCCACGGCCTTGAGTGCACCTGCTGCTCGGAGAGCTTCATCCGCTCCGCCACGCCTCTGGCTTCGGAAGTGCTGCTCTCGATGATATCCCTCGAGTACGACGACACGCTCTC
>JAADCR010000062.1 GCA_013154375.1 Aquificota bacterium | reverse complement strand
TTCGACGGGGACCGGCGCTCCCCGAGGAGCAGGCCGGGTGGCACCCGTAACAGCCGCGCGAAACAGCTCCCGAAGCTGAACTCGCTCTCGCCGCCTAATTAAAGGCGGCGCGTCCCCCGCGGGGTTGCGGGCGCCTCGCGGGAGGGCGTCAGAGGAGCCCGCTCGGGCAGCGCTCCCGCCCGCCGGAGCGCTGCCGACACGCTCGGCGGGCTACCTCCGGGGAGCTTGCCCGTGGGCGACCCGGAGGGAAAACCGCTACACGGGCTAAGCCTGTAGAGCCTCGGACGGGGCGCCGTCCTCGGACGCGGGTTCGATTCCCGCCGCCTCCACCAATAAAAACCCTCTAAACCCTACGCGTTCCTTACATATAACTTTTAAAACCTCCCCCTCCCGCCCCGCGTCTGTAAAAAAGAAAAAAGGGGAAAAGCAGGAGAGGGGGAGGCTCAGGGGCGGGCCTTTAACGACACCTGGACGGAGGCGGAAGCTCGGTAACGTCCGGGTAGCTGCAAGTAGGCTCTAAGTTAAAAAGGTCGTCGTTGTTCTGGAGAGCTTGCATAATTTTCTCGTAGTCTTCCTTACACAGAAGCTGAGGCTCGTAAGTAACGCCCAACGACTCTATCCAGTTAACGAAAGCCCTTAGGTGTCTGTACGAGCCTTCCCTTAAGAACTTTATGCCGAGCCTTATGTCTTCGTTGTCGGACTGCTTTACGCGGTTAGTAAGGTCTATAAGGTCCATCTCTTCTATGTAAGCACCTACGTAAAGGGCGTCAAGCTCGCTCTGAGAGCCGCAGCTAATAAATTCTTCGTATCTATCTTGGAGAACTTGGTTCTCAAAAACGCCCACCTCGTCGCCCATTTTCTCAACCGGGTCGTAGAGGTTCTCGTAAAGGGGGGCGTACTTGTCTATAAGGGTCTTCATAACGTTCATGTGGTTCTGCTCGGAGTGCTGAGGGGCAAAGTAGGCTATCTCGTTTAAAATAGCAAGGTTAGGCCACTTATCGGATAAAGTGGCGTAGGTGTCCCTCGCCACCTTCTCTTCTTGTCTTACGAAGAGTAAAGTGTCTATCTCACTCGGCGATAGCTCCTGAGCGGGCAGGGCCTGTATCTGCGCAATTACTTCCTCGTAGGTAACCGTAGTTCCGGCCGTAGTAGCCGCCGTCGTACCGCCTCCGCCGCCCCCGCCGCAAGCGGCTAAAACGAGAGCGCTTAAAGCTACCGCCCACTTTCTCATCTCTTACCTCCCTTCTCTTAGAAGTTAGCGTAGTTAGTAAGTGTTAGCTTTGCGTTAGTTTTATCGTCATTTTACCAGTCTTTTAGCAAGGTAGTCGGCCAGATGCTCGGCCCTCATACCTTTGGCGAACTTAGAGCAGCCTTCTTTAAGCTGCAGCACGCACCCCGGGCACTCGGTAACCACTACCCGCGCATCTACTTTCTTTAAGTCTTCGAGTTTGTTGCGCTGTATGCCTTCCGACAGCTCGGGGTTTTTCACCGAGAAGAGGCCGGCAAAGCCGCAGCAGCTTCTGTCGTTCTCGGCCCTTCTCACCTTAACGCCCTTTACCTTTTTCAGAGCCTCGTAAAAGTACTCGGGGTTTTTCTTAAAGGCCGTGTAGTAGTGACAGGGGACGTGGACGGTAACGCTTTCGTCTCCTTTAAAGCTTAAGTTCTCCTTTGCCACGAGCTCGGTAAAGCTGTAGACCTCCTTCTCCAGCCCGTAGTCTTCTTTTAAGGCCCCGCCGCAGGTGGGGCAGGCGACCAGAAAGGCGTCAAACTCGTACCGGCTAAAGGCTTTAAGGTTCTGCTCTTTAAGCTCGTTAAAGAGCTTCTTCCGTCCGTGGTAAAGGTGAGGAGCACCGCAGCAGGTTAGCTCTTTAGGCACCACCAGCTCGTAGCCGGCCCGCGTGAGGACTTTAATTACGCTCTTTCCCGTGTGGGTGTAAAAGGCGTCTATCATGCAGCCGGTAAAAAAGAGGAGGCGGGCTTTGGGTTTACCCTTTGGCTTGAAGGTCTTGCCGCGCAGGGAGAACGCGTCGGGCCGCGGCTTGGGGAAGGACTTACTCGAGCCGGTGGGCAGCGGGAGCCGTACGTGAGACGGCAGAGGCAGGGCCAGCAGACCCGCCGCTTTAAGCGCGAGCCGCCCGACGGTGCCGTGCATGAGCTTAAGAGCCTTTAACGCACCGTCGGCAAGCGGGTCGGTCGAGAGGGCGCGGGCATTGGTAAGCACCTCTTTGTAGTCAACGCCGTTAGGGCAGACCCACTCGCACCGCCGGCAGAGGGCACACTCGCTCCAGCGGGCGAGAACCTCATTGGTAGGCTCGAGCTTGCCCTCCAGAACGGCTTCGGCCAGCGCCAGCCTGCCGCGGGCGAACGAGCCTTCTTCTTCTTTAAAAGGGTAGGTGGGGCAGACCCACTTACACGCTCCGCACTTAACGCACGCGTGCGCCGTTTGCATAGTAGAAACATTTTAGGGCGGGCCGACGCTTAAACTATGACGCGGCGTATAAAATTACTTTAATGGGGTTTGAGGGGCTCGACCTGCTGCCGTTTCCCGTCGTTATCGTAGGGCAGGACTTTAGGCTCGTCTTTGCCAACGAAGAGGCCCGTAAGCTCGGTAAAGGAGAGCGATGTTACGAGCTTCTCTTCGGCTTTAGCCGGCCGTGTCACGAGGTGCCGGGCTACCGCTGCCCGCTTCTTGAGATAAAAAGCGGTAAGACCGAGCGGGGGATAACGGTAAACGAGTACCCGCTGGGAGGGAAGTTCCGTAAGCTGCTGCTCGAGACGTTCCGCACCAAAGAGGGTCTCTTCGCCGAGATTGTCCTCGACTACGAGACGGTACAGCGCTACAGGCCCGAGCGGAGCCCCTTTTATCTGGACAAAGCGGAGCTTATAGACTTTATCCAAGAGCTTTTAGACAGGAACCGGAGCTTTTTCGTAAGTACGATAAACGTTAAGAAGCTCAAGTCTATCAACCAGTTTTTCGGGCTGGAGGTGGGGGACGCGGTCATACACGCGATAGAGAAGATTCTCCACGAGTTTGCCTCGAAGTACCGCTTCTACTACGCTTCCGTAGCCGGCGGGTACTTTATCGTGGTCAACCCGGCAGAAGGCGGCAAACCTTACCGCATAGAGCGTGAGATATTTGAGGCTATAAACAACCTCCAGAGCATATTCAACTTACCGGTAAAGCCGCGGATATCGATAATCTCTACCGAGGTATCGCCTTTAATAACCAAAAGCGCCGAGGACGTTCTTAAGATTATGTTCTACGCCGAGAAGTTTAAGAAAGACGAAGGGGTTCTGTTTTTAGACGTGGACAAGCTAAACGAGATTCTTACCACCCTCGGGCTTAAAAGACAGATTATCCGCTCGCTGGAGAGCATTCTTAAGCACCGCGAGGTGGACGTGTTTTTCCAGCCCGTCGTCTCGCTTAAGACGGGCGAGGTGACGGCTCTCGAGACGCTTATACGGATAAAGCAGAACGGCGAGTACATAGCCGTAGGCAGGTACATAGACCTTATATACGAGCTAAACCTTATAACCGAGTTCGACCTGCAGGTGCTCGAGAAGCTTAAAGAGTACCTGCCCGAGCTTAAGAGGCTCGGGAAAAAGGTCTTTATTAACGTCTCGGCTACAGACCTGAAGCGCGAGGACTACCGGAAGAAGCTCGTCGAGACGCTTACGCTCTTTAAAGAGGAGGGGCTCGAGCTGGGCGTGGAGCTGACCGAGCAGGTGGTGCTCGAGGAGTACGAGTTTTTAGAGTTTCTCCACTCGTCGCTGGGGCTTAAGTTCTCCATAGACGACTTCGGGACGGGCTTCTCTTCACTTAAGCTGGTTATAGACCTAACTTCTAAAGGGATAATAAACGCCATTAAGCTCGACTGTGAGCTGGTAAAGCAGTACTTCGAGAGCGAGCAGGCACGGGCGCTTATAAACTCGGTGGTGGGCTTTGCCCGTACTTTCGGCATCGAGACTATCGCCGAGTGCGTGGAGGACGCACAGCAGGCCGAGACGCTGAAAAAGGTAGGCGTCACGAGTGCGCAGGGCTGGTACTTCTTTAAGCCCGCGCCCTTAAGCGAGCTTTTAAAGAAGCTGTAACGCCCGCAGGGCGTCTTTATTATCTTTATATCTATGTACTTTCAAGACATAATAATGAGCCTCCAGCGCTACTGGGCGGACAAGGGCTGCGTTATATGGCAGCCCTACGACCTTGAGGTGGGCGCGGGTACCATGAACCCGGCCACCTTTTTAAAGGTGCTGGGTAAAAAGCCGTGGAGAGCGGCTTACGTTGAGCCGTCGAGAAGGCCTCAGGACGGCCGCTACGGGGAGAACCCTAACCGTCTCCAGCACTACTACCAGTTTCAGGTCATCTTAAAGCCCGCTCCCGAGGACGCGCAGGAGCTGTTTTTAGACAGTCTAAAAGTGCTCGGGATAAGACCCGAGGAGCACGACGTTAGGTTCGTAGAAGACGACTGGGAGAGCCCGACGCTGGGCGCTTGGGGTCTGGGCTGGGAGGTCTGGCTCGACGGGATGGAGATAACGCAGTTTACCTACTTCCAGCAGGCGGGGGGCGTGGACCTCGACGAGATATCCGTCGAGATAACCTACGGGCTGGAGCGGATAGCCATGTACGTTCAGGGTAAAGAGAGCGTCTTCGACGTGGAGTGGAAGGAGGGCGTAACTTACGGTGAGCTGTTTAAGCGGGCCGAGTGGGAGTGGAGTAAGTACAACTTCGAGCTCGCCGACCCGGAGGTGCTCTTTAACCTTTACGAGACTTACGAGAGAGAAGCCAAGAGGCTCGTAAAAGAAGAGCTTATCTACCCGGCTTACGACTACCTCCTTAAGTGCTCGCACACCTTTAACGTGCTCGACGCGCGCGGGGCCATATCGGTCCAAGAACGGGCCCGCTACATCCGGCGGATGAACAGCTTGGCGCGCCAGATTGCTAAGCTTTACCTAAAGCTCTTTGAAAATGCTCGAGGAGCTTGAGAAGAAGCTCGGCTACAGTTTTAAAGACAAAGAGCTGTTAAGAAGGGCCCTGACGCACGTGTCGGCCGAGAAGCGGAAGCACTACGAGACGCTCGAGTTTTTAGGCGACGCGCTGGTGAACTTCTTCGTGGTAGACCTTCTGGTGGGGCTATACCCGGACAAGCGGGAGGGCTTCCTGTCAGCCCGCAAGGGCTTTCTTATTAGCGAGAAGTTCTTTAACGAGCTGGCCCGGAAGCTCGAGCTACCGAAGTTTATCCGGATAAAGCGCGGGCGCGTAAACGAGACTATCGTGGGCGACGTTTTCGAAGCCCTCTGGGCGGCCGTCTACCTCGACTCGGGAAGAGACGCCGACTTTACGCGCGAGCTCTTTTACCGGCACTTTAAAGACGACATACTAAGGGCGCTTAAAGAGGGGAGGGCGGACAAGGACTTTAAGACGCGTCTGCAGGAAATTACGCAGCGGCGTTGGAAAGAGCGGCCGCAGTACCGCGTCGTGAGCGTGGAGGGGCCCGAGCACGAGAAGCGCTTCGTCGTAGAGGTAGACGTTAAAGGTAAAAAAGCTTTCGGCGAGGGACGGACGAAAAAGGAGGCCGAGCAGCGGGCGGCCGAGGCTATGATAAAAAAACTGGAGGAAGAGCTTGGCTGAGAAGGGCGTTCTCCTCGTCAACATGGGCGGGCCTTCTTCGTTAGAGGAGGTGGAGCCCTTTCTAAAGAACCTTTTTTCCGACCCGTACATATTCCCCCTGCCCTTCCGCGGGCTGCTGGCGCCGCTTATAGCCCGCCTTAGGGCAAAAAAAGTAAAAGCTTACTACGAGGCCATAGGCGGCGGCTCACCCCAGCTTTACCAGACGCTCCGCCAACAGAGGGCTCTTAAAAAACTCTTAGGCCCTTCGTACGAAGTGGCGGTGGGTATGCGCTACAGCCCGCCCTTTATAAAAGACGCCCTTAACGAGCTCCTTAAGGCGGGCGTAAAAAAACTTCTGTTTCTCCCGCTCTACCCGCAGTACAGCACCGCCACCACCGGCTCGGCTTACGCCGAGCTTAAACGCCACCTACCTAAAGAGGTAGAGCTTAAAGCCGTCGAGGAGTTTCACGACCACCCGCTTTTTATCCAGTCGTGGGTAGAGCGGATACGCGAGAGCCTGCCCGAGGGGGAAGCTTACCTGCTGTTCTCGGCCCACGGGCTGCCGAAAAAGCTTATAAAACGAGGAGACCCGTACCAGCAGCAGGTAGAGCGGACGGCCTACCTTATAGCTAAACACTTCCCCCACCTACCGTGGAGCGTCTCGTACCAGAGCAAAGTAGGCTTCGGCGAGTGGCTCGGCCCTTCCACCGAAGAAGCCATTAAAAAACTCGCCCGCGAAGGCGTAAAGACTCTCGTCGTGGTACCCGTCTCCTTCGTCTCGGAGCACGTCGAGACGCTCTACGAGCTTGACCTCCAGATGGCCGAGCTGGCCAGAAAGGAAGGCATAGAGCGGTTTATACGCGTCCCCACGCCTCAGGACCACCCGCTCTTTATCCAGTGCCTACGCGACCTCGTCTTAAAACACCTACCTTGAGGTAGGGAGCATGATAAAAGTAGGCATTCTCGGGGGCGGACAGCTCGGCTGGATGACCGTTTTAGAAGGCCAGAAGCTCGGCTTTGAGTTTTTAGTACTAGAAGACAAAAAAGACGCGCCCGCAGGGCGCGTAGCGCCTCTTTACCCTACGGAGAAGCTCGACGAGTTTTACGCCAAAGCCGACCTCATTACGTGGGAGTTTGAGCACCTGCCCGACGCGCTGCTCGAGAAAGTCGCCGACAAGCTCGCTTCCCCTCCCGAGGCTCTTTTTATAAAGAAAAGCCGCGTCCGCGAGAAACTCTTCCTGAGAAAGCTCGGTCTTCCTCTGCCGCGCTTCGAGATAGCCTCGGCTAAGGAGCTGCCCGAAGCCGTCGAGAGCGTAGGCCTACCGGCGGTTGTAAAAGCCGAGCACCTCGGCTACGACGGGAAAGGGCAGTACCGCGTAAAGACGCTCTCCGAGCTTAAGCGGATACTGGCAAACCACCCGCCTAACGCCCGCTTCGTCGTCGAAGAGCTCGTAGACTTCCTCGCCGAGACGTCCTGCGTAGCCGTAATACCGGCAGAGGGCGAGCCCCTCTGCTACCCCATGCCCTACAACTACCACCTTGAAGGCATCCTTTACTACAACTTCGTTCCCTTCACCGAGCGGCCCGAGGCCCTAAACTACGCCCTAACCGTAGCCAGAGCCCTTAACTTCGTCGGCGTTCTCACCGTCGAGTTTTTCCTGACGAAAGAAGGCAAGCTTCTGGTTAACGAGTTTGCCCCCCGCGTCCACAACACGGGCCACTGGACCCTTGACGGCGCCTACACCTCCCAGTTTGAGAACCACCTAAGAGCCATCACCC
>JAADCR010000014.1 GCA_013154375.1 Aquificota bacterium | reverse complement strand
GGGAGGTAAAGGCCTGTAGCAGGCTCGGCTGGCTCTACTACGAAGGGAAAGGGGTAGAGAGGGACGCGAAAAAGGCGGTAGAGCTGTTTAAGAGAGCCTGCGAGGGAGGGGAGGCGGAGGCGTGCTACAACCTCGGGATTCTCTACTACAAAGGCGAGGGCGCGGAGAAGAGCGCGGCGGAGGCTTTAAAGTACTGGGAGAAGGCCTGTGAGGCGGGGCACGCGGGAGCGTGCTACAACGCCGCTTACCTCTACGACGAGGGGAAAGGGGTAGAGAAGAACGCTAAGAGGGCGGCGGAGCTCTACGCCCGGGCTTGCGAGAAGGGCCACGCGGGAGCCTGTCACAACTTAGGCTTTTTGTACTTTACGGGCGAAGGGGTGGAGAGGGACCTCTCTAAAGCTATAGAGTACTGGGAGAAGGCCTGTAAGGCCGGGCACGCAGGGGCGTGTTACAACCTCGGCGTTTTAGCCGAGAAGGGCGTACTTAAAGAAGGTGCGCCGGCGGAGGAGTACTTTAAGCGCGCCTGCGAGCTTGGCGACCGGAGGGCCTGCGGGAAGACGGGCTGAGGCGGTCTTAAAACGCCGCGTACTGTACAATAAAAAAAGAGCACGAGGAGGAGGTAACGACATGAGGGTAAAGTACGTACTTCTTAGCGCTCTGCTTTTAGGGGCAGTGGCTTGCGAGCAGCCTAAGAAGGAGCAAACCTCGGCTCCTGCCAAAGAGGAGAGCGTTGCCCAGAAGGTAGAGCAGACGGTAGAGAAGGTTAAAGAGACGGCTCAAGAGGTTAAAGAGACGGCTAAAGAAGCCGCCGCTCAGGTTACGGGCGGCTCGCTCGTAGAGAAGGGTAAAAAGATATTCCAGCAGAAGGGCTGTAACTCCTGTCACCAGCCCGAGATGGAAACGGTAGGCCCCTCGCTTAAAAAGATTGCTCAGGCTTACGGCAGCGTGGAGGAGCTGGTTAAGTACCTCAAGGGCGAGGCCGAGCCTAAGGTAGACCCGGCCAAGGCCAACATCATGAACCCTCAGCTCGCTCAGCTTAAGGACCTCTCGGAGGAAGACCTTAAGGCTCTGGCCGAGTACATCCTCTCGTTTAAGTAAGGGCCTTCCGGCCCTTTAACCCTTTTATCGGGAGGTCGTTATGGGCAAGGTGAAGATGAAGACTAACCGCTCCGCGGCTAAGCGCTTTAAAGTAACCGCAAAGGGTAAGGTTAAACGCTGGAAGTCCGGCGGCGCTCACTACAACACCAAAAAGTCTCCCAAGCGTAAGCGCCAGCTGCGTAAACCCACCTACGTTAAGCCCAACATGGAGGACAAGGTTAAAAAACTCCTTAAGGAGCTTTAAAAAGTTACGGACGCGCCTTCGGCGCGTCCGTCTTTTACTCTTTCCGAGACTTTACGTACTTTTCCCAGTTTTTCGGGTCGAAGGGCGAGAGCTCGCGGAGCCACTTGACGACCTTGGGGAAGTGCTCGAGGATGTAGTCTACGTCCTCTTCGGTGTTCTCGCGCCCGAAGGAGAACACTATCGAGCCGTTAGACATCTCTTTAGGCACGCCTATGGCCGCCAGAACGTGGGACTGCTTTAGCGCCATAGAGACGCAGGCCGAGCCCGACGCGGCCTCTATGCCGAGCAGGTCGAGCCTGAGGAGCATGGCCTCGCCTTCTATAAAGTGGACCAGAAGCGAGAGGTGGTGAGGCAGGCGCTGCGTAGGGTGGCCGGTAAACTCGACGTAGTCGAGCTGTTCCTCTATGCCTTTCTTGAGCTTGTCGCGGTAGTACGAGAGGCGCTTTATCCGCTCGTCGAGCTCTCTTTTAGCAAGCTGGCACGCCTCGCCGAAGCCGACGATGTTGGGCACGGGCTCGGTACCGGCCCGTACGCCCCGCTCCTGCACGCCGCCCTCTATAAGGGGCTTTACCCTAACGCCTTTCCGCGTCCAGAGCGCGCCTACGCCCTTAGGGCCGTAGTTAAGGTGTGCCGTGAAAGAGGCCGCGTCCACGCCCCAGTCCTGTAGGTCCACCGGGTAGTGGCCTAAGGAGGGAGCCGCGTCGGTGTGGAATATAACGCGAGGGTTTTTCTCCTTAACCGCCTCGACGAGCTTCTTTATGTCCTGTATAGTTCCTATCTCGCGGTTGGAGTGGCCCACCGAGACGAGGACCGTGTCTTCCCGGACGGCCTCCTTAAGCGCCTCGGGGTCTATAAGGCCGTACTTGTCGGGCTTGACGTAGGTAACCTCCCAGCCTTCGCGCTCGAGCGTCTTACACGGGTGGAGAATGGAGTGGTGCTCTATCTCGGTGGTGACGATGTGGCGGCCGCGCTTCTGGTAGGCTTTGGCTATGCCCTTTATGGCCAAGTTGTTGGCCTCTATGGCGCCGGAGGTAAAGACGACCTCCTCGGGCGCGTTGGCGTTTATAAAGTCGGCCACCTTCTCGCGGGCTTCTTCTACCGCTTTGCGGGCCTCTTGGCCGAAGCTGTGTAAAGAGGTAGGGTTACCGAACTTCTCCCTAAAGTAAGGGAGCATGGCCTCGAGCACTTCCGGAGCCACGGGCGTGGTGGCTATGTGGTCCACGTAAACGATGCGTCTGCCTTCTTTCTGCTTAAACATCTCTCAACCCCCGCTAAAAATTTAAGAGGTCTTCTCTACTAAAGCTCTGGCGAGGCTCATAAAGGCCTTAGCGCTCTCGGACTCGGGATAGTAGAGCACGACGGGTCTGCCCTCGTCCGAGGCGCGCGAGAGCTCGGGGTCTACGGGAATAGAGCCTAAGAGGGGCAGCCCGTAGCTGCGCGCAAACTCTTCCACCTTCCCTTTACCGAAGATGTAGTAAGCCTTCCCGTCGGACGGGCACTTAAAGTAAGCCATGTTCTCCACCACGCCCAGCACGGGCACGCCGACCTCCTTAAACATGTTCACGGCCTTCTTAACGTCCGCCAGCGCCACGTCCTGAGGCGTGGTGACCACGAGCGAGCCGTCGAGCTTGGCGTGCTGAGCCAGCGTTATCTGGACGTCGCCCGTCCCGGGCGGGAGGTCCATAATTAGGTAGTCCAGCTCACCCCAAGCGGTGTTAAAGAGAAAGTCCATAAGCGCGCGCATGAGCATGGGCCCGCGCCAGATAACCGGCGTGTCCTCCGACGGGAGCATAAAGCCTATAGAGAGCACCTTAATCCCTTCCTTCTCCACGGGTACCAGACGGCGCGCCTCGTCTACCTCCACGCGCGCCCCTTTAAGGCCCATAAGCGTAGGAACGCTCGGCCCGTACACGTCCGCGTCGAGCAGGCCCACGCGGTAGCCCAGCCTCGAGAGCGCGAGCGCCAGATTGACCGCCACCGTAGACTTACCCACGCCCCCCTTACCGCTGCCTACGGCCACGAGGTGCTTAACGCCCGGCACCTGCTTCCGCGTAAAGGCCGGCGAGCTTGCCACCGGCGTCCCTTTCTGTAAGAACCTCACCTCGAGCTTCTCAAACCTGTCTTTAAGCGCGTCGTAGACTTTAGACCTTATAAGGTCCTCGAGACCCGGCCGCGGCAGCTCGAACACCAGACTAAGAACGCCGCCGGTAACGCGCGCGTCTTTAAGGTAGTCGGCCAGACTGCCCTCCAGCTGCGCCTCTTTTAGCTGCAGCTGCTTTAAAAGCTCCACTACCTCTTCTACGCTCATCGCCCAACCTCCCTAAATCAATCTCTCGCCCCTCTTTCTCTCTTGCCATGAGAAGCGTCACCGCAGCGCCTCCCTGACGGCCTGAGTAAACGCCTCCGAGAGCGACGGGTGGGCAAAGGGCTCGTCCGCCAGCCGCTTAACCTCTCTGCCCAGCAGCGGCAGGGCCAGATGCACCAGCTCGCCCGCCGAAGGCCCTACCGCGCTAAAGCCTAAAAGCCTGCCGCTCCGGTCCAGAAGCAGCTCTAAAAACCCCTCGTTCTCGCCCTCTATAAGCGCCTTGGCGTTAAACCTGAAGCTGGCCCGCCCCGCTTTTACCGTCAGGCCTTTTTTACGCGCCAGCTCCGGCGTCAGACCCACCGAGGCCAGCTCCACCGCCGAGTAGACGGCCCTCGGTACCGACAGCTCCCTGCGCCTCAGCCTACCCTCCCCGAAGGCCCGCTCGAGCGCCACGCGCGCCTCGTAAAAGGCCTTGTGCGCGAGCATAAGCGGGGAGGTTACGTCGCCGCACGCGTAGAGGCCCTTTAACGGCGTCTCGCAGTACTCGTCTACCTTTACGAAGCCCCTCTCGTCCGTAAGGCCCAGCTCGTCCAGACCCGCGAGGTCCGCGTTGGGCCTTCTGCCCACCGCCAGCACCACCCGCTCGGCCCTTACCGCCGTCCCGTCCTCCAGCTCGCAGCGGTAAAGACTGCCCTCCTTAACTACGCGCTTAAGCCCCGCACCCTTTATAACCTTCACCCCCTCGTTCAGAAGCGCCCTCTCGAGCAGTGCCTTACCGCTCTCGGGAAATAACGCCCCCGGCAGAAGCTTCCTCTCTTTCTCCACGAGCGTAACCTCGGCCCCCAGCGCGCGGAACGCGAAAGCCAGCTCCGTGCCCGCCACGCCACCGCCCACTACTACCACCGAAGAGGGAACCTCCTTTAGCTCCCAGACGCTCTCCTCGTCCAGCAGACCCTCGGGCGGCTTAAAGGGCACGGCCGGCCGCGAGCCTACGGCCACGAGCAGCCTCTTGGCCCTTAAAACCCTCTCGGCCCCTTCCACGAAAACCTCGTTAGGGCCTTTAACTACGCCCCGGCCGAAGACGAGCTCCACGCCCTTAAGCGAGCGCCTTAAGGCCCTTTTAAGCTCTTCAACTACTTTACGCCGCTCCTCGTAAAGCTTCTCGGCGTTAACCGAAGGCTCGCACGACAGGACCCTCTCGCGTCTGAGGGCCCTCAGTAGACGCGCCCGCTCGCGCGTAAACTTAGACGGCACGCAGCCGCGGTTTAGACAGACCCCTCCCAAACTCTCTTCCGAGAGCTCCACCAGCGCCACCTTAAGACCGCGGGCACGGGCCAGCGCGGCCGCCTCGGTCCCGCCGCTACCCGCACCCACCACCACCAAGTCGAACTCCATATACTTTTCCATTTTATGGAGCTGCTCTGGAGCTTATACCGCGGAGCCGACTGGGAGATTAAACCTTCTTTAGAGAGAATAAGACGCGCCTTACGGCGCGTAGGAGAGCCGCACCGCGCTTACCCCTCGCTCGTGGTCGGCGGGACCAACGGTAAAGGCTCCTCGTGCGCCTTTACCGAGCGGATTCTACGCGAGCACGGGCTTAAAACCGGCTGGTTCGTCTCACCGCACCTAATTACCGAGCGCGAGCGCTGGCGGATAAACGGCGTCCCTATAAGCTACGAGCGCGCCCGCGAGCTTATAAACGGCCTTCTGCCCGTTATAAAAGCGTTTAGACTTACCTACTTCGAGGCTGCTACGCTCGTAGCGTTAAAGCTCTTTCAAGAAGAAGGGGTAGACGCGGCCGTTTTAGAGGTGGGCATGGGCGGCCGGTGGGACGCCACGAAGGCCGCCGAGCCCGTCTTAGCGGCCGTCACCAACGCCGAGCGCGACCACACCAAGTGGCTAGGGCCTACGGTCGAGAGCATAGCCGCAGAGAAGTTAGCCCTCTTTGAAGGCGTTAGCGGCGGCGTTCTCGGCTCGTCGCGCTGGCCCCTCTACCCCAAAGCCTTAGAGCTCGGGCTTAACGGCCTTCTGGTCGCCGGACAGGACTACGAGTACGCCGGCGTCACGGAAGGGCCGAACACGGCCCTTAGCTACTTCCGCTCGCCCTTTTTAACGCTCGACGAGACGCCCCTCTCGCTCTGGGGCCGTTGGCAGGCCGACAACGCCGCCACCGCCGTAGCCTTAAGCTCGCTTTTTATAAAGCTGAGCCCCGAGAAGGTTAAGAGGGCCCTCTCTTCCACCGTCTGGGAAGGGCGGATGGAGGTTATCCGCAGAAAGCCGCTTCTTATGCTCGACGCCTCGCACAACCCTTACGCCGTGGCAAAGGTGGCCCGCGAGGTGAGCCGTCACTTCTCCTCCGTCACGCCCGCTTTCTCCTCGCTTAAAGGCAAAGAGTGGGAGCTCTCGCTGAGTCTGCTGCGCCGCTACTTTAACGAGATACTTATCGTACCCATAGAGGGTTACGAGCGGGCCGAGGAGCCGGAGCGCATGCTTAAGTACGCCCTTAAGCTCGGCTTTAGGGCCGAGCTCGTAACCGTAAAGGAGCTTATAACGCTCGAGCGCGACCTTCTGGTTCTCGGCTCTATATACCTTATAGCCCGCGTTAAGGAGCTTTTTGGCAGAGCTTACGGCCCGTAGGGCCGTCTACTGTATAATCCTTTTTATCGGATAATGTACATAATTTACAAGTATCCTATCTTCGACGCGGAGGGAAGGGTTTACGGCTACGAGCTGCTGCTGCGCAACGAGAAGGGCTTTTTAAACGGCGCGGAGGCCGAGAAACACACCTCCATAATTCTTAACGCCCTCTTAGAAGAAGAGCCGGAGCACCTTTTTAAGGGGAAGAAGGTCTTTATTAACGCTCCGCCCGTTTTTTTAGAGACGCCGCTGTTTGACCTGCTTACGCCCGCAAAGGTGGTTATAAAGCTGAGGGGGATAAATAAGGTTTCGGAGCGGATGCTTCTCTGGGCCGACGAGCTCGTTAAGAAGGGCTTCGAGATAGCCGTCGACGACTTCGGGTTCGAGAAGGTGAGCTACTTACCGCTTCTTAACAAAACCACTTACGTTTTTATAGACCTAAAGACGCTTAAGTACTCTAACGAGGAGCTCCTCGAGGTTTTTGAGGTTCTTAAGGCTCTCGGGAAGACGCTGGTAGTCAAGAACGTTAACGCCGAGGAGGACTTTAAGCGTTTTGCGCCTTACTGCGACCTGTTTCAGGGTAGACACTTCTCTTCCCCTTCGCCTCTTAGAACGGTGCGGAGCGTCTTCTTTTTAAAGGAGACGATAATAAAGCTCTACAGGGCTCTTTACGAGAAGAACGTGGACGAGATAGTAAAGATTATCGAGTCGGACGTGGGTCTTACTTACAAGCTGTTAAGGTGGGTAAGGAAGTTCCTACCGGCATACAAAGACGAGATAAAGGACGTTAGCGACGCGGTTATTTACTTGTCTATAAACGACATTACGAACTTCGTTCTGGCCGTGGCCATGACGGAGTTTTTCGCGGGTAAGCGGGAAGAGGAGCTTATGAGGCGCTCACTTTTTAGGGCTCACCTTGCGCAGGAGCTGGCTCAGCTGTACGCACCCAACTACGCTAAGATGGCCTACCTTATGGGTTTGTTCTCGCTTATGGAGGAGCTTTTAGGCGAGGAGCCGGCACGGCTGGCGCGGGAGCTGGGTCTGGGAGAGGAGGTGGTGGAGGCTTTCGAGAAGCGCTACAACGACTTGGGATTTATCCTGTCGCTGGTGGAGCTTCTTGAGGACAACCTTAACGACGAGGAGCTGCTTAGCACGGCGGCCCGTCTTATGGGCGTTGAGACG
>JAADCR010000069.1 GCA_013154375.1 Aquificota bacterium | reverse complement strand
GAGCTTAAAAAGCTCTTCCGCGTGCCCGTAGAGCCCGAAGGGGCCTTTTACGTCTGGGCCGACGCGTCGCGCTACGCCGACGACGCTTACGCGCTTGCCCTAAGGCTCTTAGACGAGGCGGGCGTTGCCTGCACGCCGGGCGTAGACTTCGGGAGCTACAGAACTAAAACCTTCTTACGCTTCTCGTTTACCCGGCCCCTCGAGGAGCTTAAAGAGGGGGTAAGAAGGCTTAAAGCTTTTCTGGAGGCGCTCTAAAAGCGCGTAAGCTTTAGGAAGGGCCTCTACGAGCTCGAGCACGCGCATGCCCTCGCGGTGGCTCTCCTTCTCGGCCAGCTCGCCCGCAAGACCGTGCAGGTAGACGCCTAACTTAAGCGCCTCTTTAGGCTCGAGCTTACACAGGAGCGCGCCCAGAACGCCCGCCAGCGCGTCGCCGCTACCGCCCTTAGCCATGGCAGGCGTGCCGCGTACCGAGAGAAAGACCTCTCCGTCGGGCGCGGCCACGGCCGTACGCGCGCCCTTTAAAACCAGATAGCAGCCGTAGCGCTCGGCAAACGCGCGCGCCACCTCCGTCAGCCGGCCGGCCGCCTCTTTAGGAGTTACGCCGCTGAGACGCTCAAACTCGCCCAAGTGGGGCGTAAGCACCGTCGGGTAAGGCCGCTCGCGTAAAAGCTCGAGCCTGCCCGCGTCGGCGAGGTTGTTAAGCCCGTCCGCGTCTATAAGCAGCGGCCCTTCCCAACGCTCGAGGAGCGTAACCACGAGGTCCTGACCCTCCTCGTACCGGCCCATGCCGGGCCCTAAGACGAGCGCGCAGTAGCGCCCGCGCTCGTTAAGAAGCTCGTTAAGCGCCAGAAGCGAGAGCCGGCTCCCCTCGCCCAGCGGCAGGACCATCTCCTCAAGAAGCAGCGTCTCGAGCACCGGCGCGAGACCGCCGGGCACGCCCGCCGTCACCAGACCCGCTCCAGCCCGCGTGGCCGCGCGGCAGGCCAGAGCCACCGCGCCCGTCTTACCCTCCGAGCCGCCTACGACGAGCAGGTGGCCCTCGCGCGTTTTGTAAGTGTCGGGGCTGCGGCGGTAGAGCTTAAGCTCGTGTGCCAGCAGCACCTCCCGCTTTACGCCCTCGGCCAGACGGGGCGGGATGGATATGTCGGCTACGAAGACCTTCCCGCAGTAAGCAGAGGCCGGGTAGAGCACGTGGCAGAGCTTAGGAAACTGGAAGGTGACCGTAAGGTCGGCCCTTACCGCCGGCCCTTTCACCGCCCCCTCGTCGGCCGAGAGGCCCGAGGGTAAGTCGACGGCAAGCACCTTAACCGGCGAGGCGTTAAGCTTCTCGGCCAGACGGGCCGGCTCGCCGCGCAGGGGCGGCTCGAAGCCCGTACCGAAGAGCGCGTCCACCGCGAGGTCGTACTTACTAAAGTCGGGCTCCCCGGTGAGCACCTCCCCGCCGAGCTTCTTAAACAGCTCGAGCTGGAACCGGGCGTCGCCCTTAGGCTCGCCGAGGGCTAAGTACACCTCGGCCTTAAGGCCGAGCTCGTTGGCAAGGCGTGCGAGCGCTATCCCGTCGCCCCCGTTGTTACCCTTACCCGCCAGCACGAGCAGCCTTTTAGGCGGGCCGAGCTCGTTAAGTAAAGCCTGCAGGGTGGCGCGGGCGGCGTTCTCCATAAGGGTGAGCGAGGGGAGGCCTAGCTCGTTTATAGTTTGCTCGTCGAGCCGGCGCATCTCGGCGGCGGTTACGAGCTTCATAAGCTTTAGTATAGGACGGTTGAACCGTACATAGTTTTTTATAGATTTTTTTATGTTATGGATGTAAAAGAGGCGAAGGAGCTTATAGCTTTAGGACGGGAGGCGGTGGAGAAGGCCTTTTTAGGCCAGAAGCTCGAGGTGCCCGAGGAGGTTAAAAGGAAGTACGGCCAGCGGATGGGCGTCTTTACCTCCATAAAGCGCCACCCGACGCGCGAGCTTAGGGGCTGCATAGGCGTGCCTTTACCGGTTTACCCGCTGTGGTACGGCGTTATTTACAGCTCGCTCCAGTCGGCCTTTCAGGACCCGCGGTTCGAGCCGCTAAGGCCCGAGGAGCTTAACCGCGTCACTTGGGAGCTCAGCCTGCTTACGCCGCCCGAGGAGGTGAAGGAGAAGGAGCGGCTGCCCGAGCTTATAAAGGTGGGGCGCGACGGTCTCGTGGTCGAGAGGGGGCTTAACAAAGGGCTGCTTCTGCCGCAGGTGCCCGTGGAGCAAGGCTGGAGCGCGGAGGAGTTTTTAGACTACACCTGTCTTAAGGCGGGGCTGCCGCCGGGCTGCTGGCGCGACCCTCAGACGAAGGTTTACCGCTTCAGCGGCGAGGTGTTTGCCGAGAAGGAGCCCTACGGGGAGGTGGTAAAGCTCGAGCTTTAAAATAGAAGGCATGAAAGTACTCTGGGCTCCGTGGCGTAAGGCTTACGTAGAGAAAGTAGACGAGCAGACGGGCTGTTTTCTGTGCGAGGCGGCGGAGGCACCCGAGGAGCGCCTCCCCGAGCTTCTCGTGGTCTACCGCGGCGAGAGAGCCTTCGTGATTTTAAACAAGTACCCCTACAACGCGGGCCACCTCATGGTGGCGCCCAAAGCCCACCTCGGCAGCTACGAGCTTTTAGACGACGAGACGGCGCTCGAGATGCACCGCCTGCTCAAGCTCTCTATAAAGGCGCTAAAGAAGGTCTACGCGCCGCACGGGTTTAACGCGGGCTACAACCTCGGCCGTGCGGCCGGTGCGGGTTTAGAGGGCCACCTCCACCAGCACTTGGTGCCGCGCTGGGTGGGCGACACGAACTTTATGCCCGTGCTGGCCGAGACGAAGGTCGTCTCGGAGTCGCTGTCGGAGAGCTACCGGAGGATAAAAGAGGCCTTTACGGAGCTGCTGCGTGGCTCTGCTTGAGGTTAAAGAGCTCCGCGTCTACTACGGGCAGAAGCCGGCCGTAAGGGGCGTAAGCTTTAAGGTAGAGCGGGGGGAGGTTTTCTGTCTCGTGGGCGAGAGCGGCTCGGGAAAGAGCTCCGTCTTTTACGCTATTATGCGGCTGCTGCCGCCCTACGCGCGCGTAAGCGGGAGCGTTAAGCTCGAGGGTAAAGAGCTGCTTACGCTTACGGAGAGGGAGATGAGGAAGGTAAGGGGTAAAGAGGTGGGTATGGTCTTTCAGGAGCCCTCGCTTTATCTGGACCCGCTGTTTCCGGTAGGGGAGCAGATTAAAGAGACCTACGAGGCTCACTTTAAGGCGGGCGAGCGGGAGGCCTACGAGGCGGTTATCAGGGCCATGAGGAAGGCCGGCATCCCGGAGCCCGAGAGGCGGTACCGCGCGTACCCTCACCAGCTCTCGGGCGGGCTTAAGCAGCGCGTCTGTATAGCCAACGCGATAGTGTGCGAGCCTAAGCTGGTGCTGGCGGACGAGCCTACGACGGCACTCGACGTTACGCTCCAGCGTAAGATTCTGGCGCTGTTTAGGAAGCTGAAAGAAGAAAACAAGGCGGTGGTTTTAATAACGCACGACTTCGGCGTGGTGGCGGAGGCGGGCGACCGCGTGGCGGTTATGAAGGAGGGTAAGATAGTAGAGGAAGGGCCGGTGGAGAGGATTTTCGACCGGCCCTCCCACCCGTACACGAGAAGGCTACTGAGCGCGCTGTAGCTCTTTAAGTGACTTTTTCTGCTTTATCAGCCGCGCTATCTCGTCGTAGTTGTCGTTAAGGCGGCGGTCTATCTTCTCTACCACGAGCTCGACGTTCTCGGGTATGGAGAGCCAGAGCTTGCCTTTCTTCTCGGGTGCGAAGAGCCGGACGCACTTTTTTAGAAACTTGTAGTAGTGGCGCGGCAGCCGGTAGACCGCGTGCTGGACGATGTCGGGCGTCTGCCACGGGCAGACCTTTGCTCCTTTTTTAACTTTCTCTAAGAGGCCTTGCGTGCCGTGGAGGGCGCGGTTAAGCGCCATTAAGAAGGTAGGTACGCCTTTTAGAAAGGCGTCGGTGAGCTCTTTGTTCTCGTGAACCGTTGCGTCGTAAAAGACGGCTTTTCTCTCTTCTAAGAGGGCTTTTATGAGGTCTACGGGGACGGCGAACTCGGGAAAGTAGAGGGGCGTGCCGGCGGCGGTGTAAGAAGAGGGGAAGTAGACGATGTAGTCGTAGTCGGGGCAGACGAGCAGACCGTTGGTCATGTTGGCGACCTTTATCACTTCCATAGGTTTATAACTTAACCCAGAAAGTCGGCAACCTTGCGCGCCACCTCGGGCCCGCGCCTGAGCGCGTCGGCCGTAGAGACGCCGCCTATCCAGTTGCCCGTAAAGAAGAGGCCCGGGACGCGCTTCTCGACCTCGCTTACGGTCTCGAGGACGCTCCCGTAGCCGAGGTTGTACTGGGGTATGGAGCGGCGCCAGAGGTGCACCTTGAGAACTTCTAAGTTTTTAACGCCGAAGAGCTCTTCTACTTCCTCGGCCGCTACGGCGGCTATCTGCTCGTTCGTAAGGCGGTCTACGAAGGGGTTGGTGGCTCCGCCTAAAAAGACGGTCAGAAGCTCTCTGCCTTCGGGAGCCCGTCCGGGGAAGAGCTTGGAGCTGAACATAACGCCTAGTATGCGGCGGCCTTCTACGGCGGGAAACAGGACGCCGAAGCCCTCGGGTAGCTCGCCTTCTACGCTTAAGGCTGCGACGGCGAGGGGCGGGTAGTAGACCTTCTCGAGCTCTTTTACGGCCTCGGGGACGAGCTCCCTTAGCAGGCCCGCGGCGGCGTAGGCGGGACAGGCGAGCACCACGGCCCGCCCTTCTACGCGTTCTCCCATGAGCTCTACCGCGAAGCGGTCTTTAAACTTTCTTATCCTTAAAGCTCCTTTGCCTTCTTTTACCTTTAGGCGGCTTTTAAACGCCTCCACGAGCTCTTTAAGCCCTCCGGAGAAGGAGATAAGTTTACCTTTGGGCGCTACGCGCCGCTCTTTTAGGAAGGCCTTTATGAGGGAGCCGTACTTTCTCTGGAGCCGGTAGAGCTTGGGCGTGGCGTGGACGAGGGAGAGCCGCTCGGGGTCGCCGGCGTAGACGCCCGAGAGGAAGGGGGCGACGACGTAGTTGAGAAACTCTTCGCCGAAGTGGCGGCGGACGAACTGGGCGACGGATATCTCCTCTACGACGGGGCGCTGGAAGAGGTCTTTAAAGACCTCGAGCTTGCCTCTCCACGAGAGAAGCGGAGAGGTTAGAAACTTTACGGGCGACGAGGGTAAGGGGATAAAGCGGCCTTTTTTGTACACAAAGCGGTTTTTTGCGGCGGGGGAGGCTTCTATAGGTTTTAGGCCGAGCTGTTTTAGGTAGTTTAGAAGCTCCTCGTCGGATAGAATGGTCTGAGGGCCGAGCTCGTAAAGGAAGCCTTTAGGGTCTTTTACGGTTTTTACGGAGCCGCCTACGCGGTCTTTCTCTACTAGCTCAACCTCGTAGCCGAGCTTCTGTAGCTCGTAGGCGGTACAGAGGCCCGAGATGCCCCCGCCCACCACGACGACGTCGTTAACGCGCTTCATGGTTTTTCCGTGCCAGTTTTTTTAGGTTGACGCTTCTTTCGGCTATCCAGCCGTAAGCGTACAGATAAGCGCGGCGGGCAACGCCGCCCCGGTAGGGCAGCCGCTCGGGCTTCTCTTTTCTCTCCTCCGCCTCCTCGAGGACGCTCCTCCAGAAGCTCAGCTCGTCGAAGGCCCAAGGCAGAACGGGCTTTAACTCGGCCGGGCCGCCGCAGGTAAGGAAGGTGCCTTCTTGCTCGCCTAAGAGGTTGGTGGGTACCGCTAAGTGGGCCTTAGAGGCTAGCCCGTCGGTAAAGGGCGAGACGACGACGAGGTGCTCGAGGTTTTTAAGTAGCTGCTCGAGCCGGTCTTTAGGCGTAAACTCGAGCGCTTCCTCGCCGAAGAGGACGAGGGTTTTAACTCTGCCTTCTTTAATAAGGTCGAGCAGGTTCAGGAAGCCCGAGGCTTCTTGACGGAGCTCGCGGTAAAGGCCGAGGGCGTTGGGCTCTTTAGGCAGGAGGCGGAGCTTCCAGCCTTTCTCGCGGCAGAGCCGGTTAAGCTTCTCGGCCACTTCGTCGGGCCGTTCGTAGTAGTGGGGCGTGAGAACGACGAGGGCTTTCCCGGTTAAGT
The DNA here is from genome assembly GCA_013154375.1 of Aquificota bacterium. Lineage (GTDB taxonomy): Bacteria > Aquificota > Aquificia > Aquificales > Aquificaceae > Aquifex. The sequence continues at coordinate 1,385 of JAADCR010000069.1, read as the reverse complement.
TTTTAAGCTCGTCGAGCTCGAGGGTCCCGGGCTTTAGCTTGGCGTCGCGGGTGACGCGTCCTACGCGGTAGACGGGCTTTTTAAGCCCGTAGCTCAAGACGGGGGCGGTGCCCGTAAGGTCGTCGCCGACGACCACGACGAGCTCGGCCTCTTTAAAGTCTTCGGGCGAGGGTAGCTCTGCCTCGGGCAGGCGGTCGGCGGCCAAGAAGAAGTCTTCGGTCTGGGGTGCCGAGAGGTAGGCGCCCGTTTTAAGCGCCAGCTCTTTCGCGAGGCGGATAAGCTCGAGCGGCAGGTAGGCCGATAGGACGAAGGCGGAGGGCTTTTTGAGGGCTTCTTTTAGGTAGTTGACGGCTTGCTCGCTCTCGGCGGGCGAGCCGTTTAAGACGGGCCGGCGTAAGCGCTTCTCGTTTACCGCGTCGTAGCCGAAGAAGGCACGGGCGCAGACGCGGAGGCTCTCGTCGGGCAGGACGCGGTAAAGCCGTTCTTTGGCGCGCCAGCCGCCGGTGCCGTAGTCGAGCCTGAGGTTACAGCCGACGGGGCAGAGGGTGCAGGTGGCGTAGGCTTTCTCGAGAAGCCAGCTGCGCGTCTGGAACTTGAAGGGCTTAGACAGGATGGCGCCGACGGGGCAGACGGCGACGCAGGCGCCGCACATCTCACACGAGGAAGTGTCGAGGGGGCGCTCGGCGGGGGCTATGTTGGAGTGGAAGCCGCGCTCGTCGACGTAAAGGGCACGGGCTTGGACCACCTCGTCGCAGGTACGCGTGCAGCGGTAGCACACGACGCAGCGGTTAGAGTAGTACTCGAGAAACTCGCTCTCCCAGTCGTGCTGGTGGCGTTCTTTCTCGAGGGGCGAGACGGGGACTATCTGCTTCTGGGGCCCGTAGAGGGCGCCGAGGTTCTGGAGGTCGCACTCGCCGGCTTTGTCGCAGACGGGGCAGTCGAGGGGGTGGCGCGTCATGAGGGCCTGCAGGAGGTACTTCTGCTGCTCGCGGACGAGCTCGCTCGTTCTGTGCGTTCTTATCTTCATGCCGTCTTGGACGGGGAGGTTACAGGCTATGACGAGCCGGTTTATGTCTTCCCAGTAGACGACGCACATCCGGCAGGCGCCGGCTATAGGCAGGGACGGGTGGTAGCAGAAGTAGGGCACTTCTATCCCGTTCTCGAGGGCTACCTGAAGGACGGTTTTCCCTTTGGGCGCCTCAATCTCGCGGTCGTCTATGTAAATTTTTACCGTCTCTTGGGACATGCAGCGCCTCCTCGGGTATAAGTTTATACCACCGCCCCGGCCGTAAATGTATTAAATTTACTTATAAGCGGGCGTAGCTCAGCGGTAGAGCGCCTGCTTCCCAAGCAGGAGGTCGCGGGTTCAAGTCCCGTCGCCCGCT
>JAADCR010000044.1 GCA_013154375.1 Aquificota bacterium | reverse complement strand
CGTCGGTGAAGTTCCGGACGAACTTCACCTCGTATCCGAGGTGCTCTAAAAAGCGCCTGAACACGTCAAAGACTATTAAGCTCCTGCCGTGGCCCACGTGCGAGTCGTCGTAAACGGTTACGCCGCAGGTGTATATGAGAACTTTAGGAGGGTTTAAGGGGACGAACTCCTCCACTTTACCGGTTAAGGTGTTGTAAATTCTCAGGCTCATTTTATTAATTTTATGTGTCTTTTTACGGCTCTGACCACCGCCTCCTCGTCCAGCTCGTAGCTGCACTCGTAGCCGCCCGTAGGGCAGACTCTTCTGTAGCACGGCCCGCAGCTGACGAACGGCCCGACGTACGCAAGCTGAGGCAGCTCTTCTTTTATCCACCGGCCGTAGCCCTGTAGCAGCACCACCGCCCTCCGGTTAGTCAGCAGCGCCAAGTGGTACGGGAACGACTCGACCGAGAGCACGCCCCCGCTCTTTCTAATAAGCTCGTAAAACGCCTCGAGCCCGCCCACGAAGGGCTCCTCGCCCCGCCTTCTCAGCTCGTCCGCGTAGGCGCGCTCGGCCGGCTCTACGGCCGTGACCACCTTAAAGCCCGCTTCCCTTAAAGCCCGGGCCAGCGCGGCCGCCCCGTCGGCCGTCAGGCTCTTGGTAGAAATCTTACCTTTAGGGCAGAAAACGAGGTAATCCCCGGGCGGCTCGTCCGAGAGGTAGACGAGCCTCTTCTCCTTCTTCCACTCCTCGGGCTTAAAGCCCAAGTCTCTGATAAGCTCGAGCCTGTCCCAGAGGGTAAAGCCGTAGTCTTTAAAGGGCTTTAGGCGGTTGTAGACAGGCCACAGGTAGCGCTCTCTCCTTTTTTTGTAAAAGGCGTACCTAAGAGGCGCGCCCGAAAGGAGCGCAAGCGGGTAGGTGCGTAAAGTAGCCTCGTAGTCGAGCAGAAGCTCGGGTTTAAAGCTCCTTACCGCCCGGAGGGCGGTCTTTAGGCTCTCGTAAGGAATAAACTTAAGGCCCTCGTTAAGGGCTAAGGGTTTAAGCGGAGGGGGAGCTAAGAGCGCCACCTCGTGGCCTTGCCGCTTTAAAAGCAGGCCCACCGCGAGGGCGTAAAGGGCGTCTCCGAGGGCCCGCCGCTGAAGAACGAGTACGCGCATATTAATTATTTGATGATTAAAAAAGAGGCGCTCGAGGAGGAGATTCTCCGCGAGATATCGGCCGTGGGCGGGCACTACGGGGCCAGACTGGAAGAGAGTCTTAACGAGCTTAAGCGCGTCCGGAGGGCCTTGGAGTACCTAAAGGAGCGGGTAAAGAGGCCCTCTAACGGCGTGCCCGCGTGGAGCGCAAAGCGGGCCTCGGCTTTGAGGAAGCTCGAGGAGAAGGCCCGTAAGCGGGCCGAGACTTACAAGTACTACCTTATAGTCTACCGCGAGGCTTTAGGGCTTACGAGCCACCGGATACTCTACGAGGTTTACGAGCTTGAGCTTCTGGAGAGAGGTTGAGGCCTTCCTCCGCTCGTTCGCCTTAAGGGAGGGCCTTACGGAGGAAGAGTTTAGGTTCGTAGAGCGCGAGCTTAAGCGCTACGCGCCTAAGAGCTTTAAGGGCGTCCACCCGGTTTACGGCGAGCCGTACCACAGCACCACCACCGGCCCCGTGGCCGAGGCGCTCGGGAAGTTCCTCGGCCCGTCGCGGCTGCTCGAGAAGGCTAAAAAGTATGACGAGCTTACGCTTCTCGAGGTAGGCTTCGGTCTCGGGCACAACGCCGTTATAACGGCTGCGGAGCTGCTTAAGGTCAACCCGCGGCTAAGGATAAACTACTACGCGCTCGACCTAAGCCCGCCGCCCTACCGCGAGCCCCTCCCGCCGCCCTACGACGGGCTCCAGAGAAAGATTCTGAGCGCTCTGCCGGAGGTAGAGCTAAACGGCCTAAGGCTTAAGCTTATAACGGGCGACGCGCGCAAGACTATAAAGAGCTTAAGTATAAAGGCCGACGCGGTGTTTCACGACGGGTTCTCGCCCTTTAGAAACCCCGAGCTCTGGAGCTTAGAGTTTTTAGCGCTCGTAAAAGAGCGGCTAAAAGACGACGGCTACTGGGTCTCTTACAGCTCTTCTCTGGCCGTCAGGCGGGCGCTTTTAGAGCTGGGTTTTAAGGTAGGCTCGGGCGTAAAGGCGGGCAGGAAGCGGCCCTCTACGGTGGCGAGCCTTAAGGGGGAGGTCCCGCCGCTGGAGCCGGAGGAGAAGGAGAAGCTCTTAAGCTCGCCTTACGCAACGCCCATCCGCGACCCGACGCTCTCGGCCGGGCCGCTGGAGCTTCTTGCGCGCTACTTTTTAGAGGTCTTTAAGAAGGGGGCGCGCTGATTTATCTTATCTCTCATGGCGGAGAAGGTCTTTGTCTACGACACGACGCTAAGAGACGGCGCGCAGGCGGAGGGGGTTAGCTTCTCGCTCGAGGACAAGCTGAGGATAGCCGAGAAGCTCGACGAGTTCGGCATAGACTACGTTGAGGGCGGCTGGCCCTACGCCAACCCGAAAGACAGCCTCTTTTTCCAGAAGGCGAAAAAGCTAAACTTTAAACACGCCAAGCTGGCTGCCTTCGGAGCTACGCGCCGTCCCGGACGGAAGGTTGAGCAAGACCCGCAGGTCGAGGCGCTTATAAAAGCCGAGACGCCCGTTATAACGGTCTTCGGCAAAAGCTGGGACCTGCACGTTAAGGAGGCCTTAAGGACCACGCTCGAGGAGAACCTCGCGATGGTGTACGACACGGTGAGCTACCTTAAGCGTTACGCCGACGAGGTGGTCTTCGACGCGGAGCACTTCTTCGACGGCTACAAGGACAACCCCGAGTACGCGCTTGAGGTGCTAAAAAGTGCCCTCGAGGCGGGGGCCGACTGGGTGGTGCTCTGCGACACGAACGGCGGGACGCTCCCGCACGAGGTGTACGAGATTACGAAAAAGGTCCGCGAGCGGTTCCCTAAGGCCCAAATAGGCATCCACGCGCACAACGACGCCGACACGGCCGTGGCCAACAGCGTCATGGCCGTGCTCGCGGGCGCCCGTCAGGTCCACGGCACTATAAACGGGATAGGCGAGCGGACGGGAAACGCCAACCTCTGCTCGGTTATACCCAACCTCCAGCTCAAGCTCGGCTTTAAGGTCGTGCCCGAGGAGAGCCTAAAGAGGCTTACCGAGCTTGCCTACTTCGTGGCCGAGGTAGCCAACGTACCCCTGCCGCGGAACATGCCCTACGTGGGCGAGAGCGCCTTCGCGCACAAGGGGGGCGTACACGCCTCGGCGGTTATGCGCCGTCCGCGCACCTACGAGCACGTCGAGCCCGAGCTCGTGGGCAACCGCCGGAAGATAACCGTCTCGGACCTCGCGGGCCGGAGTAACGTCCTGCACAAGCTTAAAGAGCTGGGCATATCCGTAGACCCCAAAAGCCCCGAGGTGAAGAAGCTCGTAGAGAAGATTAAAGAGCTCGAGAAGGAGGGCTACCACTTCGAGGCGGCGGAGGCCTCGCTGGAGCTTCTTATAAAGCGGCACTTCGGTTTAGTAAAAGACTACTTCGACTTTGACGCCTACCGCGTCCTTATAGCCAAGCGGAAGAACGACGAGCTGCCCACCTCCGAGGCCACCGTAAGGCTATCGGTGGAAGGGGCCGAGGAGCACACCGCCTCTTTGGGCAACGGCCCCATAAGCGCGCTCGACCGCGCCTTAAGAAAAGCCTTAGAGGAGTTCTACCCTAACCTTAAGGAGCTCCAGCTTATAGACTACAAGGTGAGGATAATTAACGAGAGCGCGGGCACCGCCGCCAAGGTCCGCGTGCTTATAGAGAGTACCGACGGGAAGAGGAAGTGGGGCACCGTGGGCGTCTCGGAGAACGTCATAGAGGCCTCGTGGAAGGCGCTAACCGACAGCATCGTCTACAAGCTTATGAAAGACGAAGAAGACGGCCTCCTTTAGAGGCCGTAGTGGGCGGCTATGGCCGCGGATATGGCCAGCACGAGGTCCTCGCGCGGCTTCTCGCCCTCTATCTCGAAGTCGTACTCGCCGCTTTTTAGCTTCTCTTCTAAGAACTTCACGCCGAAGTCGCCCTTAAGGAAGTCCGGGTCGCGGACAATCTCGCGGTAGAGGGGTATGTTGGTAGGCACGCCTCTTACTAAAAACTCGTCGAGCGCCCTCCTCGAGCGGGCCACCGTCTTGGCCCAGTCGGGCCCCCAGACGGTCATCTTGGCTATCATCGAGTCGTAGTAAGGCGGGATTATGTAGTCTTTGTAAACCGAGGCGTCTATCCTCACGCCCGGGCCGCCGGGCGAGTAGTAAGAGGTTATCTTACCCGGGGCGGGGGCGAAGTTCTTCTTAGGGTCCTCGGCGTTTATCCGGAACTCTATCGCGTAGCCGCGGAACGACACGTCGCTCTGCAGGTACGGAAGCGGCTCTCCCGCCGCTATCCTTATCATAAGCTCGACGATGTCCACGCCCGTTACCGCCTCGGTGACCGTGTGCTCGACCTGAAGACGCGTGTTCATCTCGATAAAGTAGTACTCGCCGCTTTTAAGGTCTACGAGAAACTCGAGCGTCCCGGCGTTCTCGTAGCCTACGCGCGTTATGGCCCTTACGGCGTTACCGAGTATCTTCATCCTCAACTCGTTCGGCAGTGCCGGCGAGGGCGCAATCTCAATCAGCTTCTGGTGGCGGCGCTGTATCGAGCAGTCGCGCTCGCCGAGGTGTATGACGTTGCCGTACTTGTCGCCTATTATCTGGACCTCTATGTGTTTGGGGTTCTCGACGTACTTCTCTATAAACAGGTCGCCCTTACCGAAGAAGGTCTCGGCCTCGCGGTAGGCGCTCTCGAAGGCCTTCCCGAGCTCTTCCTCGCTCCGGACCACGCGCATGCCGCGCCCGCCGCCGCCGTAAGCGGCCTTAAGCATAAGCGGGTAGCCTATCTCTTTGGCCACCGCTTTGGCTTCTTCTACGCTCTTTACCGGCTCGTCGCTCCCGGGCACGGTGGGCAGGCCCGCCTCGGACATAACCTTCTTGGCCTTTACCTTGTCGCCGAAGGTCTCTATCTGCTCGGGCGTGGGCCCTATAAAGGTGACGCCCTGAGAGAGGCAGTAGCGGGCAAACTCCGGGTTCTCGGCCAGAAAGCCGTAGCCCGGGTGTATGGCGTCGGCGCCTACCTGCTTGGCCAAGTCTACTATCTTTACGTAGTCCAAGTAAGCCCTTACCGGGTCGCCGGGTATGAGGTAAGCCTCGTCGGCTTTCTTGACGTGGAGCGACCTGACGTCGGCCTCCGAGTAGACGGCCACCGTCTTTATCCCGAGCTCCTTACACGCTCTTATAATTCTTACGGCCACCTCGCCGCGGTTGGCCACGAGCACTTTTTTAAACATTTCTTACCTCCCGAGCTCCATAAACACCTCGTCGCCCAAGGGGACTAACCGGCGGCGCCTTAGCGGCGGGGCGTCTTCTACCTCTTTTACCCCCAGCGCGCCTATCCCTATCCCTTCTCCGAAGAAGCGCGGGGACATAAAGAGGGCTATCCGGTCGAAGAGCCCTTCGCGTAGGAAAGCCGTAAGCGTCTCGGCCCCGCCCTCGACGAGTAGGTGAACGACCTCGAGCTCCTTAAGCTTTTTAAGCACCTGAGGGAGCGTGAACTCTTTAACGAGAACTATCTTAACGCCTTCCTCGCGGAGGGCTTTGGTCTTCTCGCTCTCGGTGGCGGTGAGCACCCACGTGGGCGCCGACTTGTCTTTAACGAGCTTACTGTCTAAGGGTATGCGGAGCTGAGGGTCGAGCACGACGCGGACGGGCTGGCGCTCGGTAGGGACGAGCCGTACGGTAAGCAGGGGGTCGTCTTTTAGCACCGTGCCTACGCCTACGAGCACGGCCGTTGCCTCGCGTCTGAGCGCGTGGGCGAGCTTACGGCTCTCTTCCGAGGTTATCCACTTACTCTTTCCTTCGGAGGTGGCGAGCTTGCCGTCGAGCGTCTGGGCCCACTTGAGCGTTACGAAGGGCCGGTCGTGCGTGACGAAGGTAAAGAAGTCCTCGTTAAGACGGCGGGCCTCTTCTTCGAGGACGCCCACTTCTACCTCGAGGCCCGCCTCTTTTAGGTACTCTACGCCGCCGCCGGCCTGAGGGTTGGGGTCGCGCACGGCTATCACGACGCGCCTGACGCCTTTCTCGAGTATAAGCTCGCAGCAGGGGGGCGTCCGGCCGTGGTGCGTGCAGGGCTCGAGCGTGACGTAAAGCGTCGAGCCCTCGGCCTCTTTCCCTGCACGCTTGAGCGCCACGGCCTCGGCGTGGGGCTTGCCCGGCCCTTCGTGCTGCCCTACGGCCACTATCTTACCGTCCTTTACGACGACGGCGCCTACGGTGGGGTTAGGGTGCGTGCTGCCTTTTTTCCGCCGCGCGAGCTGGAGCGCCAGCCTCATGTACCCTTCGTCCACCTGCCTAATCATGGACCACCCTCTTGACGTCTTTCTCTATCTGAGCCCTTAGTGCCTCGAGGGAGGGAAACTTCCGCTCCTCTCTTAGAAACCTTAAAAACTCTACCCTTAAGTACCTGCCCTCGAGCGAGCCCTTAAAGCCCGGCAGGTGCACCTCGAGCCTCCTCTCCTCTCCTCCCAAGGTAGGCCTCCGTCCGTAGTTGGCAACGCCCTTTAGCTTACCGTCTACGAGCACCTCGTAGACGCCCTCTTTAAGGCAGAGCCGCTCCGTCCCCTCGAGGTTTGCCGTAGGGAAGCCCAGCTTCGTGCCCAGACCCCGACCTTTTACGACTTTACGCTCCACCCAGTAGCGACGGCCTAAAAGCTCCGCCGCCTCGTCCAGCTTCGCCTGCTTAAGCAGCTCCCTTATAAGCGAGGAGCTTACCACTCTGCCTTTTACCTTTACCGGGCCGAAGCTCTCGACCTCGAGCCCGAGCTTTAGACCTATCTTACGCGCCGTAGGCGCGTCTCCTTTTCTTCCTTTACCGAATCGCCAGTCGTACCCGACGAGGAGGTACTTAACGCCCAGACGCTCGGTAAGCAGCCCCAGAAACTCCTCGGGCTCGAGGGACGAGACCGTCTCGAACCGCGCTACCACGACGCCCTCTAAGGGCAGCTCGCTCATAAGCTTTAGCTTCTCGTGCAGGTCGGTAAGCTCGCAGAAAGGGCGGCCGAGCAGCTCGAACGGGTGGGGGCAGAAGGTTAACGCCCAAGGCTTTAGGCCGCGCTCGCGGGCCCTCCGTACGAGCTCGTTAATAAGGGCCCGGTGGCCGAGGTGTACGCCGTCGAAGTTGCCCACCGTTAGGGCGAGGTTCCCGGGAGGCTCTTTTAGGGGCTCGGTCTCGGGGCAGGGCTCGTTACCTAAAAGGTAGACGCGCATGCTTTAGCCGGGAGGCCAGCTCATGGGCCTGCCGCCTATAAGGTGGAGGTGGAGGTGGAAGACGCTCTGTCCGGCGTCCTTCCCGACGTTGAAGACGAGGCGGTAGCCTTTGTTCAGCTGCTCGTCGGGCGCTATCCCGAGCTGCTCGGCGAGCTTACGCGCCACGTAAAACATGTGGCCCACGAGGCA
>JAADCR010000059.1 GCA_013154375.1 Aquificota bacterium | reverse complement strand
GGACGTCAGCGTCGACTTCCCGTGGTCTACGTGTCCTATCGTCCCCACGTTCACGTGCTCTTTCGTCCTCTCAAACTTCTCCTTGGCCATCGCCTACCTCCGGGATTTTGTGAGGTAAATAGATATTATAACACAGCGTTTACTCTGAGGGATGGAGCCCGGGACCGGACTTGAACCGGCGCCCTCACCCTTACCAAGGGTGCGCTCTACCGCTGAGCTACCCGGGCTAAGGAAGTAATTATAAGAGTTTAAGAAAAAGAGTCAACGCCTCCACAGCTCCTTCCCGAGCTTCTCTTTAAGCTCCAGCTCTTTTAAAAAAGCGTACTTTAGAAACGTGTAAACCGCGCCCGAGACCGAGACCAGAAAGCCGCGCCACCCGTCGAGAAACCCCCGCTTCAGCACGAAGGTCTTAAAAAAGCTCCAGAGCGGGTTAACCGTAAGGTGGTACCAACGCGTTTTTTTTCTTTTAGAGTACATGACGCGCGCCTGCAGGCGCGCGTAACTAACTAACTTCTCGTACTGATGGGTTAAGCTTTTAAACGAGTAGTGGTAGAGCTCTCCTTCGAGCCTGCCCACCCGCCCCTCTACGCGGACGGGCCCCTCGTGGACGGTCCCGCCGAAGAGCACCTTCCCCTTTTTAAACAGCCTGAGCCTCCACTCGGGAAACCACGCGTGGTTTAAAAACGCGCCGAGGTAGTAAGTCTTACGCGCAAGCTCGTAAGCCTCGTAGCGGGGGTTTTTAAGCTCGCGCCGTATAGCCTCGCGCAAGGCGGGCGAGAGCTCCTCGTCCGCGTCGAGCAGAAGCACCCACTCGTTTTTAGCCAGACGGGCCCCGAGGTTTACCTTCTCGCCCAGCGGTAAGCCCTCCTCGTCGGTAACCACGCGGGCGCCGAGACGACGGGCAAGCTCGGGCGTGCCGTCGGTGGAACGGTCGTCGAGGACAAGAATCTCGTCGGCCAGAGAGCGGACGCTGTTAATTACGCGCGGGAGGTTCTCTTTCTCGTTTCTCGTACGGATTAAAACGGTGAGCATATTTTTCTTGGAGCGGGCGACGGGACTCGAACCCGCGACCTGCGGCTTGGAAGGCCGCTGCTCTACCGGCTGAGCTACGCCCGCTTAAGGCAGGTGGTGGAGGGGGCAGGATTCGAACCTGCGCAGGGCGGACGCCCGGGGGATTTACAGTCCCCTGCCTTTGACCGCTCGGCCACCCCTCCTACCTGCCTCAGCCGGCGGCGGGACTTGAACCCGCGACCACGGGATTACAAATCCCGCGCTCTGCCGACTGAGCTACACCGGCGCGTGCAATATATAATTGTAAAAAACGCTTCCGGGAGTGTCAAGCGTTGGTAGACCCGTTCCGGCTCGAGGTCTTTAAAAATGCCTTCTCCTCCGTGGCCGAGCAGATGGGGGCGGTCTTACGGCGGACCGCCTTCTCGCCCAACATAAAAGAGAGACAGGACTTCTCGTGCGCCGTCTTTGACGCCGAGGGCCGCCTCGTGGCTCAAGCCTCGCACATACCCGTCCACCTCGGCTCCATGCCCGCCTCCGTAAAGGAGGCTATAAAAAGCTTCTCCTTCCAAGAGGGCGACGCGGTGGTCCTTAACGACCCCTACGCGGGCGGGACGCACCTGCCCGACGTTACCGTCGTCTCGCCCGTCTTTTACGAGGGCGAGCTTCTCTTTTTCGTGGCCAACCGGGCTCACCACGCCGACGTGGGCGGTGCCTCCCCCGGCTCCATGCCCGTCTCTAAAAGCCTCTTCGAGGAAGGCTTCGTAATCCCGCCTACGAAGCTCGTAAAGCGCGGCAGACTTAACGAGGAGTTTCTGAGGCTCTTTTTAAGGAACGTAAGGGCGCCTAAGGAGCGGGAGGCCGACTTTAAGGCCCAGCTTATGGCCAACGAGGTCGGAGCGCGTCTTATAGCCGAGCTTTTAAACCGTGAGGGGAAAGAGCGCGTCCTCTTTTACGCGGAAGAGCTTATAAACTACGCGGAGCGTCTTTTAAGAAAAAGAATAAAAAGACTGCCTGACGGCAGTTACTGCTTTTTCGACTTTGTAGAGGACGACGGGCTCGGCGGCGGGCCTTACCGCGTGGCGCTCGAGCTTACGGTTAAAGACGACGAGCTTATCTTCGACTTTACGGGCAGCGACGGGCAGGCAAAGGGCGGGGTTAACGCCGTCAGGTCGGTGGTCGAGTCGGCGGTGCTCTACGCGGTGGTGGCGCTCTTAGGCGGAGACCTCCCGGTAAACGAGGGCTGTCTGAGAGCTATAAAGGTAAAGACGCGTAAAGGCTCGCTCCTCGACCCTCGGTTTCCCGCGGGCGTGAGCGCCGGGAACGTGGAGACGAGCCAGCGGATAGTAGACGTGGTGCTGGGCGCTTTTGCTCAGGTGCTGCCCGAGGAGGTGCCCGCGGCCTCTCAGGGCACCATGAACAACGTGGCCGTGGGCGGGATAGACCCGCGTACCGGCGAGCCGTTTGCTTACTACGAGACCATAGGCGGTGGTACGGGAGCGAGCGCTAAAACCGACGGCGAGAGTGCGGTCCACTCGCACATGACCAACACGCTCAACACGCCCGTAGAGGCGCTCGAGCACCACTACCCTATAAGGGTCCTTACTTACCGCGTCCGTAGGGGCTCGGGCGGCGCGGGCCTTAGGCGCGGCGGGGACGGCATAGTGCGCGAGTACCTCTTTTTAGCCGACGCGGAGGTCTCGGTGGTCTCCGAGCGGAGGAAGCTCGCACCTTACGGCCTCTTCGGCGGACGCGACGGGGCTAAAGGGAAGAACCTGCTGATAGACGCCGAGGGGAACGAGCGCGAGCTGCCCTCCAAGTTCGTCCGCGAGTTTAAGCGCGGCGAGCGGTTGCGGATAGAGACGCCCGGCGGGGGCGGGTATGGAGCTCCTGACCGTCGACGCGGGTAACACCTCCGTAGACCTCGGCTTCTGGAGCGGCCGTAAGCTCGTTAGGGTGGAGAAGGTCCCGCTTAAAGAGCTCGGGCGTCTGCCCGTTATAAAGCTTAAAGGGCTCGGCGTCTGCGTAAGGCCCTCCCTTATGCCGCTGCTTAAAGAGAAGCTGCCGCTGCTCCGTTGGGTAGAGCACGGCACGGTACCCTTAAAGGTGCGCTACGAGCCGCCCCGCTCTTTAGGCTTAGACCGGCTCGTTAACGCCTACGGCTTTCTAAAGCTCTTCGGCCCGAGCGGCGCGGTCGTAAGCGCGGGTACGGCGCTGGTGGTGGACCTCGTGCTAAACGGCGTCTTCGAGGGCGGATTTATTACCGCGGGCGTGAGGCTTAAGCTCGAGGCTTTAAGCGGCAGGGCGGAGCTCGTGCCCGGTCTCGAGCCCGTCGAGCCGCCCCCCGTAGGCCGGTCTACGCGCGAGGCCGCGGGCGGGGGAGCGGTAAAGGAGAGCCGGCTGTTCGTAGAAGGGACGGTAAGAGAGTGGGAAAAGCGGTTCGGCTTAAAGCTTAAGGTGGTCGTCACGGGCGGGGACGCGGCCCTTTTTAAAGGTCTGGGCGTTTTAGAGCCGTACCTGACGCTTAAGGCCTTAAGGCTCCTGCAGGACGAGCTCGTCGCCGAGGCGGAGCAGCGCGGGCTTTAAGGTGACGGTGTTTAGCGTAAAGCGGTAGAAGGTGTCTTTAAAGGCCTCGGGCGGTGAGTAGGGCGGGAGCGTCTCGCGCCGCTTCTTTTCAAACAGCGAGCGGAAGGCCGGGTACTCTTCGCCCGTCTCGGGGTGGCGCGCCGGGACCGGGCACCTCCTCGATATCCCCTCCCCCCTAAAGAGGGCTTTGCCTACGGAGAAGAGCTTTTTAAACAGGGCGTCCTCGTAAAAGGGCGGGCAGTTCTCGAGCTCTAAGTTGGTGCGGAAGCGGCGGCGCGCCTCTTCTTCGGAGAAGCCGAACCACGAGGCCACCGCCTTTATGCTCTCGCGGCAGACCACCGTAGGCCCTAACGCCTTCCGGTCGTCGGGAAAGAGGCCGCGCTTTAGCGTCACGCGGTAGCCGAGCAGCTCGGAGAAGAACTCCGAGACGGCCTGCTCTTGAGAGAAGCTAAAGGCGTACTCTCTCTGCCCGTAACGGAACCTAAACTCCTCCCGCTCGAAGTCTACGAAGCTTCTAACGAGAAAGAGCTTCTTCTCGCGCTTACCGCTTACGGGCTTGCCTTTCTCGTCAAAGAGGGCAAACTCCCTGTCGTGCTCGAGCGCTCCCTCGGGCGTGAGACGGGCCGAGGTGACCTCCTGCGGGTCGAGGCCTTTAAAGGGGTAGACGCGGATGCGGGCAAGGTAAGGGCCTTTAGGCATCGGTAAAATATTAGCATGAAGGAATTCTGGGTGTGGGTAGAGCCGTTCGACCGTAAGCTCGTAGCCGCGGCGGTAGAGGCCGGTGCGGACGCGGTCGTTATCCCGGAAGAGGGTAAGGTAGAAGAGGTAAAAAAGGTAGGCCGGATTAAGGTCGTCGCGCCCGACGGGGACCTTAAGCTCGGGAAAGACGTCGTTTATGTCCTTATAAGGGGTAAAGAGGACGAGGAGAAGGCCGCGAGCCTGCCGCCGGGCGTGAAGGTCGTCGTAGAGACGACCGACTGGACGGTTATACCCTTAGAGAACCTTATTGCTCAGCGCGAAGAGCTCTACGCCGTGGTTAAGAACGAGCAAGAGGCGCGCCTTGCGCTCGAGACGCTGGAGAAGGGCGTAAAGGGCGTAGTCTTAAAAAGCTCGGACGTTAACCAGATAAAGAAGGTAGGGGCGCTGGTAAGAGGCTACGAGGAGAAGCTCCCGCTCGTGACGGTAAAGATTACCAAGATTCTGCCTTTAGGTCTGGGCGACCGCGTCTGCGTGGACACGGTGAGCCTGCTTAACCGGGGCGAGGGCATGCTCGTGGGTAACTCCTCGGGCGGGATGTTTTTGGTGCACGCCGAGACGGAGGAGAACCCTTACGTGGCGGCCCGTCCCTTCCGCGTAAACGCGGGAGCGGTTCACATGTACGTCAGGGTACCGGGTAACAGGACTAAGTACCTGTGCGAGCTTAAGGCCGGCGACGAGGTTATGGTTTACGACTACGAGGGTAGGGGTAGGGTTACTTACGTGGGCAGGGCTAAGATAGAGCGCCGTCCCATGCTTCTTATAGAAGGTAAGGCGGGCGAGAAGAAGCTCAGCTGCATCCTCCAGAACGCCGAGACGATACGCCTCACGCGTCCCGACGGTACGCCCGTCTCGGTGGCCGAGCTTAAAGAAGGGGACGAGGTGCTCGGCTACGTCGAGGAGGCCGGGAGGCACTTCGGTATAAAAGTAGACGAGACGATAATAGAGCGTTAGCCTCTCTTCTCGTCCTCCCGCCCTTTTACCACCAGCTTAAGGGGGGCGTTCTTTACGTTTAAGAGCTCTCTTAGCCGTTTTATAAAGAAGCGGCGGTAGCTCTCTTTCCACGCGTCGGGGTAGTTGGTGATGACGACGACGGTGGGCGGCTTCGTGCTCTCTTGAAACGCGTAGTAGACTTTCGTCTCTTTGCCGCGGTAGCGCGGCGGCGGCTTCTCTTTAAGAATCTTCTGGACGGCCCGGTTTATAAAGGAGGTTTTGTGCTGGCGCGTGTAGTCTTCCCATACGCGCTTAACCGCCTCTATAAGCTCGCGCGTCCCTTTCCCTTCGGTGGCCACCGTAAAGACGACGGGCGCGTAGTCTAAAAAGAAGAGCTCTTTCCGGATAATCTGCTCGAGCTCCTCCTTGCTCCAAGGCGAGAGGTCCATCTTGTTGGCGACGATGACGCAGCCTTTGTACCTCCGCTCGGCCAGACCGCCGAGCCTCTTGTCTTGTCTTGTGGGCCCTTCGGAGGCGTCTATAACGAGACAGACTACGTCGGCGCGGTCGAGCGCCTTCAGGCTCCTGCCTACGGAGAAGAACTCGGTACCGTACTCGACCTCCGAGGGCCTCCGCACGCCCGCCGTGTCGACGAGCGTAAACTGCTGGCCTTCGTAGTTAAAGGGGACCTCCACCGCGTCGCGCGTCGTGCCGGCCTCGGGCGAGACGATGACGCGGCTCTCGTTTAGTATGGCGTTAACTAAAGAGGACTTCCCGACGTTGGGCCGCCCTATAAAGGCCAGCTTTATGCCCTCGGGCGGTTTCTCTACTTTCTCTTCGGGTAGCTTTTTAACCAGCTCGTCGAGCAGCTCGCCCACGCCTTTCCCGTGCTGCGCCGATACGGGAAAGAGCTTCTCAAAGCCCAGCGCGTAAAACTCGGAAGCGTTCTTCTCGAGCGAGACGTCGTCGAGCTTGTTCACCGCCACTAACACTTTGTCTTTGTACGGGTAAAGCAGACGGGCCACCTCTTCGTCTAAGGGCGTCAGCCCTTCCCTTCCGTCTACGACGAAGATAACCGCGTCGGCTTTTTTAAGCTCTTCCTCTACCTTCTTCTTTATCTCGGCCGACAGGCCCTCTTTACCCGGCACTAAACCGCCCGTGTCGACGAGGACGAACTCCTTTCCCGCCCAGTCGGCCACCGCCTCGAGGTAGTCGCGCGTCACGCCCGGCTCGTCCTCGACGATGGCGTAACGCTTACCTATAATGCGGTTAAAGAGCGTCGACTTGCCCACGTTGGGCCTGCCTACGATAAGTACGCGGTTAGCCATCTTTACGCTCCTTCTTATAAGAGGCGCGCAGCTTCTCAAGCTCTTCCCGGATAAAGGCCTCTATAAGCTCGCGCTCGCTCCTTTTAAGCTCTAAAAACTCAACGCCGGCACACCGCTCGCCGTTACGCGGCTGCTCGTACACCACCCGTGCCTTGAGGTTCTCAAACCTCTCACCTTTAAGCTCGAACTCTAAAAATATAATCTCGCCTTCCTTAAACGAGTAGTCTGAAGGGTAGCAGATGCGCGCGCCCTTAACGCTAACGTTCTCTAGCCTGCCCGTTATCTCCAAGCCCGAAGGGCTCTTTACCTTCACCTCCGCTTTAACCTTCCAGCGGGGCGCTTCGCGCAGCTGGACGCGCTCAAAGGCCTCTTTCTTTAGGCGGAGGTATTCGTTACTTACCTCTTTTACCACGCCCTTTACGGTGTACCGGCCGTCTTCCTCGCGCAGAAAGAAGAAGCTCGCCTCGTCTCCTCTCTTCAGCCCGTGCCCGTCCGGGAGTTTAAGCTCGAGCTCCTCGGCGTCGGCACTTAAGACAAAAGCGGGTACCTTTCTGCCGCCCGAGAGCAGCACGCCGGGCTGGTACGGGTCTAGCTCGTGAGGCCCGCTTAGGGGTATAAACCAAGGCTTGTTCTCGTAGCGGAGCTTGTGTCTTAAGGAGGTAAGCAGGAGAAGCTCGTCGTAGCTGCCGTTCTCGGCCGCGAGCTGGAGCACGCGCTCGAAGAGCGGGCGGCTTTTAAAGACCTCCGTGGGCTCGACCGGTAGACGGATTAGGTAGCGCCAGAGGAGGCCGCGCTCTTCGGCCGTCAGGTCGTACAGCCGGGCCTCTTCGTCGAAGAGCTTGCGGGAGCGTCTGCGGGAGCGGGCGTAGGCGTAGAAGAAGTATAAAAGGGCTCCCCCGAAGAGGAGCCCGAAGGTGCCGAGCAGTTCGGGCGTGAGGAGGGCGTTCTCCTCCATTAAGAGAGGTGCTCGAGAATCATCTGCTTGAGCGCCTCTTTAGGCTGGACGCCTATGCGCGTGTCGACCACCTCACCGTT
>JAADCR010000056.1 GCA_013154375.1 Aquificota bacterium | reverse complement strand
GGCGTTAAGCCGCCAGATAAGCCGCGGGCTCCGGCCGTAGAGCGTAAGCTTGCCCGCCGTCAGCGTAAAGTCGTAAGGGCTAAAGTAGCCGCCCTTAAACGGCTCGTCGCCCTGCTCGTCGTGGGCAAAGCTCTCGTAAAGGGCGTAGGCGCCGAGGTAGCCGTAAAGGCCCGGCTTTAGCTCAAAGTAAAAGGCCGGGTAGGCCTCGGCAAAGAAGCGCCAGTTCTCTCTTACGCGCTTACCCTTAAGCGTGAGGTAGCCCGTCTTAAGGGCTAAAAAGTGTCTGTCGCCTAAGCGGGCGTAAAGCTCGGGCCCCTCTTCTACCACCCTGCCCCAGCTGAGCCCGTCGCGCTCGTAGCCTACGAACGAGACGAGGCTCTCGCGGACGGCGTCGCGCTTGAGCTTCAGCTCCAGCCCGTAGGTCCGCTCGTCGTAGACGAGCCTAATAAAGTAGCGGTGCGTCGGCTCTACCGGCGCGTCGCCTAAGGGCGTGGAGCCTACCAGCAGCTCCGCGTAGGGCCTGCGGCCCGTCCGGAGGCCTAAAAGGGGCTCCAGACCGCGGAAGGTCTCTCCGTTGCCGGCTTTTAGCGCCAGCAGTCTGAGCTCGCCCGCTATAGAGAGCCCGTCTTTTAGCCGCTTTAGGCCCTTAAGCTCCAACGCGTAGGTGGTAAGGCTCGAGAGGGCCGGGCTGTCGCGCCGGCTTGCCCGCGCTAAGAGCGTGAGCTCCTCGTGGTGCGGGTAGGCGAGCCGCAGGTTTAGCTCTTCTAAAAGGCTCCGCTCCCGGGGCAGGCCCTTTAAAAAGGGGTTGTAAAAGAGAGGCTCGTAAAGCGGCTCTAAGAGCCTCTTGGCTTTTTCCGGCTCGCCGAGCATAAGGTAGAGCCGCGCCAGCTTGGGCCGCATCTCGGGCGCGAGGGTGAGGAGCTTCTCGGCCAGCCTCTCGGCCTCTTTCTTCTTGCCCGCGCGCGCGTAGGTGAGGGCGAGCCCATAGAGGGCGTCCGCGTCGTCGGGCTTTAGCTTGAGGGCCTTTTTAAACTGCTCCCGGGCGCAGTTAAGGTCGTTGAGGTTAAAGCAGGCCCAGCCGGCGAGCTTTAGAAGCGCCGGCTCGTTTGGGAAGACGAGAAGCCCCTCGCGGGCGGCCCGTAGGGCCTTTTTAAACTCTTTCTCCGACAGAAAGTAGGCGGCGCTCTCGGTATACAGGTAGCGGTAGAAGGCCTTTAGCTTCTCCCTCTCTTTACGCGTCAGCGTCTCGGGCTTTACCTCTTTTAAAAAGGCGTTTACGAGCTCAAAGTTGCGCATCTTGGTAAGGGCGTAGAGGAGCTTTAAAAGAGCGTCAAAGTCGCGTTTAAGCTCGTAGGCCTTAGCGTAGTAGCGGTAGGCCTCTTCGGGCTTGCCGGCCTGCAGGTAAGCGTCGCCTAAGACGAAGAGAACCGCCTCCTCGTCGGGAGCCAAGTCGTAGGCCTTAAGGGCCAGCTTTAACGCCTCTTCGGTTCTGCCCTCTTTTAAAAGCTCCCGGGCCTTCTCTGCGTAGTAGAGCGCCTCGGCAAGACGGACGAGCCGGTCCTCGACGCCCGCGCGCTTTAAAAGTCGGGCGTAGCGGTAGGCCTCGTTAAGCTTACCTAGTGCCAGAGAGGTTCTTAAGAGGGCCTTTAGCAGCTCGGCGTCTTTAAGACCGAGGCGGTAGGCGTTTAGGTAAAACCGGTAGGCCTCTTTAGTCCGGCCGAGCCGCTCGTAGGCGAGCCCGGCCTCGTAAAAGCTCCTCGGGTCGGAAGGCTTCTTCTTTATAGTCTTTACGGCCCTCTCGGCCGGGGTTTTTTCCTCTAACAGGGCGAGGGCCTCCCTACCGTAGGGGGTGTTTCTCAGCGCTAAGAGTAGCACGCGGGCGCCGGTAAGGTCGCCCTCTTTTAGCCTTCTTTTAGCCTCGGCGAGCCGCCTTTTAAAGAGCTCCTCCGGGCTACGGGCGGGTGCGGCGACGACGGAGGCGGCGTAGCCCTCGCGACGGAGCTCCTTTAGCAGCTTTAAGGCCTTGTCGCGCTCGAGAGGGCCGCAGAGGAGCCGCACCCCTTCCTGACGGCACGGGACGCCGCGCTCGAGCAGCCGGTACAGAAGCGGCGTGCTCGCCGGCTCAACGCGCAGGAGCACCGACGGGAAGCTAACGGTGAGCAGCAGCAAGAAGTAGAAGAGCGTAGCAGTAGTAATTTTTCTCGTCATACTTTAACCCCGCGCGGAACTTCTCCAGCATCCCCTCGTCGTTAAAGAGCTTGCCCAGAAAGTAGTAAAAGCAGAAGGGCGCCTGACCTTCCGCCTTAGACGGGTAGGTAAGCCGGCCGGGCAGGTAGCCGTGCTTTCTGTAAAACGCGTAAAGGGGCTTAAAAGAAGCCTTTAGGCTTTTGAACCTCTCCGGGCCGTCCGCGTAGGCGTAAACGAGCGCCCGCATCCCGTCGGCGTCTATAAAGCCCTGCGGGACGAAGCGCTTGTCTAAAAAGTCAAAAAAGAGCTCTGACGAGGCGGGCGCGCTCAGGTAAAGCTCGTAGCTCTGGCGGTAGAGCTCCCTCCAGCCGAGCTTTTTAAAGATAAAAGGAACGTAGTAAGAGAGCTTTACGAGCGCTCCGCGCTCCTTTATAAATCCCCGCTTACCCGGCAGCAGCACCAGCGCCTTAGGCTCGGTGCAGAAGGGGAGCACCAGCTTTTTTACCTGACGGAGCACGCGCTCGGCCTCCTTTAAAAGGGCCTCGTCTTTCCAGCGCTCGGAGGCCAGAAGCAGCGCGTAGCCGATAAATAGGTCCGCGTCGGTGGCGTTGTTGTCGTCTAAGACCTCACCGTGAGCCCAGAGCCAAGCAAAGAGCCCGTCGGGCCTCCGGAGGTTCTCCTCGGTCCACCGCCAGAGCCGGTAGAACGTCTCCCGGTCGTTTAAGAGCACCGCCAGCGTCATAGCGTAGCCCTGAGCCTCGGAGGTGACGCGGTAGCCGTTGTAGGGGTCTACCACGAACCCTTCTTCTTTTATAAACTCTCGTTTAAAGTGCTCCCAGAGCTTAACCGGCTCTAAGGCAAAGAGGTAAGACGCGAAAAGCAGAAGCAAAAGCAGCCTCAAGCCTCGCCCTCCTTAAGCCGTTGGCGGGCCCTCCGCCGCAGGAGCCTCGCAAGCCCGTAGCTAAACAGAAGCAGCCCCGCAAGGGCGAGGCCGGCCAGCAGCTTCAGGTCGTGCCCGACGCGGTAAGAAAGCTCCTTGTAAAAGGGCATCCGGCCGACGAAGTAGCGCTCGCCCGAGGTAAAGGCGTAGAGCTCCTTCTCTTTAGGCTCGTAGTAAAGCGTGTCGCCCTTTACCTTACCCAGCACGGAGGGCTCGTAGAGAAGCCGCGTAAGCTCGTTAAGGGCCTCGGGGCTGCGGGCGTTTAGGGCCAGAAGCGTCCGGCCGGGCCAGAAGGGCGACTCTCTCATGGCCACGGTCCACTTCCGGCCGGCGCCCTTAAGCTCCAGACCGGCCTCCTTACCCTTTAGCAGGCTCCCGAGCCTCACGCTCCCGCTCCCGCTTACCGCCCGCTCCACCGACGGCTCACGCTCCCAGAAAAAGAGCAGCTCCCGCTCTTCTTCCGGCAGCCGGCCGACGAACACCTCCAGACGGAAAGGCGGGACCTGCACGCGCGTGCCCAGAAAGGCCGTAAGCGTGAAAAAGGCCGACAGGGTTTCAGGGTCCGTCCGCTCCAGTACCGCCGCGGCCCCCTTCATGTCCGGGTAAACCGTAAAGGGAAAGCCCGTGGCAGCGAAGTACTCCAAGTAGGGCATCTCCGTCCAGTGGACCAGCCCGGGCAGCTGCAGGTAAGAGTTGCCGTAAAGGACGAGCTTAGTGTTCTCGTAGTTAAAAGAGGTACAGAAATCCTTCTTGTCGGGCACGAGGGCGTTCTCTATAGTAAGCGCGTTAAAGCCCTTCTTAAGGACGCTCGTGGGCACCTTAACGCGGGCCACCTTAAGGTCCGACTCGTCCTTAGGGTCTACGGGTATAGAGTAGACGAACTTACCGTTAAGGTATAGGTTCACCGTAGAGTCGTAGCGGACTAAAAGCCCGTGGTTGTAAAAGAGCTTAATCTCCAGCTTCTCTTTAGGCGTTAGGTAAAGGTCGGGCGGGACGAAAAAGACGAGCTCCCTTTTAGAGCCGTAGCCCGAGAGCACCAGCTCGCCGCCGGCAAGCTCCGACAGCAGCAGCCTCTTGCCCGGCGCCAGCAGCACCGGGCTCTCGTAAGGCTCAAACGCGGGCGGCTCGGCCCTCGTCACGCTCACCGTACTCTCCGACAGGTAAGCCGAGGGGGCCAGAATAAAGCCCTCCACCGCCTCGAGCACCTCCCCGTCCGTCCTGCCCGTAAAAGCGAGCACGAACTTAGACGGGGCGTAGGGGTTTCTCCTTAAAACCAGACTGCCCTCCGCCCGCTCCCCTAAAAGCCGCTCTACGAACCGGGTGGAGCCTAAAACGAAAGCGTTCCGGTCCCCGAGCTCCTCTACGGCGTTTACGAAAACCTTACGGAACTTAATCTTAGAGCCCAAAAAGCCCGAAAGCAGCGCCGCGGCCTTAAGCAGCTCCTCCGACGGCCTCTCTAAAATAACGTCAAACTCCAGCGGGCCTAAGAGCCGCTCCGAGAGGTAGACCTCCCGCAGAAAGGCAAGACTCAGCGGAAAGGGCCTCTCCTCGTACTCAAAGAGCGCGTAAGAGCGCTCCAAGTCTAAGTAGGTCCACAGCTCCGGGCTCATCTCGTTCTCACAGCAGTTAAGACAGTAGTGCTGTGAGAGCACGAGCTCCAGCTCGTTAAACTCCTTAAAAAGCCTCCCCTCGGCCGTAGCCTCCAGCACCCCTTCCCGTCCCAGCTTTACCGCCTTAAGCAGCTTACCGTTTAAAAAAAGCGCCGCCTCGGAACGGCTCCGCTCCAAAACGGGCGAAGAGGCGTAGTAAACGAAGAACCTAACGCGCTTTAACTCCCACAGCGGGTTTACCGGCACGGTTACGCTAAACGAGGCGCGTGCCCCCGTAAGCTTTAACCCCTCTTTACCGTAAAGCTCGGAAAGCTTTACCGAGAACACCTGAGCAAAAGAGAGGCCTACAAACAGCAAAACGGCTAAAAAAGAAAACACTTCCCGACCCCCTACGACTCCCCTTTTAATAAAAAGATTTTAAGACCGCCTTACGGCGGTAAAAAGATAAAAAGAGCCCCTAACGGGGCCCTCTTTACTGATAGCTCTTGTCTTCCTTGTGAGGGACGATTCTCATAATAGCTTGGTCGGGGTTCACCTGGTCGCCGGGCTTGGCGAATATCTTCTGGACTATCCCGTCTATGGGAGCGTGAACCTCGTTCTCCATCTTCATGGCCTCGACGGTAGCCACCGTCTGGCCTTGCTGGACGGGCTCGCCCTCTTTTACGAGAATTTTCACCACCTTACCGGGCATAGGCGGCGTGACGTCGCCCGGCTCCGTGGCCTTGGGTATGCCCTCCTCTTCCGCGCTCTCTACCGCCTCCACGCCTCCGCCCTTGGGTATGGCTTCTTTAAAGGGCTTTAGCTGAATCTCTTCGAGCCTGTTGTTTATCCTAACGTAGTACTTTCTGGGCTTGCCCGCCTCGCTCTCGAGCGACACGCCCTCTATCTTTACCTTGAACTTCTCGCCGTGGTAGGTAATCTCGAACTCCACGGGCGCGGCACCGGGCACCTCTCCGGGCTTGGTCTCGGCCACCTCGGGCAGCTCCGCGTCCACGGGCTCGGGGTGAAGCTCACCCTTCTCCCTGAGCTCAAAGAACTCTTTAGCCTGCATGGGGAAGAGGATGTACAGAAGAACCTCTTCGTCCGTCGGCTCGCGGCCGAGAAACTCCTGAAGCTCTTTCTTGGCCTTCTCCCACTCGTGCGGGTCGGCGTAGTCGGCGGCGCGCTTAGAAAAGTCCGGCTCTTTACCCGGGCCGAGAATCTTCTCCACGAGCTCCTTAGATATGGGTCCGGGAGGCCTGCCGTACTTACCTTCCACGTACTCCCTAACTTCCTTGGTAATTACCTTGTAGCGCTCGCCCGTAATGACGTTAAGCACCGCCTGAACGCCGACGATTTGCGACGAGGGGGTAAGCAGCGGCGGGTACCCGAGGTCCTTCTCTACTCTCGGGACCTCTTCGAGAGCCTCTTCGAGCTTGTCCAGCGCGTTGGCCTCCATAAGCTGAGCCACCATGTTCGATATCATCCCGCCCGGTATCTTGTGGATGAGAACCTTCGCGTTAACGCCCGCGTACTCCGTCTCGTACTTCTTGTACTTCTTCTTTATCTTCTTGGCAATCTCGGCGGCTTCCGAGACCTTCTGGAGGTCTAAGCCCGTGTCAAAGGGCGTTCCCTCAAGGGCCGCGATTATGGTCTCCGTGGCGGGGTGAGACGAGCCAAAAGCGAGGGGTGAGAGGACGGTGTCGAGCATGTCCACGCCCGCCAGCACCGCCATGATGTGGTTCATGGTGGCCATACCGCTCATGTCGTGGTTGTGAAGGAGGACAGGAATCTTCCCGCCCGTCACTTCCTTTATGCCCTTGATAATCTGGTAGCACTCGAAGGGCTGCATGATGCCCGTAGCGTCCTTAAAGGATATCCAGTCGGGCTCCATCTCGGCCAGCTCTTGGGCGTACTTCATCCAGAGCTCGTAGGTGTGTATGGGGCTTCTCGTGTAGGAAATCTCCGCGTGAACCTCCCCGCCGAACTCCTTAATAGCCTTGACAGCCGTCTCTATGTTCCTGTTGTCGTTAAGCGAGTCGAAGACCCTAAAGACGGTTATCCCGTGCTCTATGGCCTTCTCGACGAACTTTTTGACGGTGTAGTCGCTTCTGGGCTTGTAGCCGACGATGTTCTGCCCGCGGAAGAGCATCTGGAGCTTGGTGTTAGGCATAACCTCCTTAATCCGCTTTAGCCGCTCCCACGGGTCTTCTTTGAGGTACCTAAGCGAGACGTCGTAGGTGGCGCCGCCCCAGACCTCTACCGCGTAAAACCCGCACTTGTCAAGCGCTTCGCAGAGGGGCAGAAGGTCGTCGGTCCTGACGCGTGTAGCCAGCTTACACTGCTGGCCGTCTCTGGGCGTGAGGTCGGTAATAAGTATCTTCTTCTGGAAGCCTTTCTCTTTGACCTCTTTCAGCTTCTCCTTTATCTCCTCCAGAAGCTCCGGGTTCACCGCCATCTAAAACACCTCCTTAGGCTCGTTTTATTTTAACAACTATCATATGCCGTGGTAGGCCGCTATGGCGGCCGAGATTATGGCCGCAAGGTCCTCCTTGTCCTTGTGCTCTTCGTACTCAAAGACCTCGGGGTGCTGCTCGAGGTACTTAGTGGTAAACCTGCCCGCTTTAAAGTCTTTCTCTTTCATGATGTTGGTAAGCAGCGGTATGGTCGTCTTTACGCCCGTAATCTCGTAGGTCTCAAGCGCGGCCCTCATGCGCTCCACCGCCTCTTCCCAAGTGGGCGCCCAAGTTATTAGCTTGGCTATCATAGAGTCGTAGTAGGGCGTCACCTCAAAGCCCTTAGCCGCCGCGTGCTCTACCCTTATGCCGAAACCGCCCGGAACGTAGTAGCGCTCTATAACGCCCGTTGAAGGCGCAAAGTTGTTTTTCGGGTCTTCCGCGTTTATACGGCACTCTATAGAGTAGCCGTTAAACTTAACGTCTTCCTGCTTTATAGTAAGCGGCTCTCCCGCCGCTATCTTAATCTGCCACTTTACGATGTCTATGCCCGTGACCATCTCCGTGACGGGGTGCTCTACCTGTATGCGCGTGTTCATCTCTATAAAGTAGAGGTTCCCCTCCTCGTCCGCGATGAACTCCATCGTTCCCGCGTTGTAGTAGCCTATCT
>JAADCR010000030.1 GCA_013154375.1 Aquificota bacterium | reverse complement strand
TCCCAGCCTATCCGGCCTTTAAGGTAGTCCTCAAGAATCCTGCACTTTTTCTCTTCCCTTATGCGGGAGCTCTCTACGAGCTTCAAGGCTTCCCGGTTTTCCCGTTCTTTAGCGAGCCTCCCTAAAAAGTAGCCCGTCAGACCCGCCGTCCCTGCCAGAACGAGGAGCCTTAAAAGGAGCCCCATTACTTACCTCCCTCTCTGGGAAAAGTTTAGGCCCCTTTCGTAGCAAAGGGTTGCGCGGTGAAAGGTTTTTAAGCTTTAAAAAGAGCCCGGAAAGTGAAAAGGGGTTACACTAAAGCATCACTCCAACGCCCTTAGGCCCGCCTTTAGGCCCTTTACTATGGCGTTTCTTAGGTCGAGGTGTTTCTCGAGCTGCTCTAAAAAGAGCATAAAGCGGTTCAGGTTCGTCTCGAGAGACTTAAGGTCTAAAGAAGGGTAGCGCTCGTTAAGCTTTAAGGCTTTGGCCCGCTCGAGCATCTCTTTAGAGGGGGCGAGTATCCGGTCGTAGAGGATAGGCAGGAAGGCTTGGGCGAAGTTGTCGGAGGTGTAGCCTACGAAAAAGTAGCTGTAGTAGCCTTTCTCGTGCCTAAAGAAGTACTGCGTAGGGAAAAAGAGCTTAGGCGGCGGGTCGTAAAACATGTACTTCTCGTGAAACTCTACGCCGAAAACGAAGGCCTCCCCGTCAAAGCGCTCCGTAAGGGCCGTAGAGGGCGGCCCGACGGGCTCTTCTTTACCTTCGGTAAAGTTTCTTACGTGAAGAAGGTTTACGAGCTCTTCGCGCTCGCCGTCTTTAAGGAGAGCGTAGACCTCGCCGTTTCTATAAAAGAGCTTTACCGGTACGCCCGAGAGGACGCGGCCGTCCGAGAGGTTTAGGTAAAGCCGCTTCCTTTTAAACAGGGCGGCGGTGAACCGGCCGAGAAGCTCAAAGTCCTCTCTTGAGAAGAGAGAATATAGCTCGCGGTTTACGGCGGCGCGTTCTAAAAGCTCTTCGGGCGGAGCGTTTGCCTCGCAGAGCTTGTTTACTAAAGCCTTTAGCAGAGGGGCGTTTCTTAACTTTAGCTCTTGGGCCGTCGAAAGCAGGTGGTAGACCAGAAAACCGAGCTCCTCGGGTGCGTAGGCGCACGAGAAGGCTTCTTTAAGCCGGTAAAGCTTCTCCCGGCCTTCCTGTCTGCTCTCTATAAGCCCCTCCTCTTCGAGCCGCTCTAAGTAGTAGTAAAAGGTGCGCTTGCTGGCGCCGCCTACGCGCTTTTTAAAGCTCTCCCAGAGCTCTTTCCCCTTTACCCACCCTCCCCGCTCGGCCAGAAGACGGTAAACGCCCACAACGGCCCTGTAGTTCATTCCTCCTTAGATTTTAAACCCTCGTAAAAGCGCCACAGGCCTTCTTTAAGCTCGTTTAGCCCTTCGCCCGTTACGGCCGAGACGGCGAAAAAGGGTATACCCTTACCCTCAAAGTACTCTTTCAGCTCAGTAAGGAGCGAGCGGTCGGTAAGGGCGTCTATCTTGGTCGCGACCACCACGCGGGGCTTCTGCGCCAGTTTAGGCGAGTAGAGCTCGAGCTCGCGCTGGAGAGCCTCGTAAGCCTGAATAGGCTCGCGCTCGCGTGCGTCGGAGCTGTCGAGCAGGAAAGCTAAAAACTTGGTCCGCTCTACGTGCCTTAAAAACTCGTGGCCAAGCCCGGCACCTTTGTGAGCACCCTCTATAAGCCCGGGTACGTCGGCTACCACGAGACGGCGGAGCTCGTCGAGCTCCATAACGCCGAGGTTAGGCTTTAGCGTAGTAAAAGGGTAACTGCCTATCTTGGGCCGGGCACGCGTCAGACGCGACAGGAGCGTAGACTTCCCGGCGTTAGGGAAGCCCACCAGCCCGAGGTCGGCTATGAGCTTGAGCTCGAGCAGCAGACGGCGCTCCTCGCCCGGCTCGCCCTTCTCGGCGTAAGTAGGCGCTTGGTCCGTAGGCGTGGCAAAGCGCGCGTTACCGCGCCCGCCGCGGCCGCCGCGGGCTACCACGCAACGCTGGCCGTCTTTAGTAAGGTCGCAGATGACCTCGCCCGTCTCGGCGTCTTTTACCACCGTACCCACGGGCACGAGGATGACGAGGTCTTTCCCCTTCTTACCGTGCATCTTTTTACCTTTGCCCGGCTCGCCGTCCTCGGCCTTAAAACGCCTTTTGTACTCAAAGTCGAGCAGCGTCTTTTTAGAAGAGGTGGCTTGGATAATAACGTCGCCGCCCTTACCACCGTCGCCGCCTGCAGGCCCGCCCTTAGGCCTGTACTTCTCCCTTAAAAACGCCACGGCCCCGTCGCCGCCCTTACCCGCCTTTACGAATATCTCGGCCCTATCTACGAACTTCTCCATAACAGTGTTAAATATAGATTTTCTGAGCTTAAGAGGCTCACCTACCCCTCCAGAGGGCCTTGACTTTCAACCGTTAGAAGGGTGCTCTATCGACAAGTTATCGACAACTTATCGACATTTATCGACACACCCGCACCCGGCCGGGCACGCACGGCCACCTCTCGACCGGATTTTCTTGGTTTATCAAGAACTTATGTAATTACGCCCGAAGGGCGTCTTCTGCCTCTTTTTCAAAGACTTGAAGCTTTTATGTTGATAAGTTATAAGTCGTTGACGCTGCGCGTGAAATTTTGCGTTACGGCTTTGACGATTTTTCTTAAACTTCCGTCAAAGTATGTCGATAACCTGTCGATAACTCCTAAGTGTTTGAGTCTGCTTGCCGAATTTGACGGCAATTCTGACTCGGGAAGTGAAGAACTTTCGTCAGGCATGTCGATAAGTTGTCGATAAAATCTCGGGAAGTCGTTGAAAATCAACGATTCTTACTTTTAGGGGGGGCTTCCCTTTATTATTATTTAGATAAAAATAATAAGTATGGAAGTAAGTAGAGAGGAGCTGGAGAAGAAAATTAAGGAGCTCGTGGAGCCTTTAGTAAGGGGTATGGGGTTTAGACTGTTTGACGTGGAGTTTAAGCCCGAAGGTAGGGGCTGGGTTTTACGCGTTATTGCGGATAAAGAGGGTGGTATAACGGTTAAGGACTGTGAGGACATAAGCAGGCGCGTAAGTGCGCTGCTCGACGTGGAGGACCTTATACCGTTTTCGTACCTTCTGGAGATATCGTCGCCGGGGCTTACGCGGCCGCTTACCAAACCCGAACACTACGACTTTTTTAAAGGCAGACTGGCGAAGCTTATTCTGCGCGAGCCGGTGGAAGGCAGGCGCGAGGTGGTCGGGTACATAGAGCAGGTACGCGACGGTATAATAGACATTCGGGAAAAGGACGGGGAAGGCGTCCTCCACATTCCCTTTTCCGCCATAGCCAAGGGCAGATTGGAGATAGAGGGATGGTAAAGAGCGAGATAGAGAAGCTGATAGAGCAGGTAGCCAAAGAGCACGACGTACCCGAGAAGATAGTAGAGAAGGCGCTTAAAAACGCCATAGCTATAGCGATAAAGCGCGACAAGGGCATTAGGGAAGAGCTGGAGGTGGACTTTACCGACGAGGGGATAAAGGTCTACACGGTAAAGCGTCAGGGGAACAAGAAGCTGAAGTTCCCGCTTAACATCTCGCCCGAAGACGTTAACCGGATAGCCGCGTTTGCGGCTAAAGAGGAGTTCTTCCGTCAGCTCGAGCGGGCGGAGCAGGAGCGGGGCTTTTTAGAGTACAAAGAGCTGGAGGGCGAGATAGTTTACGGTAGGGTCAGGAAGAAGCTCGAAGGGGAAGACCTGCTGGTGGACCTCGGTAAGATAGACGGGGTACTGCCTAAGCGCGAACAGATACCTACCGAGCACTACGAGGTAGGCGACAGCGTAAAGGCGCTTCTTCTGGAGGTTAGAAAGCTCCGGGGCTTCCCTTATCTGGTGCTCTCGCGTACGCACCCGGGTTTTTTAAAGAAGCTGTTAGAGCAAGAGGTGCCCGAGATACAGGAAGGGCTTATAGAGGTAAAGGCGGTGGCGCGCGTGCCGGGCGAGCGGGCTAAGGTGGCCGTGGACTCGAGGGAGATGCGGATGGACCCGGTGGGCATCGTCGTCGGGCTTAAAGGGACGAGGATACAGAAAGTCTCGGAAGAGCTTAGCGGGGAGAAGATAGACGTCATCCGCTGGAGCGACGAGCCCGAGGAGCTTATAAAGCGGGCCCTCTCGCCGGCACACCCGGTTAAGGTGAAGCTTTTTCCTCACGAGAAGCGCGCGGAGGTGGCGGTGCCCGACGAGGAGCTCTCGCTGGCTATAGGCCGTAAGGGGGTTAACGTTAGGCTCGCTTCCAAGCTCACGGGCTGGCACATAGACGTGCTCTCGCTTAAAGACTTTGAGAAGCTCGAGGAGCTTAGGAAGAAGGAGCATGAAGGAGAAGAGTCGGCCGAGGCTCAAGATTGAGAAGCTCGTTTACGGGGGCTTGGGGCTGGGCCGTCTGGACGGCCGGACGGTGCTGGTGCGCTACAGCGCCCCCGGCGAGACGGTAGAGGTGGAGCTGCTTAAGGAAAAGCGCGACTACGCCGAGGGCGTTGCCCTGAAGGTTATAGAGCCTTCGCCCTTCAGGCGCGAACCGCCTTGTCCCTACTACGGCGTCTGCGGCGGCTGTCAGCTCCAGCACCTTGCTTATCACGCTCAGCTCGACGCCAAGCGGGCTATACTCCTCGAGTCGCTCGAGCGGATAGGCAAGCTAAAAGACGTGCCCTACGAGGGCGAGATACCCTCGGGACAGGAGTTTCACTACCGCGTTAGGGTCCAGTTTAAGGTTAAAGACGGGAAGATAGGCTTTTACCGGTGGGACAGTAAAGAAGTGGTGGACGTAAACGAGTGTCTGCTGGCGCACCGCAAGATAAACGAGCTCATCCCGGCGCTGAGGGAGATAAACAAAGCCCTTAAGGACCTACAGGAGGTACACGTCACCTACTCGCCCTCGGCGGACGAGACGGTTTTAAAGCTCTACACGATTACCTACGCGGACGAGAAGTTGGTGGAGAGCCTTAAAGAGAGCGTGTTACCCAAAAGCGTAGTGGGCGTGGGTAACTACGGGAGCGTGGGAGCGTCTTCGGTAAAGCGGTACTTTATAGGCCGCGAGCACGTGTTTATGGACGTGGGACGGTGGCGCTACCGCGTGAGCGCCGACAGTTTTTTCCAAGTTAACTACACGCTGTGGGAGCCGTTTTTAGAGGAGGTGCTGCGGAAAGGCGGCTCTTACCGTAAAGGGTTAGACCTGCACTGCGGGGTGGGGTTTTTCACCATCCCGCTATCGGTACAGGGTAACTTTATAGAGGGTGCCGACGCTAACCCTTCCGCGATAAAAGACGCGGAGTACAACGCCAAGCTGAACCGCCGCGACAACGTAGTCTTTACCGAGGCCACGGCCTACAGGTACCTAAAGCGGAGGGCGGGCGAGATATTCGACTTAGTGGTACTCGACCCGCCGCGCACGGGTCTGCTAAAGGAGGAGGTGGAGCTCCTTATTAAGAACAAGCCCGCCCGGATAGTTTACATCTCGTGTAACCCCACCACGCTGGCGCGCGACCTTAAGATGCTCGTCCGCGGCGGCTACGAGCTAAAAGGCGTTAAGCTTATAGACAACTTCCCGCAGACTTTCCACGTGGAGAGCGTGAGTCTGCTCGAGCTGTCGGTTTAAGGAGGTCAGGCCATGAAGATACACCCGCTGGTTATATACTTTTTGATAGGCATAGTGACGACCGCTTACGTAGCTTACGCGCTGTACTACTCGTTTCTAAACAAGTACCTGTTTGTTCTGCGCTACGGAATGGTTAACAACGTTATATCTATACCCTTAGCAGTACTTGCGGTGGTGTCGGGCTTTGCCATCCAGAGTAACCCTTACGTCCAGCAGAAGGTGCCTTTCGTTTTCCTATTTCCGCACAAGTGGATAGGGATAATAATTGCCGTCTATACGGTGCTCTCGTTTGCGGTGGTGTGGGTAAAACAGGAAGAGCTGCCGCGCAGCTGGGGCACGCTTATAGGCCTTATAGGCCTCGGTCTGGTCGTGGCACAGGTGACCTTCGGCTGGCTCATGCGATTGATGTTCTTCTAAAGCGGAAGTAATTTAATCTGTATGCTCGAAGGCTACCGCCTTCTTAAAGGCTACCGCGGCCCGCAGGACCTTAAACGCTTAAGCTACGACGAGCTAAAGGAGCTGGCCGAAGAAGTCCGCCGTTACATCATAGAGGTTACCTCTAAAAACGGCGGTCACGTGGGGCCCAGCTTGGGCGTAGTGGAGCTTACCATAGCCCTTTTAAGGGTCTTTAACCCCCCGCGCGACGTTGTAGTCTGGGACATAGGGCATCAGGCCTACGCGTGGAAGATACTTACCGACCGTAAGGAGCAGTTCCCTACCTTAAGACAGTACGGCGGGATATCGGGCTTTTTAAAGCGGGACGAAAGCCCGTACGACGCGTTCGGGGCAGGCCACAGCTCGACCTCTATATCGGCGGCCTTGGGCTTTAGAGTAGGTAAAGACCTAAAAGGTGAGAGGGAGCCGTTCGTGGTCTCGGTTATAGGCGACGGGGCTCTGACGGCCGGTATGGCTTACGAGGCGCTTAACAATGCCGGCCACCTTAGACCCGACCGCTTTATCGTAATTTTAAACGACAACGAGATGTCCATCTCGCCCAACGTGGGCGCTATATCTACTTACTTGAGCAAGATAATAAGCGGTCACTTCGTACAAGAGACGCGCCAGAAGATAAAGAAGATTCTCAAGCACTTCGGCGACGTACCTTTACGGGTTATGAAGCTTACCGAGGAGATGCTAAAAGGGATTATCTCGCCCGGCGTGCTGTTTGAGGAGCTCGGGTTTAACTACATAGGCCCCGTCGACGGACACGACCTGCCCTCGCTCGAGACGACGCTAAAAAACGTTAAGGAGATAGAAGGGCCCGTACTCGTTCACGTGTACACGAAAAAGGGTAAAGGCTACCGGCCGGCCGAGGAGAACCCGGTAAAGTGGCACGGCGTGGCGCCCTATAAGATTGAGAGCGGGGAGATTATAAAAAAGAGCGCTCCGCCCACTTGGACTTCGGTCTTCGGTAAGGCCGTAGTGGAGCTGGCCGAGAAGGACGAGAAGATAGTGGTTATAACGCCGGCTATGACGGAAGGGTCGGGTCTTTCGGAGTTTGCGAAGCGCTTCCCCGAACGGTTTTTCGACGTCGGTATTGCCGAGCAGCACGCCTGTACTTTTGCCGCGGGTCTGGCGGCGGAAGGCTTAAGACCCGTAGCCTCTTACTACTCGACCTTTCTCCAGCGGGCCTACGACCAAGTTATACACGACGTAGCGCTCCAGAAGCTGCCCGTAACTTTTGCTATAGACCGGGCAGGTCTCGTAGGCGAAGACGGCCCGACGCACCACGGCGCTTTTGACCTCTCTTTTCTGCGCTGCGTACCCGAGATGGTGGTCTGCGCTCCTAAGGACGAGCAAGAGCTAAGAGACCTGCTCTTTACGGGCATCTACAGCGGCAAGCCCTTTGCCGTTAGGTATCCCCGCGGGCCTGCTTACGGCGTACCGACGGAAGGGTTTAGAGAGATTCCCATAGGCAGCTGGGAAGAGCTTTTAGAAGGCGAAGACGCGGTGGTGCTTGCGGTAGGATACCCCGTCTATCAGGCCCTCCGCGCCGCCGAGAAGCTGTATAAAGAGGGGATAAAGATAGGCGTAGTTAACGCAAGGTTCGTAAAGCCCATGGACGAGACCATGCTCGAGGAGCTTGCCTCTAAGTACGACCTGTTTGTTACCGTAGAGGAAAACGCCCTCGCCGGCGGCTTCGGCAGCGCCGTGCTCGAGTTTTTTGCCCGTAAGGGCATTTTAAAACGCGTAGTAACCTTAGGCATACCCGACCGCTTTATAGAACACGGAAAACAAGACCTCCTAAGAAGAAAACTCGGCCTCGACGCCGAAGGCATAGCGAAAAAAGTTAAAGAAGAGCTCCTTAAAAAGAAAGTCGTATAAGGCCTAAATT
>JAADCR010000052.1 GCA_013154375.1 Aquificota bacterium | reverse complement strand
GTCCGGGCTGGCACACCGAGTGCGTGGCCATGGTCTTTAAGCACTTAGGCGAGACCATAGACGTCCACGGGGGCGGTCTGGACTTGGTCTTCCCGCACCACGAGAACGAGATAGCTCAAGCGGAGGCCATTACGGGCAAGCCCTTCGCCCGCTACTGGATGCACAACGGGCTCGTCACGGTGGGCGGTCAGAAGATGTCCAAGTCGCTGGGCAACTACGTTACGCTCAGGGAGGTCTACTCGAGGTACCACCCGGACGTTTTAAGGCTGCTCGTGCTTTTTACGCACTACCGGAGCCCGCTCGACTTCTCGTGGGAGAAGATGGAGGAGACGCTTAAGGCCTACGAGCGGCTAAGAAACGCCGTTGAGGAGGCGGAGCTGCTTAAAAAGCTCCCGCGGACGGACGAGAGCACGGGCACGACGCACCCGCTTTACGAGCAGGTGAAGGCCTTCGAGGAGGCCTTTTACAAAGCCTTAAGCGACGACTTTAACACGCCCGAGGCGCTGGGGCACGCGTTTAAGCTGGTTTCCGAGCTCGGGAAGGTGAAGAACCGCGCCTACGCGGAAGGGAAGATTAGCAACCAAGAGCTCGAGGCCTACGGCTTTGCCGCCGACAGCCTGCTTAGAACCATGAAGAAGGCCTTCGGCCTTATGGAGGACGTAAAGCCCGAGTGCGAGCCGGAAGAGGCGGTGGCTAAGGAGCTCGAGCCGGGCCGCGTTTACGACGAGAAGCTCGTCCAGCTGCTGGTAGAGGCGCGCAACATCGCCCGTAAGGAGAAGGTGTTTAAGGTGGCCGACTTTATCCGCGACAAGCTCAAGGAGCTCGGGATACTGCTTGAAGACACGCCCGCGGGCACGCGGGTAAAGAGGAAGTGACGCGCCCTAGAAGGGGAAGGGCGCGTCCATGTTAACGTCTTTAACCTCTTTTATCTGAGGGAACTTCTCTTTAAGCACGCGCTCTATGCCTGCCTTAAGCGTCAGCGTAGACATGGCACAGCCCGAGCACGCGCCCATAAGACGGACCAGAACCGTACCGTCCTCTTTAACGTCAACGAGCTCCACGTCCCCGCCGTCAAACCTAAGGCCGGGCCTTATCTGGTCGAGAACCTCTTCAATCTCTTCGCGCGTGGGCATCCTGTTCTGCTGCTCTTGCTTCTCCTGCTTCTCCACGGCTCACACCTCCTTTTAGCTTCTCACCTAAATTTAACCTATCCGCCGGGCCGCGGGTATGCGCCAGCTCAGCCTCGTAAGCCTCGGCTATCTTGACCGCCGCCTCTTTAACGGAGAGCTCGGAGAGGTTTAGCTCGAGCCAGCCCTGACGGCGGAACCACCTTATCTGACGGCGCGCCTGCTCTTTCGTGTTCTTTACGGCCTCTTTAAGGCACTCCTCGAGCCTTTTCCGCCCCTTGGCACACGGGACGAACTCCTTGTAGCCTATGGCCTGACCCGAGACGAGAAACCGCTCGTAGCCCATCTTTAGCAGCCGGTCAAGCTCGTCCATAAGGCCGTTTTTAAGCATCTTTTTAAGCCGCTCCTCTATGCGGCGGTACAGCTCGTCGCGCTCGCGCGTTAAGAAGACGCCGAAGTGCTCGAGCTTGGGCTTGCTCCACGAGTGGAACGACGAGAAGGGTCTGCCCGTAAGCAGGAGCACCTCTAAGGCGCGGACCACGCGTCTTAGGTCGTTGGGGTGAATCTTTTCAGCGTACGCGGGGTCTAAGGCCTTAAGCGTGCGGTAGAGCCGTTCTTTTCCGAGCTTACCGGCCAGCCCGTAGAGGGCTTCCCTGAGCCGCCAGCTGGGCGGAGGCGTGGGGTCGAGGCCGTATATAAGAGCCTGTAGGTACATGTAGGTCCCGCCGACGACGAGCGGGAGCTTACCGCGGGCGGTAAGCTCGTTTATAAGCTCTAAAGCCCTCTCTTGGAAGAGCTTCGCGTCAAAACGCTCGGAGGGTAAAAGCTCGCTTACGAGGTGGTGTTTAATCTCTCTCATGCACTCCAAGGGCTTGGCCGTGCCCACGTCCATAAACTTGTAAACGGCCATACTGTCGGCGCTTATAATCTCGGCGTCTAAAAGCTTAGCCAGCTCGCAGGCCACGTCGGACTTACCCACCGCGGTGGGCCCGCCTATTATAATCGGCTTCATACAAAGGTTTAATTTAGTTTTCTACAATACTTTAGGTATGCTCCCGCGGAGCTTCCTGCGCTGGTTTAGACGCTACGACGCGGCGGACCTCCTAAGGGACCTTTTCGTAGGTCTTACCGTGGGAGCGGTTTACGTCCCTCAGGCCATGGCCTACGCCATGCTCGCGGGCG
Organism: Aquificota bacterium; assembly: GCA_013154375.1. Lineage (GTDB taxonomy): Bacteria > Aquificota > Aquificia > Aquificales > Aquificaceae > Aquifex. The sequence continues at coordinate 26,652 of JAADCR010000052.1, read as the reverse complement.
TCCCGCCCGTAAACGGTCTGTTCGTGGCCTTTCTGGCCACGGTGGTGGCCGCCCTGTTCGGCAGCTCTCGCTTCTTAAACACGGGCCCCGTGGCCATGACGAGCCTGCTTACCGCCTCCGTCCTCTACGGGATGGGCCTCGAGCCTATGACGGAAGCGTGGGTGGCCTACGCTTCGCTTCTGGCCTTTATGGTGGGCCTTCTTAGGCTCGGGGCGGGTCTGCTCAGGCTCGGCTTTGCCGTGGACCTCATATCCGGCAGCGTGGTTACGGGCTTTACGAGCGCGGCAGCGCTCGTCATCGTCTTCTCTCAGCTGGGTAGCTTTTTAGGCGTGGAGCTGGTGCGCTCGTCGCAGATATTCGACCTTACGGTGGACCTGCTTCACAAGCTCGAGCTTATAAACCCTTACGCACTAGCTCTGGGCCTGCTTACGCTCTTTCTCTCTCTCTTAGGTAGGCGAGTAAGCCCTTACTTTCCGGGTGCGCTGCTGGGTGCGGGCGTAAGCGCGCTTCTGGTTTACTGGTTTAACCTCGAGGAGAAGGGCGTGGAGGTGGTCGGGCGGGTGCCTTCGGTGGCCCCGCCCTTCGAGCCGCCGCCGCTCGAGCCCGAAGCTATAAGAAAGATGCTCGGCGGTGCGCTGGTTCTGGCCTTTTTCGGTCTTATAGAGGCCGTGGCCATAGCCAAGACGCTGGCCGAGCGGGCGGGAGACGCGTGGGACCCCAACCGCGAGCTTATAGGTCAGGGCGCGGCCAATCTGGCGGTCTCGTTCTTTAAGGGCTTTCCCGTGGGCGGCTCGTTCTCGCGCTCGAGCCTCAGCTTTACGCTGAGGGCTAAAAGCCCGCTGGCCAACGTGTTTTCGGGCCTCGTGGTGGGGAGCGTGCTCTTTTTCGCCTCCTCGGCCTTCTACTACGTTCCCAAGTCTTCGCTGGCGGCGGTGGTGCTCTCCTCGGCCGCGAGCTTTTTCAGGCCCCAAGAGATGTGGCGGCTTTACAAAATTAACCGTCTCGACGGATGGGTGGCGGGTCTTACCTTTCTGTCGGTCTTTTTCGCCGAGCTGTGGTTTGCCGTAACGCTGGGCGTTCTGCTCTCGCTGGGCGGCTTTCTGTACCTGTCCACCCTCCCGCGCGTGGAGGTGCTCACGCGCGACCCTAAAACGCGTACCTTCGTAAGCGTCTACGACACGCCCCTGCCCGAGTGCCCGCAGATACTCATACTAAAGCTTAACGCCCCACTTTACTTCGGTAACGCCCAGCCTTTTTTCGAGACGGTGACGCGGAAGGTCAAGCTCGAGCTCGCCCGGGGCCGCCCTTTAAAGTTCGTCCTTATAGACCTCGACGCGCTTACTTACACCGACGCCACGGGTGCGCTCACGCTCGTCCGCCTTATAAGGGAGCTCGAGAGCACGGGCGTTAGGTGCGCCTTTGCCAACCTCAGGTGCGAGGTCTACGAGACGCTCGAGCGGGCGGGCTTTGCCGACGCGGCGGACCCCTCTCTGGTGTTCCACTCTAAAGGGGAGGCGGTAAAGGAGCTGTTTAAGCTCCTCGACCACGAGTACTGCGCCTTACGCTGCCCGTACGAGGTTTTCGACGAGTGTAAGGAGGTTAAAAAGCGTGCCTAACCCGTTTGACGGCAGGGCCGAGCGCTACGACGCGTGGTACGAAAAGCCCTTCGGCCGCAGCGTCTACGCGCTGGAGCTTGAGTGTCTCCGCTCACTCTTTAATCCCGCCGGGAGAGCCCTCGAGGTGGGCGTAGGGACGGGCCGCTTCGCCGCCCCTTTAGGCGTTAAGTACGGCGTAGACCCTTCTTTAGACATGCTCAGGCTGGCAAGAAGGCGCGGCCTGCTCGTGGTCCGCGGCTACGGCGAGGCTCTGCCCTTTAAAGCGGCCTCCTTTGACGCCGTGCTACTTATCGTAACCCTCTGCTTCGTCCGTAAGCCCGAGCTCGTTTTAAAAGAGGCTTACCGCGTCCTTAAAAGAGGAGGCCGGCTCTATCTGGCGCTCATTCTCAAAGAGACGCGCTGGGCCGACCACTACCTAAAAAAGGCCCGGGCGGGACACCCCATATACCGTCACGCGCGCTTCTTCAGCTTTGACGAGCTAAAGAAGCTCTGGCAGGGCTACTTTACGCTCGAGCGGGTAAAGAGCGTGGAAATAAGAGAGGTCCAAGACGAGCGAGAGGTTAAAGAAGCTGAGCTCGTAGACGGGTTTAACGAGTCGTCCGCCTTTACGTGCTTAAGGCTTAAAAGGGTTTAAAGAGGGCGAGGCGCCCTCAGAAGGAGAAGCCTATCTCGGCCGATATAACGGTCCTGTTGTTGTCGCCGTCGAGGACGTGCTGGTCGGTGTCTATGTAAGCGTACTCGAGCCTGAGGTAGGTGTTGGGGGTGGGCTTGTAGGTGGGCGTGAAGGTAAAGGTCCAGCCGCTGTTGTCCTTCTCGCAGCCGGTAAAGATGCCGCTGGTGCCCTCGTCGAAGTACTCAAACCTTATGGGGAAAGTGAGCTTACCCTGAGCCAGCGTAAAGTGCGGAGCTACGTAGAGGGCTACGCCGTAGGCGTTGTCGTCCCTGCCTTGCTGCTTAGAGCGGTCGTCGAGCCAGTGGTAGTCGAAGTTAAGCCCGGCCTCGAGGAACGGCAGCGAGAAGTTAAGGACGAAGTCCAAGATGTTCTTGTTAAGCCAAGCCGCTTGGTCAACGTTGGCGTAGTCCATGTAGTTAATGGCTACCGTAAGGTCTTGTATCACGCCTAAGTCCGGCAGGCCGAAGCTGAAACCCACGCCCCAGTTGTCGCCGTTGTACTCTTGGTTGTACTCGGCGTAGAAGGCTACGGGAACGCCCGCCATCTCGTTAAGGTCGAAGTTAAGACGGAAGCCTTCGTATATAACGGGCTGGGCCGTCCAGACGACGCCGAGAAGCACGTTGGGATTGGCGTAGGTGGCCGGCAGCTCGTAGCCCACCTTAGTCGGGATGACGCCCGCCTCGGCGGTTATGCCCGCGTAGGGCTCAAAGGTGGCGTATCCCCATATAAGGCCGAAGCCCGTGTTAGAGACGCTATTAGCCGTAAAGTCGTAGCTTACCGGGTCGGTCTGGCCGGCGTTGAAGAAGTGGGGAACTAAAACCGTACCTACGGCCACGTCAAAGCCAAGCTTAATCTGGTTGCCGAACTTACCCGTAAGGCCGAACAGGGCGTTGGAGACCTGAAGCTGGTCCTCCTCGTTGTCCTTAGTCTGGTAAGTGTCGGTCCAGAAGTAGCCGCCGGAGGCTCCGCCGTAGAGCACTATAGGCACGGAAGAGACGACGGAGAACACCTGCTCCTCTTGCGCCTTAACCGCCCCGCCAAAGAGCAGAAGCGAAGAGAGCGCCAACGCGTACTTTCTCATACTCTCTACCTCCCTTTTTCTTAGCGTCAAAAAATTATAAAGGAAAACGGGGGAAGGCGTTAGAAGTTGTAAGCCTTCTCCCCGTGCTCGGCCGAGTCGAGACCCTCCACCTCTTCCTCCTCGCTTACCCTGAGGCCCACCGTAGCCTTAAGCGCCAGCAGTATGGCCGCCGTGAGCACGGCCGAGTAGACCATCGTGACCACCACGCCCACGAGCTGCACGAACACCTGCTTTACGTTCCCGTAAATAAGACCGGGCGTACCGCCCACGGACGGGTCCGCGAACACGCCCGTGAGAACGGCTCCCACTATGCCCGCCATGCCGTGTATGCCGAAAACGTCGAGCGCGTCGTCGTAGCCGAACTTAGGCTTAAGGAGCGCGACGGCAAAGTAGGCTATGGGTGCGGCTATGGCGCCTATAAGGACGGCACCCACCAGATTGACGAACCCGGCGGCGGGCGTAATGGCCACCAGCCCCGCGATAATGCCCGAAGATATGCCCACCACGGTGGGCTTACCCGCGTGGAGCCACTCGGCGAACATCCACGCCAAGGCTGCCGTAGAGGCGGCCACGGTGGTGTTTATCATGGCCCAAGCCGCCGTCTCGTTGGCCGCCAGAGCCGAGCCCGCGTTAAACCCGAACCAGCCGAACCACAGTATGCCCGCCCCCAGCGCCACCAGCGGGACGCTGTTGGGTATGAGCGCCGCGTCTTTGCGCCGCCCTAAAATAAGCGCACCCACGAGGCCCGCCACGCCCGCGTTAATGTGAACCACCGTACCGCCGGCAAAGTCGAGCGCACCGTGCTGCGAGAGAAAGCCGCCGCCCCATACCCAGTGCGCCACCGGCGGGTAGACGATAACGCTCCAGAGAAGCGCAAACAGCAGCCAAGCCGAGAACTTCATCCGGCCCACGAACGAGCCGCTAATAAGCGCCGTCGTTATAGCGGCAAACGTGAGCTGGAACATAAGGTCTAAAAGTGCCGGGTAGCCCGTGTCGGGATTTATCCCGCTTATCCCCTTACCGAAAAAGTACTGAAACGGGTTACCCATAAACCCCAAAATGTCGTCGCCGTAAGCTATCGAGTAGCCTACCGCTATCCACGTAAGCGTAACCAATGCAAAAGCCGTAAACGACATAGCTATGGTGTTTAAGATGCTCTTAGCCTTGTCCAGACCTCCGTAAAAGAGCGCCAGACCCGGCACCGTCATAAACACCACCAGCGCCGAGGCTACCAGCATCCACGCCGTGTTACCCGTGTCCAGCTTAGCCTCCTCGGCGGCAAGACCCAAACCGCTAAGACCCAGCAGTATAATAAGGCTTAAAACGCCTCTCATCTCTCCTCCTCCTTTTTTCCTTTTTTAAAAGAGAAGACGGGGCGCTACGCGCCCCGTAAAGCTCCTCAGATGTCCCAGTAGAGCTCGAACTCCTTCGGGTGAGGGATAAACCTGAGCTCGTTAATCTCCTCGCGCTTGGTCTCGAGCCAGAGCTGGAGGAACTCCTCGGTAAAGACGCCGCCCTTAAGCAGGAACTCGTAGTCGTTCTCGAGGGCCTTAAGCGACTCTTCGAGCGAGCCCGGGAGCTGAGGGATGCCTTCGAGCTCTTCGGGCGGCAGGGAGTAGATGTCCTTGTCGAACGGCTCGCCGGGGTCTATCTCGTTCTCTATCCCGTCTATGGCGGCCATAAGTATGGCGGCAAAGGCTAAGTAAGGGTTGGACGTAGCGTCGGGGAAGCGGACCTCTATCCTCTTGGCCTTGGGGTTTTGCGAGTACATGGGTATCCGTATGGCCGCGGAGCGGTTACGCGCCGAGTAGGCGAGCCTTACGGGAGCCTCGAAGCCGGGCACGAGACGGTGGTAGGAGTTTATCGTGGGGTTGGTAAAGGCCGTGAGTGCGGGGGCGTGCTTAAGTATGCCGCCTATGGCGTAGAGGGCGGTCTTGGACAGACCCGCGTACTCGCTGCCGGCAAAGAGGTTCTCGCCGTTTTTCCATATGGAGAAGTGCGTGTGCATGCCCGAGCCGTTGTCGTTGGGCAGGACCTTGGCCAAGAAGGTGGCGTACTTGCCGTGCTTAGCCGCCACCATCCTTACCACGTACTTGTAGATAAAGAGCTTGTCGCTCTGGTTAACGAGCGAGTCGTAGCGGATGTCTATCTCGCCCTGCCCGGCGGTGGCCACCTCGTGGTGGTGCAGCTCGACTATTATCCCGAGGTCGGACATTATCGAGACCATCTCGTTACGAATCTCGGCCATCTTGTCTATGGGAGGAGCCGGGAAGTAGCCGCGCTTGTGGGGTATCTTGTAGCCCGTGGAGGGCATCTCGCGGTTCCACCAGCCCTCTTCGCTGTCGACGCGCCAGAAAGCGTAGTTGGCGCCCGTACCGAACTCTACCGAGTCGAGGATGAAAAACTCGGCCTCGGGACCGAAGTAAGCCGTGTCGCCTATGCCCGTCTGCTTGAGGTACTGCTCGGCCTTCTGGGCTATGTAGCGCGTGTCGCGGCCGTAGCGCTCACCCGTAACCGGGTCGTAGATGTCGCATATCATCACCAGCGTCTTGGGCTCGAGGAACGGGTCTATGAAGGCGGTGTTGGGGTCGGGCTTGGCGAGCATGTCCGACTCGTTAATAGACTGCCAGCCCCTTATCGACGAGCCGTCAAAGCCCCGCCCGTTCTCGAAGGTGTCCTTCGATATCTCGTAGGCGGGGATGGTAAGGTGCTGCCACTGACCGAACGGGTCGGAGAACCTGAGGTCCACGAACTGGACGTTCTCCTTCTGAATCAGGTCGAGCACTTCCTCCGGCGTGTACTTAGGCATAGCTGCCACCTCCTTTTATGCTTAAAAGTTTTAAATGGCCTTCTCGCCGCGCTCTCCGGTTCTTATCCTCACCACGTCCTCGACGGGCAGAATGAATATCTTCCCGTCGCCCACGCGGCCCGTCTGCGCGGTCTTAACTATCGTCTCTACCACCTTCTCCACGTCCTCGTCCTTTACCACGACCTCGATTTTTACCTTAGGCAGAAAGTCAATGACGTACTCCGTACCGCGGTAAATCTCCGTGTGGCCCTTCTGCTGGCCAAAACCTTTAACCTCGGTCACCGTCATGCCGCCGATGCCAATCTCCACCAGCGCGTCCTTAACCTCGTCGAGCTTAAAAGGCTTAATGATGGCCTCAATCTTTTTCATCGCTCTCCTCCTCCTGCCTTTTTACATGCAATCGGCGTGCCAAAACCCGGGCTTGGGGGAGCGTCCGTCCGGCGGGGAAGGGTTTACAAAATTGTTAACATGTTAACAGTTTTGCGGTACGCGCCGTAGGCGCGTCTTTGCGTTAAGATAAACATAAAGGAGACCTCAGGAGGAGGAAGAGAATGCCCTACAAACTCCAAGAGAGCTTCTTAAACACGGCCCGGAAGAGGAGAGTAAAGGTCTCCGTTTACTTGGTTAACGGAGTACGGCTTCAGGGCAAGATTAGGTCGTTCGACCTGTTTACCATCCTGTTAGAGGACGGTAAGCAGCAGACGCTCGTTTACAAGCACGCGATAACCACGATTGTGCCGCACGAGAGGCTCGAGATAGAGTTTGAAGAGGCGGGCGTGCCGGGCCAAGGTTAGACGGCGCCCGGCGGCTTGCCCTGAGATATTACCAGCCTTTTAACCGGCTCGCCTTTTTTCAGGTGGCTCTCGACTATCTCGTCCACGTCCTCGGGTTTAACCTGACCGTACCAGACGGCGTCGGGGTAAACCACCACCACGGGCCCTAACATGCACGCACCCATGCAGCCCGTAGGCGTTACGAGCACCTTGGTAAACAGCTCGGGGTCTTCCTGAACCTTCTCCATAAAGACCTGAAAGACGTCGCGCGCGCCCCGTTGGGCACACGAGCCCTGAGGGTGTCCGGGCGGCCTGTCTTGTACGCAGACGAACACGTGCCTAAACTCTGCCATCTACGCCACCTCCTTTTAAAGTTTTCTGACCTTACATGATAGCCGCTTTCTGGGTTTTTATGTTATGAACTTCCTCAGCTTGCCCGCCTAAGCGCGCCGCGTTATATTTACTTTTCTAAAAACCATGTTAAAGAAGCTGCTAATCCTGCTTACCCTCCTTACGGCGGTACTCTTCAGCGTTTTAGCGGGCGTTTTCGTCTACGTCTACAGGAGTCTGCCCGACCCTAAGCTGCTCGAAAGCTGGCAGCCCCCGCAGGCCTCTGAGGTTTACGACGACAAGGGCCGCTACTACGGCTCCATAGGCGCCTACCGCCGGTTTTACGTAAAGATAGACCGGATACCTCCGCACGTTATAAACGCCTTTATAGCCGTAGAAGACAAGAACTTCTGGAAGCACTTCGGCGTAGACCCGTGGGCCGTCGTTAGGGCCTTCTGGGCTAACTACAAGGCCGGCCGCATCGTTCAGGGCGGGAGTACTATAACGCAGCAGCTGGCGAAGAACCTCTTTCTAAGCCCCGAGCGGACGCTCGAGCGTAAGATTAAAGAGGCCATACTGGCCGTGAAGATAGAGCGGACCTTTCCTAAAGAGAAGATTTTAGAGCTGTACCTGAACCAGATTTACCTCGGCAGCGGCGCTTACGGCGTGGAAGCCGCGGCACAGGTTTACTTCGGTAAGCACGTCTGGGAGCTGACGCTCGAGGAGGCGGCACTTCTTGCCGGTCTGCCCAAGGCGCCGGCGCGCTTTAACCCCTTCTACAATCCCGAGAAGGCACTAAAGCGGCGCAACTACGTGCTTAAAAGGATGCTCGAAGAGGGCTTTATAACGCCGCAAGAGTACGAGGAGGCGGTTCACAAACCCCTCGCCGTAAAAAAGGAGAACAAGTACCGCCACTCGGACTACTTTCTCGACTTGGTAAAAGAGTACGTTTTTAGAAAGTACGGCGAGCTTGCGTACAAAGGGAGGCTGAAGATATACACCACCGTAGACCTCGAGCTCCAGCGGGCGGCCGAGCAGAGCCTTAAAGAAGGTCTAAAGCGCGTGGCACGCCGCGTAGGCGTGCCCTTTCTGCCCGAGAGCGAGGACGACATGGCCCGCGCCTACGAGAAGCAGAAGGAGATTAAAAAGCTCAAGCGCGGTAAAGTCTACGTCGCGCGCGTTCTCTCGTACGACGGGGAGAGGCTCGAGCTCGAGGTACACGGCAGAAGGTTTACCGCCCGCGTTAAAGCTCTCCCGCTCTCGGGCCACCGCTTCGTCTTTATTAGGTACCTCGGCCGCGGCCGCGTGGAGGTCATACCCGACTTGGAGGGGGCGCTCGTGAGCGTGGAGGCCCGAACGGGGGCGCTTAAGGCCCTCGTGGGCGGGAGAAGCTACGCCTACTCGCAGTTTAACCGGGCGGTAAAGGCTTACCGCCAGCCCGGCTCGTCCATAAAGCCCGTTATATACCTCGCGGCCCTCCTTACGGGTAAGACGCAGATATCCGTCGTGGACGCCTCCCCGAGGGCCTACTACGACCCGTCTAAAGGTAAGGAGTGGGTCCCTAAAAACTACGACCGGAGGACCTACGGTAAGCTCACCTTAAGAAAGGCGCTGGCTAAGAGTATAAACACGGCCGCGGTTAACCTCTTGGACGAGGTAGGGTTTGAGATAGTGCTCGAGGTGGGGCGGCGGCTCGGGCTTGAGAACCTAAAGCCCTACTACTCGCTCGCCCTCGGCACCGTAGAGGTTACGCCCTTCCGGCTTACTTACGCGTATCAGGTCTTCGCCAACCTCGGGAAAAGGTGTAAGCCTTACTTCGTTAAGAAGATAGTAGCGCCCGACGGGCGCGTTTTAGAAGAGAACGCCCCCAGCTGTAAAGAAGTCCTCCCCGCGCCCGAGACGCGCGTTCTGGTGGACATGCTAAGGGCGGTGGTGCTCGAAGGTACGGCCGTAAAAGCCCGCTCGCTCGGCCGCGTGGTGGCGGGCAAGACGGGCACGACGGACGACTACAAGGACGCGTGGTTTATAGGCTTCTCGCCGCATCTGGTTACGGGCGTCTGGGTAGGCTACGACGTTAAAAAGTCGATGGGACGGGGGATGACGGGCTCGCGGGCGGCCCTCCCCGTCTGGATAGCCTTTATGAAGAGAGCCCTAAGCTTTTACCCCGACGAGGACTTCCCCCTACCGCCCGAGACGGGCGTGTTCCTTATAAACGAGGCCGACCTCGTGCTGGCCGATGAGTCGTGCCCGGGTAAGCCCATGGTCTTCGTAAAGGGCACCGAGCCGCGGATAACCTGCTCGGACCTAAACGCGCTTATATCCGTAAAATGAGGTGGGCGGAAGAGCTTTTAAGCGCGCTTAAGAGGGCGGCCCTCTACCGGCGGCGGGTAAGGCGCGAGGGTCTGCTCGACTTCTGCTCCAACGACTACCTCTGTCTGGCGCGTCACCCGCGCGTGGTGGCCGCGGCCCGCCGGGTTTTAGAAGAGGAAGGTTTAGGCTCGGGCGCCTCTCAGCTCGTCTCGGGCTACACGCGCTACCACGAGCTTCTCGAGCGCGAGCTTGCCGACTTTAAAGGCTTCCCCTCGTGTCTGCTGTTCGGCTCGGGCTACTTGGCCAACGCGGGCGCTCTCCCGGCGCTGGCGGGCGAGGGCGACCTTATAGCCAGCGACGAGCTGAACCACGCCTCTATTATAGACGGCGTACGACTCTCCAAAGCCGAGCGGTTCGTCTTTCCTCACCGCGACTACGACGCGCTCGAGCGGTTTCTCCGGCAAAACCGCCACCGCTTTAAAAAGGTGCTCGTGGTCACCGACACGGTCTTTAGCATGGACGGCACCGTGGCGGACCTGCCGCGCCTTTACGAGATAGCCGAGCGCTACGACTGCCTGCTCTACCTCGACGAGGCCCACGCGACGGGCACGCTCGGCCGCGGGGCGCTCGAGCGGTTTAACCTCCCTTACCGCGAGTTCGTGCTCCTCATGGGCACCCTCTCGAAGGCTTTAGGCGCTTACGGCGCCTTCGTCTGCGCCTCTAAACCCGTTACCGAGCTCCTTCTAAACCGGGCCCGCACGGCCATATTCTCGACCTCCCTACCGCCGTCCGTCTGCGCCGGAGCACTCGAGGCCCTGCGCGTCTTAAAAGAGCGGCCGGAGCTACCCGAGAGGCTCCGCGAGAAAGAGCGCCGGCTCGTCGAGCTTCTTAACGAGCTCGGTCTGCCTTACGCTTATCACGGCACGCCCGTAATACCCGTTTTAGTAGGCGACGAGGAGGCGGCGCTCAGGCTCTCACGAGCCTTAAGAGAAGAAGGCGTACTCGTACAGGCCATACGCTATCCTACGGTTCCTAAAGGGAAAGCCCGTCTCCGTCTTACCGCCCGCCTCTGCTACGGCGAAGAGGAGTTTAACCTGCTTAAAGAGGCCTTCAAGAAAGCCCTTAAAAGGACCAGCTTAGACCTAACCCAAAAGAGAGCTGGTACATCTTAGACCTAACGGTCTGATGCTCGGACGAGACGCGTACCGAGCCGGGCGGAGCGTAAACGAGCGAGCCGTTTAGCTCGGCCTTAGGCCCGAGCTTAAGCCCGAACCCGAGCGTAAGGTGGTGCTCCGCCACCGCCGGGAAGGCTACGGCGTTAAGCCAATAAAGCTCGTAAGGGCTGAAAACTTTAGTAAAGTAGGGTACGCGTACCGACGGGTAGCTGCTCGCTCCCTCCGCGTCGCGGACGGGGCTCTTACCGTAGTTCCAGCCGGCCCGTAAGGTGAGCCGGGGGCTCACCTCGTAAGCTCCGCCTAAGGCCAGTACCCACTGGTCCCTCCAGCCGAAGTGACGGTAGCCCGCGGCCTCGGACCAGTTTAGGCGCCTAAGGTCGAGCCCAGCTAAAAGCCGGCCGAGCCTGAGGCCCGCGCCCGCCCCCAGCTCCGACGGCTGCTCGAGCACGAGGTCCTCGTACCTCCCGTCGCCGTCCGAGTCGAAGACGCGGCGGTAGCGCGCGTAGACGGGCGAGCGGTAGGCAAGACCCGCGTAGAGATGCTCCGTCTTAAAGGCCAGACCTACGCTAAAGCCCAGCCCGAAGGCCGACGAGCCGCCCCCGCCCGCGGGCCGGCAGCCCGTAAAAGTAATTAGCCCGTCGCCGTCGGCGTCTTTAGCCTCGCAGCTGAGGGCGTTTAGCTCTAAGCTGCCCCAGCTGAGGTGTAGCCCTAACCCTACGGAGAGCCGTGGGCTGAGCAGGTAGCCCAGAGAAGGGACCACGCGCATAAACCTAAAGCTCGTCCTCACCTGCGCCAGAAGCGGGCTCTCGTTGCGGTAGTCTACGCCCATGCCCGAGACGCCGAAGGCCGCGACGCCCAGAGCAAGCCGCCTGCTTACGCGGTAAGCCAGCCCCGCGGAAGGTATTAAAAACGCCTCGTCGCGGCTTCTTGCCGAGGCGGAGAAGAGGGCCGGGTAGCCCGGACGGGCGTCGTCGGCGTCGAGCGTCGCGTAGACGGTCGTTCTCACCTTAGGTACGAACAGAACGCCTTCGAAAGAAAACAGAAAGCCGCCCTTATAAAAGGGAAGCCAAGCGGGATTTCTAAGTATAGACTCTAAAAAACCCGTCGGTAGACCCACGCCTACGCCGCCCATTCCCCTCGAGCTCTGGCTTATACCTACAAGCTCGTCGCCGTTCGTCGCGTAAGTGAGCGTAAACGAGAGCGCCGAAAGCAGTAAAAGCTTTCTCACGGTAGACCTCCTTACGTAGGTTTTTATAGCAAAAATTCGGGTAAATTTGGGTTAAAAGTGGCTTTAGTACGCGTTTAGATGCGTTTATATAAGAATTTTGCGAGATTAAAATAGGCTAATTTTCTAATAAAAGGATGGTTTAAAATGTATCCTCACGGAGGTAGGTAGATGGGCGTAGTGGTAAGGGTCCCGACGCCGTTAAGGAGGCTAACCAACGGGCAAGGAGAGGTTGAGGTGGAGGCCCGTACGGTAAGGGAGGCTATAGAGAAGCTCGAGCAGCTATACCCGGGTTTTAAAGAGAGGCTCGTGGACGAGAAGGGCGAGCTCAGGAAGTTCGTAAACCTCTACGTTAACGACGAGGACGTTAGGTTTCTAAAGGGGCTGGACACGGAGCTTAAAGACGGCGACACGGTCTCTATAGTGCCGGCCATAGCCGGGGGCTTAGCCCTTTAACACCTCCTCCAGCGCGTAGTTCTTTAAAAAGACGGGCTCCGAGACGCCCCCGCGGGCGGTCACGCCTATAACGCGGTCGGCAAAAGACGAGACTACCTCTCTTAAGGTGACGACGATAAACTGCGCCTCGCGCGACTTTTCCCGTATAAGCTCGCCCACCCTCCGGGCGTTAGCCTCGTCGAGGTGGGCATCTACCTCGTCAAAGTAGTAAAAGGGCGAAGGCTTGTAAGCCTGAACGGCGAATATTAACGCGAGGGCCGCGAGCGTCTTCTCGCCGCCCGACATGGCCTCGAGGTACTGGACGTCCTTCCCGCGCGGCTTTACCGTAAGCAGCACGCCCCCCTCAAACGGCTCCTCGGGCTTCTCGAGCACCATCTTCGCCTTACCGCCGGGCGAGAGGAAAGCAAAGACCTCCTGCAGGTTCTTGTTTATCTGACGGAACGCCTCTAAAAAGACGCGCTTCTTTTTCCGCTCAATCTCGTCCAGCATCCGCCTTATGGCCTTACTCTCTTCTTTAAGCTTTTTAAGCTTCTCTTCGTACTCGCGGTAGCGCTCCAGCTCCCGCCCGTACTCCTCCTCGGCCCGGAAGTTCACCTCCCCCAGCCTCTCGAGCTCTTCCTTAACGCGCTTAAGCTCTTCTTTAGCCTCCTTTACCGGCAGCTGAGGCGGCTCGAGCCCCTCGTACGCTTTAAGCTCCTCTTCTAAGGCCGAAAGCTTCTCGTTAAGTAACGCCTCGTCGCGCTCGAGCCGGGCAAGAAGGTCTTTAAGCTCCTCCTCTTTAAGCTTAAGCCCTCCCACCTCCGACTTAAGCCGGTTTAGCTCCTCCTCAAGCTCTTCTTTCTTTTTGATAAGCTCGTACGCTTCGCGTTGCGTCTTCTCGAGCTCCTCTTCGGCTTTTTTAAGCTCCTCTTCCGTTCTCTCTATCTCTTCCTCTAAGGCCCTCAGCCGTTCGCGCGCGTAAGACAGCTCCCTCTCTTTGGCCTCTCTCTCGGCAGTTAGCTGGGAGAGCTCGGTTCTCTTTTTAAGGAGCTCCTCTTTAAGGGCGCTTAGGGCCTCCTCGAGACGCCGTTTGTGCTCCCTTAGCTGCTCGAGCCGGGCCCTCTTGTCGTCAAGGCCGACGCTTCTGTAGAGCCGGGCGAGGTCCTCCTCTTTTAGCCGGAGGTTCTCGAGCTTCTGTCTCAGGTACAGCTCTTCGCGCTCGAGGTTTTTAAGCTCCTGCTCGAGGGCGCGGAGCTTCTCGCTAAGGTGGGCCGAGTACTCGAGGCTCTTTTTAAGACGCTCCTCGTAGCGCTTCTTTAGCTCCTCGGCCGGGACGGCGCCGAGCTCTTTCAGCTTTTTCCGGCCTACGGTAAGGACGGCCTCCTTCTCCGAGACGGCGGAGCGGAGTTTTCTCAGCGCCTCGAAGAGGCGCTCCTCTTCTTCTTTTAAGGCCCGTTCACGGGCGTTAAGCTCTTCGAGCTTGCTTTTAAGCAGTGCCGAGGAGAGCTCGCCCTCTCTCGTCGAGCCGCCGGTTATCGCGCCCGAGCGCTCGAAGAGCTCCCCGTCTAAGGTTACCATCCGGTAGCTGCCTATCCCTATGGCCTTGGCCGCGTCGAAGCTCTCGACCACGAGCGTGTCGCCGAAGACGAACCTGACGACGCTCTCGAGTTTAGGGTCGTACTCGACGAGATTTACGGCAAAGTCCACGGCCCCCTTTACGCGCGGGTAGCGGAGGCTGAGCTCGGGCGGTCTTACGCGGTTAAGCGGTAAGAAGGTAAACCTCCCGAGGTTGAGCCGCTTGGCCTTCTCTATGCACCGGCGGGCCACCTCTTCGTCCCTAACCACGAGGTACTTAAGGCGCGCCCCGCCGGCCACCTCTACGGCCTTAAGGTAAGCCGGGTCTTTAACGCGTATAAGCTCGGCCACCGTACCGTAGACGCCTTCCTCTTCTTTAAACAGCTCGGCCGGGCTCTCGAGCCCCGACAGCCGCTCCTCGAGCCTCGCCTTCTCGGTAAGCAGAGCCTCGCGCTCTCTTCTTAGCTCCTCGAGCCGCCGCTCCAGACGGGTAAGCTCGGCCTTTAACTTGGTTAGCTCCTCTTCGGCCTTCTTTAAAACCTTCTCGAGCCTATCCCTCTCTTCCTCTTTCCGGGCCAGCTCGGCCAGCTTCTCGTTAAGCTCCTGCTCGAGCCGCCGACGGCTCTCCCTTTCGGCCTCCAAGCGCGCTTTTAGGCTCTCCATCGAGCCGCTAAGCTCGGCCTTTCTGCGGGCAAGCTCGTTAAGCTGCTTACCGACGAGCTCCTTCTCCTCGGCAAGCTTTTTTAGCTCCTCGAGCGTGACGCGTATCCGGCCTTCCTCTACCTTTAAGGCCTTAAGCAGCTCCTCCTCTTCGGCGGCAAGCCCGCCGAGCTCCTGCCCGAGCTTAAGCTCTCTCTCTTTAAGTGCCTCCAGCTCGGCCTTTAGGGCCTCCTCGTCGCGTCTAAGGTGCTCTAAGAGCTTCGTAAGCGCCTCCGAGCGTGCGCTCAGCTCCTCTCTCTCGCTCTCTAAGGCTTTAAGCTGCTCCTTTAGGTGCTCTGCGCGGGCTAAGAGCCGGCCCGTTTTCTCTCTGTGCGGGAGGACGCGCTCGGAAAGCTTCTTAAGCTCGGCCTCTACCTTCTTCAGCTGTTCTTCCTTTCTTTTAAGCTCGTCGCGTAAGGCGTTAAGGGCGTCCGCGAGACGCCCCTTCTCTTCGCGGAGCTCGTTAAGCCGGGACGAGAGCTTCTCGCGCTCGCGGAGGAGAAGAAGCTTCTCAAGAGCCCGTAGGCGGGCGGTAAGCTCGCGGTGGCGCTTTAGCCGCTCGTACTCGCGCTTAAGCTCGTCAAGGCGGCCCTTTATCTCCTCGGTAAGGAGCTTTATCTCGCCGAGCTTGAGCTCAACCTCCGCCAAGTCTTTAAGCGCTTTCTCCTTCTTCTTCTCGTACTCGCCTATGCCGGCCACCTCTTCTATCAGCCGCCGCCGTTCGAGGGGGGTGTGCTTTAGGAACCGGACGATGTCGCCCTGATAGACGACGTTGTAGGCGTTCTCGTATATGCCGGCGCGGGCTAAAAAGTCTTTTAGGTCGCGCTCCCGGACGGGCACGCCGTTTACCCTAAAGACGCTCCTACCGTCGGGCGTTACCTTCCTCGAGACGACGACCGTCTCGTCGTCGGTGGGGAAGGCGCCGAGGTTTCTAAAGTGGACCTCTACGAGGGCGTAAGGGGCCTTTTTACCGTCTTTGGAGAAGATAAGGTGGGAGAGGTTTTTAGCTCTCAAGGCCCGGGCGGTGCTAAGGCCTAAGGCGAAGGCTATGGCGTCGCCGATGTTCGACTTGCCCGCCCCGTTGGGCCCGACGACGGCTATAAAGCCCTCGCCTAAAGGAATCTCTTTCCGCTTCGTACCGTAAGACTTAAACCCCTCCACCACGAGCTTCTCTATGTAGGCGCCCTTCTGCATAGCTTATAAAAAGAGAATTTAAACGACCTTCGGTGCTTATACAATACTCCTGATGGCTAACGCCCTTACCGTTACGCGCTTTATCTGTGCGCTGGCGGTCTGTCTGCTTTTAGAGCGCAAGCTCTACGGTGAAGCTCTCTTAGTATTCGTCGCGGGCGCGCTTACGGACCTTTTAGACGGGCTATTAGCGCGGAAGCTCTTCAGGCCCACCTTAAGGGGTGCGCTTCTCGACCCGCTTGCGGACAAAGCGCTCGTGCTTATGCCCCTGTACGTGCTTGCCGAGCAGGGCAGGGCGGACGGTCTGCTCAGCGCTTTACTGGCCTTAAGGGAGCTCGTAATTTCTTACCTGAGGGCGGAGGTGCCGCTGAGGCCCTCGGCACTTGCAAAGCTCAAAACCGCCGTCTCGTTTACGGCGGTGGGGCTGGCGATAGCGGGCAGCCGGCTAAGCGCGCCGGCGCTGGCCGCGGCGGTGCTTCTGGCTTACGCCTCGGCCGTCTCTTACGCGGGAGCGCTAAAAGATGAAAGGGAAGCGTCTTGACGTTTATCTGGCCGAGAGCGGGCTCGTCGAGTCGCGCGAGAAGGCGCGCGCGCTTATTATGGCCGGGCGCGTGCTCGTCGACGGGAAGGTGGTGGACAAGCCGGGCTACCGGCTTAAAGGCGGCGAGAAGGTGGAGCTTAAAGAGGGGCCGCGCTTCGTCTCGCGCGCGGGCGAGAAGCTCGACAAGGCCCTAAAGGACTTCTCGTTAAACCCTAAAGGCTGGACGGTTCTGGACGTCGGCTCGTCCACCGGCGGGTTTACCGACTGTCTGCTCCAGCACGGGGCTAAGCGCGTCTACGCCGTGGACGTGGGGACGGGCCAGCTCGACTACCGTCTTAGAAAAGACCCGCGGGTGGTACTCTACGAGCAGACTGACGCGCGCGAGCTAACCGACGAGCACGTACCCGAGAAGGTGGACCTTATTACGTGCGACGTGTCGTTTATCTCGGCCACGAAGGTGCTTCCCGCGGTGCTGCCCTTTTTAAAAGAGGACGGCTACCTGCTGGTGCTGGTTAAGCCGCAGTTTGAGCTGACGCCTAAGCAGGTAAGAAAGGGTATCGTAAGACGCTTAGAAGACCGCCGCGAGGCGGTAAAGAAGGTGATTAACTTTTTAAAAGAGCAAGGCTTTAAGGTCTTAGGCGTGAGGAAAGCCTTCCCGCGCGGCAGTAAAGGGAACGAGGAGTTTTTCGTGCTGGCCTCGAGAAAGGGCCGGGAGGTGGAGCTCGAGAAGGCTGTAGAGGAGGCGCTTAAGGAGGAGCCGCCTTGAGAAAGCTCGCTCTTCTTCTCCTCTTCTGGCTCTCGGTGCTTAGCGCCGCAGGCGCTCTGTGGTTTCTTATCCACCAGAAAAGAGAGGTAAAAGAGACGACGGTGGTTGTAAAGTACGGCACGCCCGTGCCCGAGATAGCGCGCAGGCTCGAAGAAGAAGGCATTATCGTCTCGCGCTACCTGTTTCTGCTTCTTCACGCGTTTAGGCGCGAGAAGCTCGAGGCGGGCGAGTACGAGTTTAAAGGCCGCCTGTCGGTAGCGGACGCGTACCGGATGCTCGCGGAAGGCCGTCAGAAGCTCTACCGCGTGCTGGTAAAAGAGGGGGCGGACCTGTTTGAGATAGCGCGGGTGCTCGAGAAGGCGGGCGTGTGTAAGGCCGAAGACTTTTTACGCTACGCGTTCTCGGAGGAGGTGGTCAGCGCCTACGACCTTAGCGCGCCCTCTATGGAGGGCTTCCTCTTTCCCGACACTTACTTCTTCTCAAAAGACACGCACCCGCTTAAGGTCATCCGCGTCATGCACGAGAACTTTTTAAAGAAGACGGCAGAGCTTAGGAAAGAGCTGGAAAATAAAGGGCTGGAGCCGGAGGTCTGGGTCACGGTAGCCTCTATGGTCGAGAAAGAGACGCGCTACGAGCCGGAGAAGCCGCTTATCGCCGCGGTTATATACAACCGGCTAAAAAGGGGTATGAAGCTCCAGATAGACCCTACGGTTATATACGCGGCTAAGCTTAAGGGTCTGTGGAAGGGCAAACTGCTTAAGAAGTTCTACGCTTTAGACAGCCCGTACAACACCTACATGTACTTCGGTCTGCCGCCCGGGCCTATATGTAACCCGGGCCTCTCGTCGCTTAAGGCGGCGCTAAAGCCCGCGCCCGTAGACTACCTGTTTTTCGTTGCCGACAAGGAGGGCAGAAAACACCTCTTTTCCAAAACTTACGAGGAGCACCTCGAGAACATGCGTAAGGCGGGCCGCCTTAAGTAAGTATATTTATGTTTAATGAAACTGTTTAAGGAGCTTGAGAAGACGAAGGAGCAGGTCATTAAGATGGCCAAGCTCGTGCAGCGGGCCGTCGAGAAGGCCACGGAGGCTTTAAACCGTCAGAGCGTGGAGCTGGCGGAAGAGGTTATAAAGGGCGACGACGAGATAGACCTGCTGGAGGTCGACATAGAGCGCCGCTGCGTGAGGATGATAGCGCTCTACCAGCCCGAGGCCTCGGACCTCAGGATGATAATGGGCATATACAAGATAGTGTCGGACCTCGAGCGTATGGGCGACGAAGCGGAGAACATAGCCGAGCGGGCCATCATGCTGGCCGAGGAGCCGCCGCTTAAGCCCTACGTTAACCTCAACCTTATGGCCGAGCTCGTAAAGGAGATGGTCAACGACAGCGTCATAGCCTTTATACAGAAAGACACGCTCTTGGCTAAGAAGGTTATAGAGCGCGACGACACTATTGACGAGCTTTACCACCAGCTCGAGCGCGAGCTTATGACTTACGTCCTCGAGGACCCGAGGAACATAAAGCGGGCCATGCACCTCTCGTTCGTGGCCCGTCACTACGAGCGGATAGCCGACCACGCGGAGAACGTAGCCGAGGCGGCCATATATCTGGCCGAGGGTGAGATAATAAAGCACCGCCTCGCTCAGGAGAAGGGTGAAGAGTAAGCTCCTGCTTCTTTTACTCTTACTGCTCTTTCTGGGGCTCGTAAACTACGCGTTTTTCGTAAACCTCCGTAACCTGCCCGACGCCAACTACCCGCTTATCCTCATCGTCATAAACCTCAACCTCGTTTTTCTCATCGTCGTCTCGGCCGTCGTTTTTAGAAAGCTCGTAAAGGTTTACTCCGAGCGCTCGCGCCACCGCCTGAGGCGGAAGATAACCACGGCACTCCTTTTTTACCTGCTCGTACCCCTCTTTACGCTGAACCTCCTCTCGGTCTTTTTCGTCCTCCAGTCGACCAAAACCTACACGAGCGGACGGATGCGCGAGCTGTCTAAAGAGGCCCTAGCCCTATACGAGCAGCTCTCGGACTACGAGAGGCGTCTAATCGGCGAGAAGCGCGAGCTTCTTAAGCGGTTAAGCACGGACGAGCTGCGCTCGTTACCCTTCGTCTCTTACGCCGTAGAGCGGCCGTGCTCGTTCGACGCTTTAGAGACGGAAGGAAGCTACCTGCTCTGTCTGGACGGCCGGAGGGTGGTGGCGCTAAAGAAGGAGCGCGACTTTACGGAAAGCTTAGAGCGGTTCGGGAAGCTCGCCTCGGACCTGAGGTCCTTCGTAAAGGCGAAGGACATTATAACGGGCGTTTACGCGTTTATGGTAGTAGCGGTGGGCCTTATGGCCCTGCTGGCCACCGTCTGGTTCTCCATGTTTCTGGCGCGGAGCATAAGCGAGCCTATAGAGCGGCTTACGGAGAAGGCGGTGGAGATATCTAAAGGTAACCTCTCGGTCGAGATACCCGAAACCGAGACGGGAGACGAGATAGAGAAGCTCTCGAGGGCCTTCAGGCAGATGCAGAAGAGCCTGCTTAAGCTCTACGGGAGCCTGAAAGAAGAGAAAGAGAGCCTGAAGCGTCTCTTAGACGCCCTGCCCGTGGCGGTCCTGTTTAGAGGTAAAGACGGCTCGACCTTCGTAAACGGGACCTTTTTAAAGATGTTCGGCAGGCCCGGGAAGCTCGAAGACTTTCTAAAGCGCGTAGAGAGAGACCCGAACTTCCGTCTCGAGCGGCTGAAAACGCCCGAGGGAGAGCTTTACATCGTCGAGGACGTAAGGCCTATAGTGCTGGCCGAGCGGTTCCGCGTCTGGCGCGAGGCCGTAAGACGGATAGCCCACGAGATAAAAAACCCCTTAACGCCCATAACCGTAAACCTCGAGCGGCTGTTAAGAAGCGCCGAGAGAAACGCCTTAGAGCCTGAGAAGGTTAAAGAGCTGCTTGCGCTCGTGCTTCAAGAGGTGCACCGCATAAACCGTCTGGTAAGCCAGTTTAAGAGCATAAGCTCCGAGCGGCCCCTAAAGCCCTCGCGCTTTAAACTCTCCGACCTTATTAACGAGCTTAAGACCTTTTACGCCTCGGCCGGCCTTACGCTCGAGCTAAAGGGTGACAGAGAGCTTTACGCCGACCGCGGTATGCTTAAAGAGGTCTTTTACAACCTGCTCAACAACTCCCTCGAGCACGGGGCTAAGCGCGTAAAGATAACCGTAACGGACGACCGGCTCCTCTACGAAGACGACGGGAAAGGGCTTACGGAAGAAGAGCTCGAGCACCTGTTTGAGCCGTACTTTAGTAAAAACCCGAAGGGTTTC
Source organism: Aquificota bacterium (assembly GCA_013154375.1). GTDB lineage: Bacteria > Aquificota > Aquificia > Aquificales > Aquificaceae > Aquifex. Next base: position 6,150 of record JAADCR010000052.1, on the reverse strand, counting down.
GGGATAGGGATGAGCATAGTAAAGCGCGTGGTCGAGGAGCACGGCTGGAGGGTAAGGGCCCTGCCTTCGGACAAGGGCTTTAAGCTGGAGGTGTTATTCTCTTAAACGCCCAAAAAAGCTCTTTAGAAGCCCGGACGCCTCTTCGGACGGGTAGAGCTCCCACTTAACGCGGTGGTTAAACTTAGGCTCCTCGAGTACGCTAAAGACGCTTATAACCCCTCCGTGCCTGTGGTCGGGCGCTAAAAAAACGACGCGCTCTAAACGCGCGAGCACGCACGCGTAAGCGCACATAACGCACGGCTCTAAAGTGACGAAGAGCGTAGCGCCGTAGAGAAACTTCTCGCCCAGCTTCCTGCAGGCGCGTCTTATGGCCAGAAGCTCGGCGTGGGCGGTGGGGTCTTTCCGCCGCTCCACCTCGTTGTGCGCCCGGCTTAAAATTTGGCCGTTTTTTACCACCACCGCCCCTACGGGTACCTCGCCCTCCTTAAAGGCCTTCTTAGCCTCCTTAAGCGCCTCTTTTACGAACCTCTCTTTCTCCAAGCGAGGTACTCCTCGACGGCCCTGCGGGCCGTTTCGTAAGGCGGGCGGCAGCCGTTCCATATAAAGAAGCTCTCTATCCCCTGCCAGAGGAGCATGGACAGCCCGTCGGCGGCTTTAAGCCCACGCCTTAAGGCCTCCCGTACCAGCGGCGTGTCGCCGTACACCGCGTCGAACACCGCCTGCCCGGGCCTTAAAAGGGCGTAGTCAAAAATAGGCGGGTCGTCCTTCTTAAGGCCTAAGCTCGTGGCGTTTACCACGAGCTCGGCCTCTTTTAAACCTTCTTCGGGCGAGCCGACGAGCCTTACGGGGAACTTCTGCGCTAAGGCGAGCGCTTTCTCGCGCGTGCGGTTCCACAGCAGAACCTCCGCTCCCTCGCGCGTAAGTGCGTAGAGTATGGCCTTGGCCACGCCCCCCGCCCCGAGGACGAGCACCTTAACGCCCTTTAAAGGCCTCCCTAAAAGCCCGCGGGCGCTTTTTAGAAAGCCTATCCAGTCGGTGTTGTAGCCGTAGGCTTTCCCGTTTTCAACCTTTACGGTGTTTACCGCACCTATCCGGCGGGCCGTCTCGTCGAGCCCGTCGAGTAGGGGTACTATGGTTTCTTTGTGAGGTACCGTAACGTTAAAACCCCTTACGGGGTTTACCTTGGCGAACCTTACGAAGGCGGGCAGCTCCTCGGGCGGCACCTCGAAGGCCAGATAGACGGCGTTAAGGCCGGCCCACTTTATAAGGGCGTTCTGGAAGACGGGTGAGAGGGAGTGGCGGACGGGGTAGCCCGTGACGCCGAACAGCTCGGTAGACGCGTCTATCATCAAGCCATGGGCTCTATGTGGAACTTGTTCTGGCTAATCTCGACCTTTCTTACCCACTTAACGTTGCCGCGTATGACCGCGTCCACGACGCTCTTTAACGAGACGTCCACCACGGGGCAGGCGGAGCAGCCGCCTTCGAACGAGAGGTAGACCGTGTCGCCCTTTATGCCTACGAGCTTAAGCTCCCCCTTGTGGCCCTTAAGCGCGGGCCTTATCTTCTCTAAAACCCTCTCGACTTCCTCCGCTTTACCGCCGCTCACCATGGCCTATCCTCCACTATACTTACTATTGTAAAGCTCGAGAAGCTGTTTAAACAGCTCCTCGCGCTCTTTCTCCGACAGGGCAAACAGGTTCATAAAGCCCTTAATGGTAAGCCGGTGATTAACTATCTCCTCCACCCCGTCGCGCTCTATCCGTTCGTAGCCGAAACGCCGCAGAACCTCTTTACTCTCGGGAAGAAGCTCGAGCAGGCTCGAGAGCGTAAGCTCTTCGGTAAGCTTTACCGCCATGGCTACTTAACCTTCCGTACGAAAAAGTGGTACTCTCCGTCCTCTTCGTAGTAGCCTAAAAACTCCTGACCCGTGGACTTGCACCACGCGGGGACGTCCTTTACCGAGCCCGGGTCGTCCGCCACGAGCTCTATTATCTGCCCCTCTCTCATCTTCTTTATCTGGTTCGACAGCTCCACGATGGGCACGGGGCAGTAGGTGCCCGTAACGTCGTGAACGAGGTCAGGCTTTATCTCTTTAAGCTCCACTGCCGACCTCCTTTTTAGCGTATATCTTCATAGGCTCTATAAGCTCGTCCGAGACGGGCTTACCCTCGAGCAGGTGCTCCTTGTCGCCCACTTTTATAAGTACCTTAGAAGGCTCGCGCTTAGAGTAACGGGCTACGATGTCGGCAATGAGCTGTAGCTCTTCTTCGGCGGGCTTGCCTTTAATAAGCGCCAGCGTACCTTTACCGTCCACGCGTCTGGCAAAGCCGTAGCGGCTCGTAAAGCCTTTAAGGAAGTTTACCTCCCCTTCGTTTCTGGCCACTATCAGTTTGGCGCCCGAAGGGAGCCTAAGGTGCCGACCTACGGCAAAGAGCGTAAGGTCGTCGGGCGTTATCGTGCCTTCGGTGGCGTAAGCTTCTTTAAAGCGGGCCGCGTAGGTCTCGTCGGTAAGGTAGCAGCACCCGCCGGCGGGCTGCTCGTACTCGAGCCCGTACTTCTTGGCCAGTGCCATCTGGACCTTCCTGCTCCTTCCCTTTATGCCGAGAAGCTTACTGCGGTCCACCCAGCCCTCTTTCTCGGGAACGGTGGGCGGGAGCAGCTTGGCCGAGAGGGGGCGCAGTATAAGCCCTTCAAGACCCGCCTCTTTTTCTATAAGCTTGAGGCGCTCCGGCGTCTGGCTCATAGGCCGCTGGTAGAGAACTTCCCCCGTAGCTATAAAGTCGTAACCTTCTTTCTCCATTATCTCTTTAGCTTTCCTTAGCATCATTATCCGGCAGTCGACGCAGGGGTTTACGTTCTTCCCGTAGCCGAACTTGGGGTTTAAGACGACCTTGTAGTAGTCTTTTGAGATGTCTACTATCTCTATGGGTACCTGAAGCTGGGCGGCTGCCTTGAGGGCCGGGTTCTCGTAAGGCGTACCGTCTTCTTTGGTCTGGCCCAGACGGCGCTTAAACTCGGTAACGCAGAAGCCCGTGTAAAAGTGTAAGGCTTTTACCTCTATACCTTGCTCTTGTAAGAGCTTTACCGCCAGCGAGCTGTCGAGCCCGCCCGAGAGAAGAACTAAAGCTTTCCGCTTGCTCATGAGCCGGAGAGAAACTCGAACTCCTGCTTCTCTTCCTTCTCTTCTTCGTCGTAGCAGTCGGGAATCTTAGAAGCCTCTTCCACCCTGCCCTGACGCATGAGGTAGTCCTTTATGGCTACGTGGAGCGTCTCGAGCCCGAGGTTGGTGCAGTGTATCTTCTGAGGCGGGAGACCGCCCAGCTCGTCGAATATGTCTTTGTAAGTTAGGTTAAGCGCGTACTGGATGGGCTTACCTTTAACCATCTCCGTAAGCATGGAGCTTACGGCTATGGCCGAGCCGCAGCCGAAGGTCTTAAACTTAACGTCTTCTATAACGTCCGTCTCGGGGTTTACCTTTATGGTAAAGAGCATAGCGTCGCCGCAGGCCGGGTTACCGCACTGGCCCACGCCGTTGGCGTCTTCGAGCACGCCTACGTTCCTCGGGTTTAAGAAGTGGTCGAGCACCTTCTCGCTGTACTCAAAGCTCATACCTCACCTCCTAAGCTATAAATTGCGCTCTTTTTTAAGGAGGCGTTATGACTCAAGTCACGCTATTTTATATATTTAGTGCCCGTAGCTCAGCTGGATAGAGCGCGGGGCTCCGGACCCCGAGGTCGGGGGTTCGAATCCCCCCGGGCACACCACTTTTACCTTTTACGCTATGAAACTGTTAGAGCTTATAGAGAAGAGACTATTAGAAGAGCTCACGCCCGAGGTCAGGCTCGTCCTCGAGACGGGCAGGTACATAGTCGAGAGTGGGGGTAAGAGGCTCAGGCCGCTGCTGACGCTCCTCTCGTGCGGCCTCTGTGGAGGTAACCCCGAAGAAGCCCTGCCCTTAGCCGTGGGCGTGGAGTACGTTCACGTGGCCTCTCTGCTTCACGACGACGTGGTAGACGGCGCGGAGGAGAGAAGAGGGAGAAAGTCGGCTAACTTGGTCTTCGGTAACGGCGTAGCCGTCCTTACGGGAGACTACATGTACGCCAAGGCGCTTCACCTGTTTACCGAGTACGGTAACGCGGAGATGATAAGGCTCTTAAGCTGGGCGGTAATGCAGATGGCCCAAGGGCAGGTGCTCGAGCTGTCGAAGGTGGGCGAGATTATTACCGAGGAGGAGTACTTTAAGATAATCGACGGGAAGACGGCGGTACTCTTCGCCGCGGCCGCCGGCGTAGGCGCCATGAGGGCCGGAAGCAGCAGGTGGGCCGAGCTTAAAGAGGCCGGGCTTAAGATAGGTAGGGCCTTCCAGCTGGTGGACGACGCGCTCGACTACGAGGGCGACCCCAGAAGGCTCGGCAAACCCGTAGGTAACGACCTTAAAGAAGGTAAGTGTACCTACCCGCTGCTGGCGGTTTTAAACCGGCTCGACGAGGAGGAGGTTAAACAGACGCTTATGGGCAGAAGAGACCCGGAGGAGCTGAGAAAGAAAGTCCTCGAGCTCGGCGGTACCCGGCTTGCCAAAGAGAAAGCCAGAGAAGAGCTGGAGGAGGCGCGTAAGATTCTAAGCGGCTTTCCCGACAGCGCTTACCGCGAAGAGCTTTTAAAGCTTATTGACTTCGTCGTCGAGCGGACTAAGTAAGTAGGGTATGAAAGTATCCGAGTTTGACTACGAGCTCCCCGAAGAGCTCATCGCCAAGTATCCGGCGGTTCCGCGCCACAGCGCCCGCCTTATGGTCTTAAACCGTAAAGACCAGAGCGTAAAGCACGACACCTTTATAAACCTGCCTAAGTATCTTAACGAAGGCGACCTTTTGGTATTCAACGACACGAAGGTTCTCCCGGCCCGTCTATACGGCAGAAAGCCCACGGGCGGGAAGGTGGAGCTGCTGCTTACCGACTACCACAAGCCCGACGAGTGGGACGCCCTTTTAAAGGGGAAAGGCATAAAAGAAGGGCTCGAGATAAAGGTAGGACCCGACTTTAGCGTGAAAGTTTTAAAACACTTAGAGGGCGGGAAGTTCCGCGTAAAGCTGTTAGGCGACGACCCGGCGGCGCTTCTGGACCGCTACGGCAAGATTCCCATCCCGCCCTACCTTAGACGCGAAGAGGAGCCTATTGACCGCGAGTACTACCAGACGGTTTTTGCCCGCGAGAAGGGAGCCGTGGCCGCACCCACGGCCTCGCTACACTTCTCCAACGAGCTACTGGACGAGCTTCGGAAGAAGGGGATAGAGACGGCTTTTATAACGCTTCACGTCTCGTACGGCACCTTTAAGCCCGTAAAAACAGAAAAGGTAGAGGAGCACCGCGTAGACCCCGAGTTCGTCCGCGTACCTAAAGAGACGGTACAGAAGATTTTAGAAACTAAAGAGAGAGGCAGGCGCGTAGTAGCCGTCGGCACTACCGTGGTAAGGGCTTTAGAGACTAAGCCCTACGAGCCTTTCGAGGGCTGGACCGACCTGTTTATATACCCCGGCTTTAAGTTTAAGGTCGTAGACGCGCTGATTACGAACTTCCACCTACCGCGCTCGTCTCTGCTGTTTTTAGTAGCCGCCTTTGCCGGTAAAGAGTTTATACTAAGCGCCTACCGCGAGGCCGTTAAGCGCCGCTACCGCTTCTACAGCTACGGCGACGGCATGCTTATTCTATAAGCTAATAGAATAATAAAGTTACGGCGCGCTACGCGCGCCGTCTTTTAGCTCTTAAGCATGGAGAAGGTTTTCGTATACGGTACGCTTAAGCGCGGCTGCGGGGCCCACGAGCTTGTGCTAGAAGCCGGCGGCAGGTTTATCGCCGAGGCGGTCACTAAAGACCTATGGGTTATGAGAACGAACGGCCTCTACCCGGCGGTTCTGCCTTCCGAGAGCGGCCACCCCGTGGCCGGCGAGCTGTACGAGCTGCCTGAAGAAGGCCTTAAGCTGCTCGACCGCTACGAGGGCTACCCCGAGCTCTACGGCCGTAAAAAAGTCGCCGTCTTAACCGCCGACGGCAGGCTCCACGAAGCTTGGATTTACTACCTTAAACCCGAGAACCTCCCGCTACTCCCTACCGAAGTAAAACCCCGCAACGGCCTTTTGTTCTGGCCCTGTA
>JAADCR010000065.1 GCA_013154375.1 Aquificota bacterium | reverse complement strand
TCGCGCTCGTATTTAAGCTCGCGTTCGACCTCTCCGCCCCGTGGATAGAGTGGATAGAGCTCTTCTTCGACGAGCTCGTAACCCCCGCCGTCTACGCCCTGCTTAACGCCTTAGGCGCCCCGCCCGCCTTAGGCCGCTTTTTCGCCGAGGCCGTCGTGGGCGGCGCCGGCTTCGTGCTTACCTTCCTACCTCTGGTCTACACCATCTACCTGCTTATAACCTTCTTAGAGCTCTCGGGCTACCTCCCGCGCGTAGCCTTTACCATGGACCGCTTTACGCACAAGCTCGGCCTGCAGGGCAAAAGCGTCATACCCTTGGTCATGGCTCTCGGCTGTAACGTCCCGGCCGTGCTCGCCACGCGCACGCTCGAGAGCTTCACCGAACGGCTCGTCGTGGCCAGCATGATACCCTTTATAAGCTGCCCCGCCCGTCTGGTAGTCTTTACCTTCTTCGCCTCCGTCTTCTTCCCCGACCGCGTACACCTCGTGGTCGGCGGGCTTTACCTGCTCGGCTTTACCGCCGCCCTCCTTACGGGCCTTCTTCTTAAAAAGAAGCTCCGTCCCGTAAGCCCGCCCGTAGTTATAGAGCTGCCGCCCTACAGGCTGCCGCCTTTAAGGCTTCTGCTCCGCGTAGCCGGCGCCCACGCGAAGGAGTTCGTTAAAAAGGCCGGGACGGTAATACTCGCCGCCTCGGTGGTGGTCTGGCTCCTTCTGCACCTCCCGCCCGGAGCCCCGCCGAGCGAGAGCCTCGCGGCCCGGACGGGCAAGCTCCTCCTGCCCGTCTTTAAGCCCGTAGGCATAGACGACTGGCGGGCCACCGCCTCCCTCGTGCCCGGCTTTTTAGCACGCGAGGTGGTGCTCAGCTCCATGGGCGTGCTTTACGGCGTTGAGCGCCCCGAGCCCGACGAGTTTAAACCTCTCGAGAGCCTAAAAAAGCTCGGCAGGGAGTTTTTAGAGGCGGCTAAACGTTCCGTCCTCGCCGTCTTCTCGCCCAAAGTCCACGCCCTTACGGCCGAAGAGCTCGAGGGCGGTCTTAGAGAGGTTATAAAAAACAGCTTTACGCCCGCTAAAGCCCTCTCGTTTATGGTCTTTCTCCTTATCTTTACCTCGTGCGCGGGCACCTACGCGGTTATGGGCAACGAGCTGGGCTACCGCTGGGCTACGGGCTTTCTGCTTTACAGCTTCCTGCTGGCTTGGCTACTGTCTTTTATCGTCTTCCGGCTTTTTAGCTGACTCTTTCTTCTTCTCGTAGCCCGGCTGATAGGTAAGAATGGCTTCCTTGGTAAAGGTTATCCGGGTGTTAGCGTCGACCTTAAGCGTGACCGTCTTGTCGCCCACCTCCACCACCGTCCCCCATATGCCCGAAGACGTTATAACGCGGTCGCCCTTCTTAAGACCGGCCAGAAACTTCTGGTGCCTCTCCCGCTCTTTCTTCTGCGGACGGATGAGAAGGAAGTAGAACATAAAGAATATGGCCGCTAAGAAAAAGAGCTGAAACAGAAGCGCTCCTACCGGGCTCGGCTGCTCCATGGCCAGAATATTATACAATTGATAACTATGAAGGGGAAAGCTCTCGCACTACTGACCGCCGTCGGCGTAACTTTCGCTCAGCCCAAGATAAAGGTAGAAGACCCTTGGATAGCCCTACCCCCTCCCGGGCCTAAGACGACCATGATGGGTATGGTCGTCGTTAACGAGGGCACCGAGGAGGACTGCCTCGTGGCCGTCTCGACGCCCGTAGCCCGCGTCCACGAGCTACACAAAACCGTCTTCGAGAACGGCGTAGCCCGCATGGTCCGACAAGAGAAAGTCTGCATCCCGCCCGGCTCTAAGGTAGAGTTCAAGCACCACGGCTACCACGTCATGCTCATAGACCTCAAAGAGCCCCTAAAGGAAGGCCAAGAGGTGCCCGTTAAGCTCACCTTCGAGAAGAGCGGCACGCTCGAGGTTAAAGCCCGCGTAAAGAGCCGCCACGAGCACCAGCACCACCACCGAAAGAAGCACGAAGGCAGTTGAGAGCTCTAATAAGCTTCGTTTTTATTCTGCTGGCCGCCTGCGGCGGTAGCTCCCTTACCTTCTACGACGAGACGGGCCGTAAGGTAGAGCTTAAAAGCGACGAGCCGCTTCTGCTTTACGTCTGGAGCGGCAGCTGCGTAGGTCACGCGGAAGACCTGAAGAAGCTCTCGCGGCTTTACCCCGAGCTGTCTAAGCGCTACCGCGTCTACGCGGTAGCGCTCTTTATGACGCCCGAAGACGCCTTAGCGTACTTAAAAAAAGAGAAGATACGGCTCTCCGTGCCCCTTCTGGCCGACCCTAAGGGTCTTCTCGAGGAGCGCTACGACCTTGTCTTTCTGCCGGCCACGCTCGTTATTAAAGACGGCAAGCTCGTTGCCGTAACGCCGAGGCTTTACGAGCCGAAAAGCAGGTAAAAGACGGGAGCGGCGAAGGTAAGCGCGTCGAAGCGGTCCGTAAGCCCGCCGTGCTCGCCCAAGAGGTTAGAAAAGTCTTTAAGCCCGAGCTGACGCTTTATAAAAGACTTAAAGTAGTCGCCTGCCACGGCTACCGTCAGCACCGCGACGAGCTTAAGGGCCGCCGCGGGCTCGGCCTGCAGAAGCAGCAGGCCCGCCGCCGTACCGGCGGTAAGGCCCGCCAGAAAACCCTCTACCGTCTTTTTAGGCGACAGCTTGGGAAAGAGGGGCCGTCTGCCGAGGCGGCGGCCCGCGTAGTAAGCCGCCACGTCTTGCGCAAAGACGGCGGCAAGAAGCACCAGAAGCAGCCCGTCCTCGTAGACGGGGTAGAGGTAGCTTAAAAAGAACGGCGGGTAGAAGTTTAGGAAAAAGCTCTTAAAGAAGCGCTCGAGCCGCCAGCGGCGGTAGCCCTCGTAAAGGGCCGTAAGCGCGGCTACGGTCAGGCCCAACGGCGGCGCGACGAGGAAGGCCGCAAGCGAGAGAACGCTCCCGTAGGCGAGCCCGGGCTCGTTTAAGGCCTTCTCGAGCTCACGCGCCATGCCGTAGCAGAGCGCAGCGAGCGCCGCCAGAAATGCGGGCGCCGGAGCCCAGACGAGGAGAAAGCTTACGAGGCCTACTAAAAGACCGTAAAACTCGCGGCTCTTATATCCCGCCAAAGCGCCGCTCCCTCGAGGCAAACTCCTCGAGCGCTCTCTTAAACTCCTCCTCGTTAAAGTCGGGCCAGAGGGTCTCGGTAAAGTAAAGCTCGGTGTAGGCGAGGTACCAAAGCAAGAAGTTCGAGAGCCTCTGCTCGCCGCCGGTGCGTATCAGCAGGTCCGGGTCGGGCGCGTCGTTTAGGTCCAAGTAAGACCGGAAGCTCTCTTCGGTAAGCAGCTCCGGCGGGCTTTCTAAGAGCTTTCTGACGGCGCGGAGTATCTCGTCGCGCGCCCCGTAGTCGACGGCCAGATAAAGCTTAAGACCCGTCCTGTCTTTAGACTCCTGCTCTATCTGCTTCATGAGCTCTACCAGACTTTTAGGGAGGCGGTCGCGTCTGCCTATAAACCTTACGCGGACGTTCAGCTCTTCGAGCTTCCGGCGCTTGCTTTTAAGGTACTCCTCGAGGAGGGAAAAGAGGGCTTCTACCTCCTCTTTAGGACGGCGCCAGTTCTCGGTGGAGAAGGCGTAGAGCGTAAGGTACTCTATGCCCCAACGGCTTGCCAGCTCCACCACCTTCTCGGCCGTCTGGGCGCCGCGGTAGTGCCCGGCCACGCGCGGGAGACCCCGCTTTAAGGCCCACCGCCCGTTACCGTCCATGATGATGGCCACGTGGCGGGGCAGCTTCATGAGCCTTCTCGGTAGAAGAGGGCGCGGGCACGCTCGGTGGCTTCCGCGTCGGGGAAGCGCTCTTCTAAGATAGAGAGGTACTTACGCGCTTCTTCTTCGTTACCTTCCTCTAAGGCCATCTTGGCCAGAACGAGGTACGCGTCGGGGAGCTTGTTGCAGTCGGGCAGCTCTCCGTTCTCACACTTTTTAACGAGCGTCAGAAGCAGCTGACGGGCGCGCTCCTTGTTGCCGAGCTCGTAGTATATCTTCCCGAGCCAGAAGTAGGCGTTGTCGGTAAGCTCGTTAGGCCCGTGCGTTTTTAAAAACTCTATAAAGGCGTCGCGCGCCTCGTAGAGACGCTTCATCTGGTAAAGCGAGAGGGCCTGCCGGTAGTGCTCCTCTACCTCCGAAGGAGGTCTTTCTCTCTCTTCCTCTTCTTTAACTTCTTCTCTTTTCTCGGCGAGCGTCTCTCTGGTAACGCGCTCCAGCTCTTCCCGGCCGAGCTTCTGGGCAAGCAGGTCGAGCCGACGGTTTATCTCGCGGAAGCGCTCCTCGTCGAGCTTCTGCTGCTCTTCGAGACGGGCTACGCGGAGCTCAAGCTCGGAGAGGCGCTGCTCGAGGTTCTGTTGCTGCTGCATGGGTGCGCACGAGGCGGCGAGGAGGGCGGCGGTAAGCAGGTACTTTTTTTTCATTCCCAAACCCCCGAAGTAATATCTTAAACTATGGAGAAGTTTCTCGTAATTGCGGGCCCGTGCGTTATAGAGAGTCAAGAGCTTCTGCTGCGCGTGGGCGAGGAGCTGGCGCGTCTGCGCGAGCGCTTTCCCGAGTTTGAGTTTGTTTTTAAGTCCTCGTTTGACAAGGCTAACCGCTCGTCGGTCCGCTCGTTCCGCGGCCCGGGGCTCGAGAAGGGCCTCGAGATGTTAAGAAGGGTTAAAGAGGAGTTTAACCTCCCGCTTACGACGGACATACACGAGAGCTGGCAGGCCGAGCCGGTGGCCGAGGTGGTGGACCTCGTCCAGATTCCGGCTTTTCTCTGCCGCCAGACGGACCTGCTGCTGGCGGCGGCCAAGACGGGCAAGCCCGTAAACGTGAAGAAGGGCCAGTTTATGGCTCCGTGGGACATGGAGAAGGTGGTGGAGAAGCTCCGCTACGGCGGAGCTAAGGAGGTGTTTCTTACCGAGCGCGGGACGAGCTTCGGCTACAACAACCTCGTGGTGGACTTCAGGAGCCTGCCTATTATGCGCCGCTACGCGCGCGTTATCTACGACGCTACGCACTCGGTCCAGCTGCCGGGCGGGCTGGGCGACCGGTCGGGCGGGATGCGGGAGTTTGCGTTCCCGCTGCTGCGGGCGGCGGTGGCCGTGGGCTGTGACGGGGTGTTTATGGAGGTACACCCCGAGCCCGAGAAGGCCCTCTCGGACGCGGCCACGCAGCTGCCGCTCTCTGAGCTCGAGCGCGTGCTTACGGCCGTTAGGGAGATAAGGGAGACGGCCTCTAAGTACTGGGAAGCTCCTTCTTAAACTCGTAAGGGCTGCAGCGGGGCAGCTCCGCGGCCCTCTCGTAAAACTCTTCCGCCTCCTCTTCCTGCCCGAGGGCCTCGAGCAGGAGGGCCGTCAGCTCGTACCTCTCGCGCGTCTCGGGCGCGAGCTGGAGCCACTTAAGCGCCTCGAGGTACTTAAACTCTTTTACGTAGCGCAGCGCCAGCGTAAGCGGGTCGTCGCCTTTTAGCTCGTCTTTTCTCACGCGTCTGCCGCCGGCGTATATCCCGACGCGGAACTTTACCCGCATAATAAAGAAGTATGATTCTCTCGGACGGGAGCATTAAGGAGCTTATAAAGAAGGGGGAGCTGGTGGTCGAGCCTTTTGACGAGCGGCAGGTTCAGTGCTCCTCGCTCGACCTGCGCCTCGGCGACGAGGTGCTCGTGTTTGAAGGCGACGGGGCTATAGACGTGAAGCGGCCCGTAGAGGGCGTAAGGAAAGTCCGCTACGGCGAGGAGCTGGTTATAAGACCCAAAGAGTTCGTGCTGGCTACGACGCTCGAGTTTATAAAGCTCCCGGCTTACTTAACGGCTTTCGTCGAGGGCCGCTCTTCGCTCGGCCGGCTCGGTCTGTTTATAGAGAACGCGGGCTGGGTGGATGCGGGCTTTGAGGGCCAGCTTACGCTCGAGCTTTACAACGCCAACCGCGTGCCTATAAAGCTCTACAGGGGCATGCGCGTCTGCCAGCTCGTCTTTGCCCGCCTCGACGCCCCGCCGGCCCGTCCTTACGCGGGTAAGTACAAAGGCCAGAAGGGAGCCGTCCCTTCGCGCGTCTACTTAGACGAGGAGCTAAAGTAAGCCCTTCTCTTTTAAGTACTCGGCATACTTGCGGTCCGTTCTGGTTATGTGCGTGTATAGCCACGAGAGCGCCAGCGCTACGGCCTCCCTAAGAGCTTTCTCGTCGCCGCTTTCGTAGCGCTTAAGCTCTTCCTTCACGAGCTTTTTAAAAAGCTCGTGCGTCTTTCTGTGGCGCTCGAGCTCCGGAAAGCCTATCTTCCGCATAAACGCCTCTTCGTAAGTAAAGTGCTCGTTTACGTACTGCTCGAGCTCCTCGAAGAAGCGGCGGGCCGCTTCGTGCTTGTGGCCCTCCTCGAGCTCGCGGTAGAACTCGTTAAGCATCTCGACCAGCCTGCGGTGCTGCTCGTCAATCTCGGGTATCCCGAGCTCGAGCTCGGGACCCCACTGGACGACGCTTATCCCGTGCTTTACCACGAGGCCTCCTCCGTTTTCTGTTAGTATAGCAAGAGCTTAAAATCCTATCTATGAAGCTCTGTCTCGTGCTGGGCGCAAACAGCGACATAGCCAAGGCCTTGGTGCGCGAGCTCGCCCGCGACGGCTACGCCTTCGTCCTTACCGGCAGAAAGGTGGAGGAGCTCGAGCTCTTTGCGCGCGACCTTAAGGTCCGCTACCCGTCTCTAAGCGTAGAGGTCCGCAAGTTAGACCTGTGCGACTTTAACGCCTACGAGGAGCTTCTAAAAGCTCTGCCTAAGCTGCCCGAGCTTACGGTCTGCGCGGCGGGCTACCTCTCGCGCAACTACCGCCCCGAGGAGCTTTACGAGGAGTTTCTAAAAAACGCCTCGGCTAACTACTACTGCCCGGCGGCCTTTCTCTCTTATCTGGCCGGCAGGCTGGCCGTAAACGGGGGCGGGTATATGGTGGGCATAAGCTCCGTGGCGGCGGAGCTCGTCCGGCCGGTCCACTTTCTTTACGCGTCGGCCAAGGCGGGCTTCTCGGCTTTCTTAGACGGGTTAAGCCTCTGGGGCCGGGCGTACGGGATAAAGGTGCTCCACGTCAAGCCCGGCTTCGTAAAGACGAAGATGACGGAAGGGATAAAAGTGCCCTCCTTTCTGGCCGCCGAGCCCGAGCAGGTGGCCCGCTCTATAGCCCGCGCTATAAGAAGAGAGAAGACGGGCGTTCTGTACGCGCCGGCCTACTGGCGCTTTCTGACGGCCCTTCTCAGGCTCGTGCCTCCTTCCTTACTACCGAAGGTCTAAATTATCTCTCTTATGAAGAGGCCCGAGATACTCGCCCCGGCCGGGAGCTGGGAGGCGCTCGCGAGCGCTCTTAAAGCAGGCGCCGACGCGGTCTACTTCGGTCTTGAGAAGCTAAACCAGCGTGCGCTTAAAAAGAACTTCCGTCTGGAGGAGCTGCCGCTCGTTAAAGAGGCCGCGGCGGAGAAGGGAGCCCGGGCTTACCTGACGCTTAACTCCCTCGTCTTTGACGAGGACCTGCCTTACGTGGAGGAGGTGCTCCACCGGGCTAAAGAGGCGGGCCTCGACGCGGTCATAGCTTGGGACTTGGCGGTAGTGCTTAAGGCCCTCGAGCTGGGCCTCGAGACGCACCTCTCGGTTATGGCGGGCGTGGCCAACCGCGAGAGCGCGCTCTTTTTCAAAAAACTCGGCGTTAAGCGGATAGTCCCGGCTAAGGAGCTGAACCTCCGCCAGCTTAAAAGGCTTAAAGAGGAGACGGGGCTCGAGGTGGAGGCCTTCGTCCACGGGGCCATGTGTATGGCCGTCTCGGGCCGCTGCTTTTTAAGCCACGAGATATTTAAAAAGTCGGCCAACCGCGGGGAGTGCTATCAGGTCTGCCGCCACCCGTTCCGCGTGATAATAGAGGACCTAAACCCGCGCGCGGGCGGCGCTCGCTTCGTCCTAGGGGAGGACTTCGTCCTCTCGGCGCGCGACCTTATAAGCCTCGACGTAATAGAGCAGCT
>JAADCR010000049.1 GCA_013154375.1 Aquificota bacterium | reverse complement strand
ACTGGGTTGAGGAGGAGTCCGCCCCCTATTCAGTTGCCAAGGAGCCTTGTTATGGGCGTTGCGCCCGACTTTTTAATTTATCCCTCGGGGGTTTTTTGTCAACCCCCTTCTTTGCGGCGCTGACTCTTTTTAATTTATCCCTCGGGTCCGGCTCGTCAACCCCCGCCGAACCCCCCGCTTAGCGCCGCCTCGTGACATTATCTGATTATATACCGCTAAAGTTTCGTGTCAAGGGTTTTTGTAATCTCGTGGGGCTTGAAGACGCCTTTCTCGGTGATTATCGCGGTTATAAGCTCGGCGGGGGTGGTGTCGAAGGCGAGGTGGTACGCGGGTGAGCCGTCGGGTGCTACGGGGCAGCCACCGCAGGTCTTTACTTCTTCTTCTGACCTTTCTTCTATGGGTATCTCGTTCTCGCTCTCGGTGGTCGGGTCTACCGTAGAGGTAGGGGCTACTACGAAGAAGGGTATGCCGTGCCGTCGGGCTAACGCGGCAAGGGTGTAGGTGCCTATTTTGTTGGCTACGTCGCCGCGACGGGTTATACGGTCTGCTCCCACCAAAACGGCGTCTACGAGGCCTTTCTTCATGAGGTAGCCGGCGGTGGAGTCGGTAATGACGCTGTGGGGTATGCCTTCTTTAAGGAGCTCCCAAGCGGTTAAGCGGCTGCCCTGTAGGTAGGGCCGCGTCTCGTCTACCCATACGAAGGGTTTTTTGCCTTCGTAATGGAGGCTTCTTATAACGCCCAATGCCGTGCCCCAGCCGGCGGTGGCGAGGGCGCCGGTGTTGCAGTGGGTGAGGATGCGGGCGTTGGGTTTTATAAGGCTGCTGCCCAGTTTACCCATCTTCTTGTTGGCTTCGTAGTCTTCGCGCTCTATCTTTACGGCTTCCTCTTCGGGGTCTCTGCCTTCTTGGTAGGCTTTTAAGACGCGGTTTAGGGCCCAGAAGAGGTTGTAAGCGGTGGGGCGGGTGTTTTTAAGCGTCTCGTAGACCTCTTTAGCCGGGTAGCCTTTTTTTACGCCCAGTACGAAGCCGTAGGCGGCGACGCAGCCTATGGCGGGTGCTCCGCGGACGGCCATGTTTTTTATGGCTTGGGCCACCTGCAGGTGGTCCGTGAGCGTGAGCCAGAGCTCGCGGCGGGGCAGCTCGCGCTGGTCGAGGAGCTTTAAGCGGTCTCTCTCCCAGTAAAAGGCTTTTACCTCCATTTCCTTACTCCCGTAAGGGTTAAACGTGAGGGTTATTATATGAATCATAGTAATGTTTAAGAAGGTTTTGATAGCTAATAGGGGTGAGATAGCGGTAAGGGCCATAAGGGCCTGCCGGGAGCTCGGGATAAAGACGGTGGCCGTCTACTCGGAGGCCGACAGGAACAGTCTGCACGTGGAGCTGGCCGACGAGGCGGTCTGCATAGGCCCGCCGTCGCCGTCCGAGAGCTATTTAGACATACCGCGGATTATGTCTGCTCTAGAGGTTAGTAAGGCTAACGCGGTCTACCCGGGTTACGGCTTTCTGTCGGAAAACCCGAAGTTTGCCGAGATTGTAGAAAGAAGCGGGGCCAAGTTTATAGGGCCGAGGCCCGAGGTGCTGGCTAAGATAGGTGACAAAATCTTGGCTAAAAAGGTGGCTAAAAAGGTGGGCCTGCCTTTGGTGCCGGGGAGCGAGGAGCCGGTGGAGCTCTCGGAGGCTTTGAAGATAGCCCAGAAGATAGGGTACCCGGTGGTTATAAAGGCGGCGGCGGGCGGAGGCGGCCGGGGTATAAGGGTTGTCAGAAACGAGAAGGAGCTTAGGGAGAAGTTTCTTCTGGCTAAAAAGGAAGCTGAGACGGCCTTCGGAGACGGCCGTCTTTACGTAGAGAAGTACGTGGAGAACCCTAAGCACGTGGAGTTTCAGGTAATAGCGGACGAGAGGGGTAACGTTTACTGTCTGGGCGAGCGGGAGTGTTCTATCCAGCGGCGGCACCAGAAGCTTATAGAGGAGGCGCCCAGCCCCGCGGTGAGCGAAGAAAAAAGAAGGGAGCTCTGCGAGAAGGTGGTGGCTTTCTGTAAGGAGCTGGGCTACAGCTCGGCCGGGACGGTGGAGTTTCTTATGGACGAGGAGGGGAACTTTTACTTTATGGAGATGAACGGCCGCATTCAGGTGGAGCACCCGGTTACGGAGATGGTCACGGGCTTAGACATTGTTAAGCTCCAGATTCTGGCGGCGGCGGGTGAAGAGCTTAAGCTGCCCGAGGTTAGAAGCACGGGCCACGCTATAGAGTTTCGGATAAACGCGGAGGACCCGAACACCTTTATGCCCTCGCCGGGGCTTATAGAGCGTCTGGTGCTACCCGGCGGGCCGGGCGTGAGGGTGGACACGCACGCGTATCAGGGCTACGCGATACCGCCTTACTACGACTCGCTTTTAGCAAAGCTTATAGTCTGGGGTCGGGACCGCGGGGAGGCTATCGCGCGCGGCCGGAGAGCATTAGAGGAGTTTATCGTAGAAGGTAAGAACTTAAAGACGAACTTGGAGTTTCACAAGCGCGTGCTCGCGCACAAGGAGTTTATAGAAGGGAAGCACGACGTTACTTTCGTCGAGCGGATGATGGTCTAACTTTAATCATCTATGAAGGTTGCGGTAGGCATGAGCGGGGGGGTCGACAGCAGCGTAACGGCCCTCCTGCTTAAGGAGCAAGGCCACGACCTTTTGGGGGTTACCTTAAAGTTTCACGAGGCTCCCGCTTGCGAGACGGAGGAGCTGAGGGTCTGCTGCTCGCCCGAAGACGTTAAGGACGCAGCCCGCGTGGCGCGTAGGCTCGGCATCCCTCACTTGGTCTTCGACTGGCGGAGGCTGTTTGAGGAGAAGGTCGTAGAGCCGTTCGTGCGCGAGTACTTAAGCGGCCGCACGCCTAACCCGTGCGCCGTCTGTAACCGCGAGGTTAAAACGGGCTTTCTGGCCAGTTACCTTGCTCAGGTAGCCGGTGCGGAGAGGCTGGCCACGGGCCACTACGCGAGGCTTATAGACGACCCC
Source organism: Aquificota bacterium (assembly GCA_013154375.1). Classification (GTDB taxonomy): domain Bacteria; phylum Aquificota; class Aquificia; order Aquificales; family Aquificaceae; genus Aquifex. Next base: position 5,249 of record JAADCR010000049.1, on the reverse strand, counting down.
GTAAGGGGTCGTCTTATAAAGAGGCCTAAAGACTTAAAGAGGGACCAGACTTACTTTCTGGCGCTGGTGCGGAAAGAGGACCTTTCTAAGCTCGTCTTCCCGCTGGGCGAGCTTACCAAGGAAGAGGTAAGGGAGATTGCGCGGCAGCACAGGCTGCCCGTGGCCGACAAGCGCGACTCTCAGGAGGTCTGTTTTTTAATGGGTAAGTCGCCGGGCGAGTTTATAAAGGAGCGCGTGGGGGTCAAGAAGGGGCTTATACGGCACGTCTCGGGTAAGGTGCTGGGCGAGCACGACGGGATTTACCGCTTTACGGTGGGCCAGCGGCGGGGGCTCGGCGTGTCTTACGGTAAGCCGGTGTACGTGGTACGGCTCGAGCCGGAGAGTAACACCGTCTGGGTAGGTGAGGAGGAGTATCTGTATAGCGACGCGCTGCTGGTAAAGGAGCTAAACCTCCACGCGCCTTTAGAGACGGCTAAGGAGCTTAAGGGACAGATACGCTACCGCAGTAAGCCGGTGGAGGTTAAAGAGGTTAAAAAAACCGACGAGGGCGTCGTGGTTAAGTTTAAAGAGCCGGTGAGGGGGATAACGCCGGGTCAGGTGCTGGCGCTTTACGACGGGGACACTTTAATAGGCGGCGGGATTATAGAGAAGCCTTTAAGGTAAACTATTTGGGTAAGCCGGTGTGGCGGAACTGGCAGACGCGGGGGATTCAAAATCCCCTGCCCCTCTGCGGGCGTGCGGGTTCGACTCCCGCCACCGGCACCACCGTTCCCGTTTTCCGTAGGCTTAAAATGGAAGGTTAAGGAGGTAGGCATGGCCAGAGGTACGGTAGCGTGGAAAATCATAAAGGAGCACCTTATAGCGGGCGACATGACGCCCGGCGAGGAGATAGCGCTCAAGATAGACCAGACGCTTACGCAAGACGCCACGGGCACCATGTGCTACCTCGAGTTTGAGGCTATGGGCGTTCCGGAGGTAAAGACGGAGCTCTCGGTCTCGTACATAGACCACAACATGCTCCAGACGGACTTTAGGAACGCCGACGACCACAAGTACCTTATGAGCGTAGCTAAAAAGTACGGCATATGGCTCTCTAAGCCGGGAAACGGGATATGTCACCAAGTTCACCTCGAGCGCTTTGCCAAACCGGGCAAGACCCTTTTAGGCTCGGACTCGCACACGCCCACCGCGGGCGGCATGGGCATGCTGGCCATAGGGGCGGGCGGTCTGGACGTGGCGGCCGCCATGGCGGGCGAGCCGTTTTACCTGAAGATGCCCAAGATAGTGGGCGTTAAGCTGACGGGTAAGCTCCCGCCGTGGGTTACGGCCAAAGACGTAATTTTGGAGCTTTTAAGGCGTTTAACGGTTAAAGGCGGGCTGGGTAAGATATTCGAGTACTTCGGCGAAGGGGTTAAAGAGCTGTCGGTACCCGAGCGGGCCACCATCACCAACATGGGTGCCGAGCTCGGCGCTACTACTTCTATATTCCCTTCGGACGAGGTTACGCGGGCCTACCTGAGGGCTCAAGGCCGGGAGGAGGACTGGGTAGAGCTTCTGCCCGACCCGGACGCTGAGTACGACGAGGTTATCGAGATAAATCTCTCGGAGCTTGAGCCGCTTATAGCCTGCCCGCACTCGCCCGACAACGTGGTACCCGTCCGCGAGGTGGAGGGCGTAAAGGTAGACCAAGTAGTTATAGGCTCGTGTACCAACTCCTCGTACGCGGACCTTATCCGCTCGGCCCGGATGCTCGAGGGTAAAAAGGTCCACCCCGACGTGGTATTTGCGGTGGCTCCGGGCTCTAAGCAGGCGCTTGAGCTTATAACCCAGACGGGCGACCTTATGCACTTCTTAAAAGCCGGGGCCCGGATTTTAGAAAGCGCCTGCGGCCCTTGTATAGGTATGGGCTTTGCCCCGCCGTCGGGAGGCGTTACGGTCAGGAGCTTTAACCGTAACTTTAAAGGAAGGTCCGGCACGCCCGACGCGCAGGTGTACCTCGCCTCGCCGGAGGTCTGCGTAGCCGCGGCCATAGCAGGCGAGATAGTAGACCCGAGGAAGCTGGCCGAGAGAGAAGGCATAAAGTGGATAAAAGTAGAGATGCCCGAGCGCTTCCCTTACGGCGACGAGGCCTTTATCCCTCCGCTGCCTAAAGAAGAGCGCGAGAAGGTGGAGATATACCGCGGGCCTAACATAAAGCCCCTGCCCGAGTTTGACGCGCTGCCGGAAAAGCTCGAGGGTGAGGTGGCGCTTATAGTCGAGGACAACATAACCACGGACCACATCATGCCCGCGGGCGCGAAAATCTTACCTTTAAGGTCGAACATATACGCCATCTCTGAGTACGTTTACCACTACGTAGACCCCGAGTTCGTCCCGCGGATGAAAAAGCTCAAGGAGCAGGGCAAAGCGGGCGTCATTATTGCCGGCGAGAACTACGGGCAGGGCTCGTCGCGGGAGCACGCGGCACTCGCGCCGAGGTTTTTAGGCGTTAGGGCCGTTATAGCCAAGTCGTTTGCCCGCATACACCACGCTAACCTTATAAACTTCGGCATAGTTCCGCTCGAGTTTAAGGACAAAGACGACTACGACAAGTTTACCTTAGGCGACGAGATAGAGATTCCCGACCTTATAGAGCGGATAAAGCGGGGCGAGGACGTGCTGGTTATCAACAAAACCACCGGCGAAGAGGTGCTCTGCACTTACAACCTAACGCCCGTACAGAAGGAGATACTCTTAGCCGGCGGGAGGCTGAACTACATAAAGAACAAACAAGGAGGTGGGTCATGAAGATGAAAAAGACCGTCGCCATCGTAGGCGCGGGGAACGTGGGGGAGCACGTGGCCAGCCTCCTGCTTTTAAAAAATCTGGCAAACGTTAAGATGTTCGACATACCCCGTCAGGTAGACGGGAAGCTCTTCGAGCCGGTAAAGGGGAAAGCCCTCGACATGAAACAGATGCTCTCGGCCATGGACATAGACGCCCGCGTAGAGGGCTACACGGTTACGCCCGAGGGGGAGGGCTACGAGCCGCTGGAAGGCTCGGACATCGTCGTTATAACCGCCGGCTTCCCCCGGAGGCCGGGCATGAGCCGGGAGGACCTTTTAGAAGCTAACATAAAGATAGTCTCGGTTATAGCCGACAAGATAAAAAAGTACGCCCCCGACGCTATAGTGCTCGTGGTCACCAATCCCGTCGACGTGATGACCTACGTCACTTACAAGCTGCTCGGGCTGCCTAAAAACCGCGTGGTGGGCATGGCGGGCGTGCTCGACTCGGCCCGCTTTAAGACCTTTATATCCGAGGAGCTCATGGTCTCTCCTAAAGACATACACGCCTACGTTATAGGCGGCCACGGCGACGAGATGGTGCCTTTAATATCTATATCCAACGTGGGCGGGATACCCTTAAAAGACCTCCTGCCTAAGGAGAAGCTCGAGAAGATAATAGAGAGGACGCGCTTCGGCGGAGGCGAGATAGTAAACCTTATGGGCACCTCGGCTTACTACGCACCCGCCGCCGCGGTGGTGGACATGATAGAGGCCTTCGTCCAGAACAGTAAGCGGATACTCCCGTGCAGCGTCTACCTCGACGGAGAGGCCGGGGAGTACTACGGCGTTCAGGGCTTCTGCGTGGGCGTACCGGCAAAACTCGGCTCTAACGGGGTTGAAGAGGTTATAAAGGTGCCTATGATAGAAGAAGAGAGGGAGATGTGGCGCCGCTCCGTTGAGTCCGTAAAGAAAGCCGTCGAAGTGGCGGAGGGCATACTGAGTGCGAGAAGTTCCGGTCAGTGAGATTAAAAAGGCCGTTAAGGAGCTCATTATAGAAGCTAACTACAAGATTCCCGAAGACGCCCTTCGGGCGTACGAGGAGGCTCTAAAAAAAGAGCAGTCGCCGCTGGGTAAAGAGGTCCTTCAGCAGATAATAGAGAACGCAAAAATCGCCCGCGAGCAAGGGCTTCCTTACTGTCAAGACACGGGTATAGACGTGGTGTTTATCTTCTTAGGGCAGGACGTGCGCGTCACGGGCGGCTCTATAGAAGAGGCGGTAAACGAGGCGGTACGGGAAGCTACTAAAGAAGGGTACCTAAGGGCCTCCGTGGTCTGGGACCCCGTGTTCGAGCGGAAAAACACGGGCGACAACACGCCGGCCATTATACACTACGAGGTAGTGCCGGGCGACAAAATAAAGATAGTAGTAGCGCCAAAAGGTGCAGGCTCGGAAAACACCTCCCGGTTAGCCATGCTTAAACCCGCCGACGGGTGGGAGGGGGTTAAAAAGTTCGTCGTCGAGACGGTAAAGCAGGCCGGACCCAACGCTTGCCCGCCTTTCACGGTGGGCGTAGGGATAGGCGGTAACTTCGAGTACTGCGCTTATCTGGCAAAGAAAGCTCTCTTAAGGCCGGTGGGTCAGAGGCATGAGAATCCGCTTATAGCGCGCGTGGAGGAGGAGCTTTTAGAGGAGGTAAACAAAGTAGGGTGGGGGCCCATGGGTTTCGGCGGGCTGGTTACGGCGGTGGACGTAAAGGTGGAGATGTACCCCTGTCACATAGCTTCCCTCCCGGTGGCGGTAAACATACAGTGCCACGCCAACAGACACGCCCAGCGCGAGATATGAGTAGAAAAATCCCGACGATTTTTAAGAAAAGACCCGTTACCGCGCGGTTTTACCGCGCGGTCGTTAGAGATATATTAATAACTGAAGAACAAAGAGGGGCGGCAAAACGGGGTATTAATGTGTACAAATCTCGTCTTACGAGGAGGATAGATGGGTAAGATTAAAGATTATCGCGTTAACCGTCAGATTAGGGCTAAGGAGTGCCGGTTAATTGACGAGAACGGTCAGCAGCTGGGCATTATGCCCGTCAGGGAAGCCCTGAAAATAGCCGAGGAGAAGGGGTTAGATTTGGTCGAGATTGCGCCGAATGCTAACCCTCCCGTGTGCAAAATAATGGATTACGGAAAGTTTAAGTACGAGCTAAAGAAGAAAGAGCGCGAGTCGAGGAGAAAACAGCGCGAGCACCGCATAGAGGTAAAGGACATACGGATGAAGGTACGGATAGACGAGCACGACCTGCAGGTAAAGCTCAAGCACATGCGCGAGTTTCTCGAAGACGGCAACAAAGTAAAAGTCTGGATACGCTTCCGCGGCCGCGAAAACATATACCCCGAGCTCGGTAAAAAGCTGGCTCAGCGCATTATAGACGAGCTTGCCGAGCTGGCACAGGTGGAAGTCCAGCCGAAGAAAGAAGG
>JAADCR010000015.1 GCA_013154375.1 Aquificota bacterium | reverse complement strand
TTCTCCTCCATTAAGAGAGGTGCTCGAGAATCATCTGCTTGAGCGCCTCTTTAGGCTGGACGCCTATGCGCGTGTCGACCACCTCACCGTTTTTGAAGAGGATGAGCGTAGGTATGGCCCTTATGCCGTAACGCATGGCTATGTTGGGGTTCTCGTCGGTGTTAAGCTTGCCGACCTTAATCTGGTCGCCGAACTCTTCGGCAAGCTCTTCGATGATGGGAGCTATGATGCGGCACGGGCCGCACCAAGGTGCCCAGAAGTCCACGAGAACGGGTTTATCCGACTGGAGGACCTCACGGTCCCAGTTTTCCTCGGTGAGCGTAATGACCCTTCCTGCCATTCTCCGCCTCCTTTATTAGTAGCTCGTAGAGCTTTTTAACGCGTTCGTCTTTAATATAGTAGCATATTATAGAGCCTTGTCTCTGCCAGCCCACTATCCCGCGAGCCCTTAGTATAGACAGGTGTTGCGAGACGCTCGGCTGAGAGAGGTTTAGAAGCTCGCCTAAGTTCTTTACGCACTGCGTCCCTTGCTGGAGCAGAATGCCTATTATCTTGAGCCTTACCGGGTGAGAGAGGGCTTTAAAGAACTCGGCCCACTCTAAAAGCTCTTCTTCGCGCTCCAGCATTCCTTTCTATTTTATAGTTTTTACTACCTTAAAGGCCTCTTTAAGCTCCTTCTTGTCGCGGTAAGGCGAGTACTTGTAGCGCTGGTAGGCCCTTACCACGAACTTTACGCGCTCGTACTCGGGCTTCCCGCGGAAGGCCTTAAGAATCTCCTCGGGCGTGGAGGCCTTTACGCCCTTCTTCTCGGCCGCCGCCTTTAGCCTCTTAAGGAGGTTCTCGGGCGTCTCTCTAAAGTGCGTAAAGTAGAGGCGGAAGGCTAAAGCCGTAAGGATTAAAAGGACGGCTAAGCCGAGCGCTTGCGGCCCGTAAGCTTTAAGCCGGCTAAGGAAGTCCTTAAAGCCGACGAAGAGCTTTCTCTGCTTTTTTGCCGAGAAGCCGACGACGTTGTCGTACCAGAAGGTTAGAAGGGCGTCGAGGAGGAGCTCGAGCTTACTTACGCGGTTTAAGGCGGGCGGTGCGTAAGGGGGCGTGGTGTCGACGCGGAGCCACTTCTCGCCGTCGTAAGCCTCTACCCAGACGTGGGCCATCGAGTGGAGTACGAGGTAGTAGTTACCGAACTCGTTTTTTACCGCGCCGTGAAAGCCGGCCACGAGACGGGCCGGTACGCCGTTTAGCCGCAGAATCACGGCCGTAGCGGAGGCGAAGTACTCGCAGTTGCCTTTTCTGTGTTTAAACAGAAACGCTTCGAGCGGGTCGTCGCCCGCGGGTGGGAGCTCGTCCGTGTAGCTGAAGTCTTTAAAGAAGGCCTTTACGCGCTTAATAAGCTCGCGGGCGTTGCGGGCCCCTCTGCCCAGCTCTTTAGCCAGCTCTACCACGCGGGGGGAGAGGCCGTCGGGTAGCTGGTAGTGGACCGAGGTGGGCGGGTCGCGCGGAGCGTAAAAGGGCGAGGCGGTTACGGTGATTTTAACGGGAGCCGAAGGTAGCGGGTAGACGCGGTAAATCCCGCCGGTAAGGCGGAAGTAGTAAAGGCGCGCCCCTTCCAGCTTTTCTATCTTAAACGGGTAGTCGGGCGTAGGGAGGTAGTCTAAGAGCGTAGGCTCAACGATGAGCCGGTAGCGCAGGCCCTCGTAGGGCAGCTCGGGCTCGCGGTCTTTAGGGGCGGGGCTCCACTTCTTACCGTCGAAAAGCTCGAGCGTAAGGACGCGCCAGTAAGGGCTCTCGACGGGCCCGAAGACGCGCAGAACCACCGTCTCGTCGTACCTTACCTTGCCCACCTCGCCCAGCTCCACGCCGTCGGTAAGGCCCGAGACGAGACCGCCTTTCTTTTTAAAAGGGTTAAAAAGAGGCCCTTCGGGCCTAGGTAGGAGAAAGAAAAAGAGCCAAGAGGCTGTTAGGGTAGCCGTAAACAGGACGAGCGTGACGCCCAGAAGACTTTTAACGAGGCTCTTCTCTAGCGGTGCGTCGCCGAGCTTGGCGTAGAAGGTTAGCAGAACGAGAAATAGGAAGGCGTTGAAGGCGGCCGAGGCTAAAAGCAGAAACGACGAGGGGGACGGGTCCGCCGCCACGGTGAGGGCTACGCCCAGAGAAGACAGGGTGAGAATCTGGAGCGCGTCGCGCGTCTCTTTTTTCCCGAGCCACTTTACGCTCAGGATAAACGTAAGGGCGCGGGCGAGGGGCGTAAGGAGCTCCTCCAGCGATAGCTGTAAAAGGAAAAAGGCGGCCCCGAAGGCGGCGACGGGAAACAGAAGTAGCTCTCTTATTGCGTGGCCTTTAAGGCTGAGCAGGTAGCCTGAGAAGGTGATAAGAAGCGGCAGCAGAAGAAACGGGTCGCCCGTTACTTTAAGCAGACCCAGAAACGCCAGAAGGCTCTGGACGAGAAGGAGCGTCAGGAGAGCCGCTCTATAGCCGACCTTACCTCGCGCCATCGGTCCCTCTCCGCGTAAACGCGGTAAGTCTCTACGGGCTTTAGCGACGAGAGAAGCGGCGAGAGCTCGCTCGCGCGGTAGACCTTGCCTCCGTCCACGACGGGCACCTCTTCGTATAGCTCTTTCTTTACCGCGTCGAAGCGTAGAATCTCTTTAGGAAAGAGCTTTAGAAGCTCCTTTTTAACGGTTAAAAACCGCTCCCGGTCGTCGGTGGAGAAAACTTCTTTAAAGTGTCGGCGGCCGAGCGTAAGCTCGCGGGCTCTCGGGTGCTGCATGAGCCGCGTAAGGACGCTCGCGTCGTTTAAGGCTAAAAAACCCGAAGGGTCTTTTAGCTCTTCTTCTTTTATAAGCTCTTTGAGGGCTTCGACGAGGTGTAAGCTTAAGATTCTGACGACTTTGTGGAAGTACACCTGCTGGTACATAAAGTAGCGCGAGACGAAGAAGTCCTCGAGCGCCCTCAGGCCCCTGAGCTCTACGCCTATAGACCCGTCGACGGGGGTTAGGGTGCTTAAAAGGCGCGTGTAGTCGAAGCTGCCGAGGGCTACGCCGCAGAAGTAGGCGTCGCGTCTCAGGTAGTCGAGACGGTCGGTCCCGAGCTGGCCGGTTATTACGGAGGAGAGGAAGCGCTCGCGCTCGTCTGCGGGCTTGCCGAGCGCCAGACGGAGAACGAGCTTAAGCCCGTCTTTACCGAGCTCGTTAGTGAGCAGCTCTTTAAGCTCGGTGTTAAGGACGAGCGTCTCGGTAAAGCTCTCGTGGCTTTTAGAAGGCAGAAGCTCCTCGGTGGTGTGGGAGAAGGGAGGATGGCCGAGGTCGTGTAGCAGCGCCGCTACGCGTAAGAGCGTCCGTTCCTCTTTACTAAAGCCCAGACGCCGGGCTACGAGGTCGGTCACGAAAAGCGTGCCTAAGGAGTGCTCGAAGCGCGTGTGGTGGGCCGAAGGGAAGACGAGGAAGGCAAGCCCGAGCTGTTTTATAAACCTGAGGCGCTGGAAAGGCAGGCTGTCGACGAGTTTCAGCTCGAAGTCCGTAAGGCGGATAAAGCCGTAAAGCGGGTCAGAGAACTCTTTCATCCGCGGAGGACGACCTTCTGAAGGGTTTGAGCAGGAAGTTTAAGAGCTTTTTAAAGGGCTTTACGCCGTGGCTCTCGGAGAAGGTGAGCTTTATAGGGTAAACGGTGCCGCGCTTTAGAGACTTTAGAAGCCTGTCGAGCTCCCTTTTCAGGCATCGGAGGTTTACGCCTAAAAAGCGCGGTCCCAGAACGCTTAAAAGCGCGCGCGCCTTTTTCAGGTTCTCTTCTTTTAGCTTGCCCTCTTGGTAGGCCTCGTAAAACTCGGCCAGTAGCTTTAGTGCGGTAAAGAAGTCGCGGGCGGAGGGGTAGCGCTGGGAGCAGAGGCTTGCGTAGAGGCGGACTTCTTTATACAGGCCCTCGTTAAAGGCTTTTACGGCGAGCTTGGCCGACAAGGTCTCGGGCGGCTCGTTCTCGTAAGGGGAGGCCGAGCTTAGGACGGTCCAGTACTTTAGCAGACGGGCGTAAAAGCCGTAAAACTCGTCGCGGTACTCGGGCAGCAGCTCGGCCCTCAGGCCTTCTTCGTCGCAGAGGGCGAGAATCTCCTTCCCGCGGAAGGTACGGCCTCGCTTGTCTTTTAGGAGAAACAGGTCGAGCTCGAGCAGGTGGTCCTGCCACGAGACGCGCGTAAAGCGGTACGACTTGTCGGTGCAGCGGAGAAGGCTTTTAAGGGGTACCTCGAAGTCGCCGAGCCGGCGGACGGCCTGACAGTAGCATATGGGGTATAGAAGGAGCTCTTTCTTAGACGGGTCGTCGAGAAGCTCGAGAAAGAGGCTCTCGAGCCGGCCCGGGGTTTCCCAGAGACGGAGCATAACCATTAATTTAAAAGACGCCCGCAGGGCGTTCAAGGATATAATACATAGAGTTACCGGAGGTCTTCATTATGCTACCCATGGAAGAGCGGCAGTCGAACGTTCAGGACGAGCTTTTAAACCGCTACAAGGAGACGGGCGTTACCGTAACGGTGTTTCTAACGCGCGGCAACCGCATCGTGGGCAAGATTTTAGACCACGACCGCTACACGATACTGCTCGACGTGGACGGGCAGCACCAGCTTATCTACAAGCACGCCATAAGCACCATCGTGGAGGGCCAGCCCTAAATTAATCGTATGAGGGCGGTTCTCGTAGGCATATGGGGTAAAGAGAACCCTAAAGAGGCCTCTAAAGAGTCGATAAAGGAGCTGAGGGAGCTTCTTAAAGCCCTCGGGGGCCACGCGCTCGGCTACCTGCTCCAGAGAAAGGAGGAGCCCGACCGCCGCTTTTACCTCGGCGCCGGTAAGCTCGAGGAGCTAAAAGCCGTGGTAAAGGGCACCAAAGCCGACGCGGTGGTCTTCGACGACTTTTTAAGCCCCGCCCAGCTGTCTAACCTCGAGCGCGAGCTCCGCGTCAAGGTCTTGGACCGTACGGACTTGGTGCTCGAGATATTCACGCGGCGGGCTAAAAGTAAAGAGGCTAAGCTTCAGGTGGAGCTGGCGCGGCTTATGCACGAGCTTCCGCGGCTACAAGGAAAAGGTAAGAGCCTCTCGAGGCTCGGCGGCGGTCTCGGGGCGCGCGGGCCGGGCGAGCAGGAGACGGAGATTAGGCGGCGGCTTATAAAGAAGCGGATTCACCGCATAAAGCAGGAGCTGGAAGAGATTAAGCGCCGTCGGCGCGAGCAGCGCAAACGGCGGGAGCGGCCCCGCCACGGGGAGGAGCTGCTTAAGGTGGCCATAGTGGGCTACACGAACGCGGGTAAGTCTACGCTTATGAAGGCGTTGACGAAAAAGGACGTCTTTACCGCGGACATGCCCTTCGCTACGCTTGACACGCGGACCTCGGCCCGTACGCTGGCACCCGGCCTGAGGCTTCTGTTTACCGACACGGTGGGTTTTATAAGAAAGCTCCCGCCTGAGCTTATAGAGAGCTTTAAAGCTACGCTCGAGGAGGTCTCGGAGGCCGACGTTATACTCCATGTAGTCGACCTCTCGGAAGAGGGCTGGCTCGACGCGGTGGAGACGGTAAAAGGGATACTGAAGGAGCTCTCGGCCGACGAGAAGCCCGTCGTTTACGCGCTTAACAAGGCCGACAGGCTCGTCGAGACGGAGGAGGAGGCAAAGGCCCTGCCTCACCCGGCTTTCGTGGGCGGCAGGGCGGTAACCGTCTCGGCGGTAAAGCGTTGGGGTCTGGACAGGCTCTTAGAGGAGGTGGTTAAGGCGGGCCGAGAAGCTCGGAGAGCTTAAAGAGGGCGTAAAGCGGCAGCCCTTCTTTCTTTAAGTTCTCCTCGGCGCCCTCCTCGCGGTCAACCACGGCGAAAACGCCTATTACCTCGAGCCCGGCCTCGCGGCAGGCTCTTACGGCCTTAAGCGCCGAGCCGCCCGTGGTTATTACGTCTTCGAGCACGGCCACCCTCTCCCCCTCTTTTAAAAGCCCTTCTATAAGCCGTCCCGTCCCGTGGTCTTTAGGCTCCTTGCGTACCACGAAAGGTTTTACGGGATTGCCGTCCATGAGCGAGACGAAGGAGACGGCGTAGGCTATGGGGTCGGCGCCTAAGGTGAGACCGCCCGCTCCGTCGGGACCGCAGTCTTTTATAAGCTCGTACATGGCTTTCCCGGTCAGGTAGGCCCCCTCGGGGTCAAAGGTGACCTGTTTTAGGTCTACGTAGTAGCGGCTGAGCTTGCCCGAAGCGAGTTTAAAGACGGGCTCGGGCGCTACCTTGAGCGCCCGCTCCTTTATAAGCTTTCTCAGCTTCTCGCGCTCGAGCATCAGCTCTGTAAAGCGCCCTCGGGCTTAGGCAGCCACGGCGTTATGCCGTGCTCTTTTGCCCACTGGTTGGCAAACTCGTAAGCGGCGCGGGCGGTGGCTATGTTTTTTTCTATAAGCTCGAGCTTCTTTTTGAACTTCCGCTCTATGGCCGAGTCGAGGGCCGCCGTACCGCCGGAGGCTACGAACTTCTTAAGGAACCTCGACTTTATACCTTCCTCTATCGAGTCCATGCCCACTATCTGCGTAATGCCGAAGAAGGCGCCCAGCATGGCCATGTTGGTGGCCAGCTCCGTGCCCGCTATCTCTACGGCGAACTTGGTGGCACCGAAGTTAAAGACCTTAACGTCGCGCTCTTTAAGGTAAGCCCAGTCTTCTTCGCTAAGCAGGTCCTCCTCGGCGTTAATAATTATCAGCCCGCCCTTTTTAATGCCCGAGTAGAAGGGCATGGTGTACGACTTGCCCATGGTGATGACCTGAGGGTGGAAGACCATTATCACGTCAGGGTAGACCACCTCTCCCCGGTCGTATATGGGCTCTATGCCTATCCGGACGTAACTCTCGGAGGGAGCCATCCGCTTCTCGGCGCCGTAGAAGGGGTTAGACACCGCGTAGTAGCCCGCGTGGTCCGCGGCGGTGGCCATGATGTGGGCGGCCGAGACGGCGCCCTGCCCGCCTATGGCGGGCATCCGGACGTTTATCCTCCTTCTGGTCATAACAGACCCTCCTCTTTCTTCTTCTTAATGACCTCTTTAGCCTCGTCGCTCATGTACTCGAAGAACTTAAACCGCTCCTTGTCGCGCTGTCTCATCTCCCACAGGCCTTGGTCCGCGTTGAGACCTATCTCGAGGATGCAAGGGGTGTAGAGGTGGATGTAGGTGGGGCCTACCTCGCGCGCGACGTATATGGCCTTCTTTACCACCTGCTCGACTTTCTTGGGCGACGAGACGGTGAGCCTCGCCACGTAGTGGCAGCCCGAGTCTATGGCCAGCTGCCACATGGGAACCTTGTCCCACTGCTTTCCGCCGGGCGCCATCTTAAACTCCATGCCCTTAGGCGTGGCGCCGCTGTCTTGGCCGCCCGTGTTAGCGTAAACCTCGTTGTCAAAGCATATGGTGGTTATCTTCTCCTGACGGAAGAACGACTGGAGCGTGCAGTCGAGGCCGATGTCTACGGTGGCGCCGTCGCCGGCGATAACTACCACGTCCTTGTTCATGTCGGGGAAGCGCCACTCGAGCGTCCTCTTTATCCCCGAGGCCACCGCGTTCTGGTTACCGAAAAGCGGGTGGACCGTGTGAAGGGCTATGTGAGGGAAGACCAGAGACGAGCAGCCCGTGGAGTTAACGATTACCGTGTTCTCGGGGTCGGGCAGGGAGGCGAGAATGTACCTAAAGGCCGCCGACTCGGGGCAGCCCGCGCAGAGGGAGTGCTCCTCCACCAGCTCCTTGGCGTAAGGAAGGTCCATAACCCCCCGCTTAGGGTTGCCCCAAGTGGCCTTCTCCTCGAGGTCTATTATCTCTTGAGGCATGTACTCTTTAAGCTCCTCGTTAATTTTGAAAATCTTAAGTGACATGCTTCACCTCCTTGCCTATTATCTTGAGCACCTCTTGGACGATAAACTCGGGGGGCATCGTCATGCCGCCGCCTACGCGGGGCGTCCCGAAGATGGGTACCTCGGCGTGTCCGTAAAGGGCTTTCCTGACCTCGCGGTCGAGCCAGCCTACTACGTTAAACTCGGGTATAAAGACGTACTTGGCGCCCTTTACCGCCTCCCTCACCTCTTCCGTGGGGAAGGGTCTGATGGTCTTAAGCCTTAAAACGCGCGCCTTTACGCCCTCTTCGTGGATGAGTATCTGCGTAGCCTCCTTAGCCTGAGCGGCGGCCGTCCCGCTGGCTATAAAGAGAACCTCGCCTTCGGGGTCTCCGAAGTGCTCGACGATGCCCTTCAGGTAGTGGCGTGCGTAGGGCTT